>NZ_JAVDQF010000001.1:318213-636426 GCF_031454135.1 Arthrobacter russicus
AAATCGGCGCCCGAACGCTGTTTGGCGAGCAAAACCTCGACATCGTGCTGCACGCTGGGCGATTCCGGGTGCCGGGCCGGATAGGCGGCGACTCCGATCGCGACTTTCCCGGCGGCGAGCATCGCCGAGCGGCGCTGCTCCACCCTGCGGATCAGTTCGATCAGGTCTTGGGCGTAGTTCAACGCGCCGGCTCGGGGTTCCGCACTGCCATCAGTCGGCCGGTCGCCGCGCAGCGCCAGGATTCCCCGGACACCGTGCTCCAACAGATCGGTGATGATCGCGGCCAACTCGTCTGCGGTGTTGCCGATGCAGGTCAGATGTGCCAAGGGACGCAGACTGGTCTCCTGCAACAACCGGTGCAACAGGTCCACCGCGGTGTCGCGATTGGATCCGGAGGCACCATAGGTGACCGAGACATAGTCCGGGCTGGTGCTTTCGAGTTCCCGGATCGTAGTCCACAGGTGCTCGTCGGCAGCCGGACTGCGCGGCGGGAACAGTTCATAGGAGAGCGCGATCGGCGCGTTCTGCGGAGCAGGAGCCGGGCCGGAGAGCGTCTCGAGGGGGTTGGAAATAATACTCGGTGGGGACATTTGCAGACCTTGACCATCGTGCTGCTCCTAGCGAAGCAGCTGCCATCGGAAAAACAGCCGGTCCGTACTCCACCGGCAGGAGTGCGCGGAGGAAGCCGATCGGACTGTGCAAATGTCAGGCCCACATGGGGGCACCCACACCCCCGGAGTCCGGGGATCGCTGACATGTTACGTTCAGTAACGTGCTTCCCACTCTAAGAAGCGCAGGCCGTGCTGGCAAATCGCCGCCGAATATTTCGCCGAATTAAGATGGCTTCTAAGCCTTTGGACCGGCTACTAATGCAGTTCAGATGGCACGAAGGCCCAGAAATCCGAATATTGCAATGAGTGGCGCCACGCCCTGAATGAGCGCCGGCACGATGAACCCGGGTTTGCTGACCAAGAGCACAACCGCTGCAACCACCATGGTGAAGCACGACATCGCGACTAGACCGGCACCGAACAACACCGTTCCGGCAGCTCCGGTGCACAGCAGCACCGCGCCCAGCAGATTTCCGGCCGCCAGCGCCAGGTTGTAATAGCCCTGGTTGAAGGCCATCGGCGCGAGCATGTCGGCTTCGGCCTGGTCTTTCACGCCGAAGCGCTGCCATGCCGATGGCCGCCGCCAGCGGACCGACTCCAACAACCAGAAATATCCATGGATCAAAGCGGCGACGATCGCGAAAATCACGGTGATCCAGGGCAAACTCATCGGCGTCATGCGCCAACTCTAGCCCTGGACCGGAAAATCGGTCACCATTGCTTGGCGTTCGGATCGAAGGGCACCGGGTTGCCCGCACCGTCGCGCAACCTGGTGCCATCGTTGCGGTCCTGTTGCGCATCTTTGTTCTGTTGGTTCAGCTGATCGAGCTGGCTCGGATCAGGGCTCTGCGACGGATCTGCTGGACCCGGATTCTGCCCGTTCTGGCCTTGCTGCGACTGCTCCGACTTCTGCTGCAGCCTGCCTTTGGCGTCCTGGAGCTGCTGCCCCTCTCCTTGCTGATTCCCGCTCGAACCAGCCTGGAAACAGCCCTGCGGGGCTGCATCGATGACACCGATTCCCTGGTCGTACAAGGCCTGCGCCGCGTTTTGCTCCCCTGCTGCGCGTTTGGCATCTCCGAGCTTTTCCACGGTGAGCACCAGATTGACCCGGACCCGGCAGGATTCCGCGCTGGGCGCCAGCGCCAGAGCTTGTTCGAATTCGGGCTTCGCGGACTCGAAGTCACCGCTGAGCAGGTAGCCGTCACCATCGTTGAACCAAGCCTTGTACGGCTCAATCACATTGGCGACTTTGAGCACGCCGGCAGCGGCATGCACGCCGGCGGCGTCGCCTTTCGCGAAGGCACTCTCGAGCTGGGCCGAAGCGATTCCCACGCTCAAGGTCTTCGCCGCCAGCAACAGCAGCAACAGCAGCAGAGGTGCCGAGACCAGCAGCAGTTTCCGCCGCAGTCGCAATTTCGCCTGCCGGTCCTGCCGCGATCCCGGCTGCCAGGGCGCGGCCAGGACCGCCGGCTCCAGCCGCTCCCGTTCGGGCGAAAGAATTCGATTCGTCATGGCGCTCCTTTGCTCGGGCGGGCAATACCGGCCGCCGGCGGAGCCAATCGCCGGAGCTCGCGGCCGGCGCCGAAGAGCTCCCAACCGGCCAAAGCCGTCAGGCCGAGGCCGAAAATCCAGGTCAACTCGAATTGTGCGCGCACCTGGCTCTGCCCGTCGATCCTCAGGACGCCTGCCTGGACCCCGGTCATCGCCGCATCGATTCCATCGCCCGCAGCCCGGTGCACATAGCCGACCCGCAGCTGCTGGGCAATGGACCGCAACATGTTTTCATCGATTTTCGACACTGCATCGGAGCCGGTCGAGTAATCCTGGATGTAGCCCGGGCCAAGGCCGTTTCCGAACCCGGAATTCACCAGCATCCGGCCGCCGGCGGAGGTGCCATAGCCCAACACTGCTCCCCCGGAGACCAGCCCTTCCGGGAGGTCGAACGGAGCCGGCGCCGTGGCCGCGGTCTGTTCGCCGTCGCCCAGGTAGTAGACCACCCGCGCCCGGTCCGGGTGCGCGCGCTTCGCCGCTTCCAGCCGGGCAGCCAAGCTCTTGGCCGCCACGGTCACCGACGAGCCCCGCGAATAGACCGTGATCTCCGGGCTCAGCCCGTCCACCGAGTTGGTCAATGCGTTCGCATCGCTGGTCAACGGAACCAGGACCCGGGCATCTTGGGCGAACCCGATCAGCGAAAACGACGCTCCGGGCAGTTTTGCAGCGATCGACGTGATGTCCGCTTTCACCCCGGTCAGCCGAGGCTGACCATCGCCGAAGTCCTGGGCGACGACCGAGCTCGTGGTGTCCACCACGAAGAACACGTCCAGCTGCGTTGCCGCAGAACTCGCATCGGCTCCGCCCACGCCCGGACGCAGGAACGCCAAAGCCAGCAACAGCACCATCGCGCCCCGGCGCAGCCAACTGATCCGACGGCCGCGCTCGCGGAATGCCAGCCAAAGACAGCAAACCAGCAATCCGGAACCGGCCAGCAGGATCACCCACCATGGGAACCACGGCGCGAAACTCATCGGCGCAACCGCCAAGCTCCGAAGATCAGCCCGCCCAGTCCGAGGCCGGCCACGGCGAGCCAGGGTTCCGGCTGATCCCGGAGGTTGATCCGCGGTGCTGCCTCGATCCGTCGCGCTTCAGTCGCCTGGACCTGGGCCACGATGTCCTTGGCCGCCGCCGGATCCCCGAGCGGATAGTAGGCCCCGGCGGTCTTTTCCACGGCGGCTTGCAGTTGCCTGGCGGCGCTGGCCTTCGTGCCGGTGGCTTCCGGGCCGTTCGGATTGATGCCGTACACCCGCACCGACTTCCCGACGGCCAGGGCAGCAGCCTGGTCCAGGCTGAACAGCGGCCGTCCGAGCAGCACATTGTCGGTGGCGAAGACCACGGTCCGGGAACGGAGCGCATCCGGGGTCTGCGGGAATCCGTTCACGCAGGTCGCCAAACCATCGCCGATCAGCGACGATCCTTTGCCGCCGTAGGTGCCATCGAAGAATCCGGTGTCTTTGCTCTGATCCGACATTGCAGTGTGCGCTGCAGTGAGCTGTTCGCGCACGAATTCATAGTCGTCGGTGAGCGGGAAAACCTGCACGGCCGAGGAATCGAAGATGACCATGCCCAACCGTTCGCCGCGGAAGTTCTGCGCCAAGTCATTGAAGACCTGGACGAGTTCGGCATCCGCATCCACCATGGAGCCCGAAACATCCAGGCAGAGCATGATGTCCCGGTTGTTCGACTGCGGGCTGTTGTTCTGCGGCACGGCCGGCCGCGATGCCGCGATCAGCGCACCGAGGCAAAGCAGCAGGGCCGAGCCCGCCAATACCCCGGTCCAGAGCCGTCGGCGGGCCAAGGCCGCACGGTACCCCGGCAACCCGGTCAGCCGATCGGCGTGTGCCACCGGTGTGCGGCGGCGTTCGCGCTTCGGTCCGCGCCAAGCCCAATAGAGCACGCCCAAGAGCAAGGCCGCACCGATCGGCAGCAACCACCAGAAGACTAAGGCCATGCCCGCACCACCTGATGCGCCAGTGACACGGAATGCTCGACTTCGCGGGCGCTCTGCAGGCCGAATTCGACCGGGTAGAAGAATTCCACCGCGTCCACCACCGGCGGGAATCCGATCGCCTGCAGCTCGCTGAGCGTCATCCGATCCGAAGCGACTCCGGTGACCTCCCGGGTGAATCCCCGCACCGCCGCGCTGAGCCGCTGGTTGGCCTCCCGGGCATCGATGTCACCGCGCCGGTGGCGGTGCGCGATCTCATCGATCAGCGCGGAATACTTCGAGCGGACCGGCGGCAGCCGCCGCGGCGGCAGTGGCGTCGGGGCTTCGCCCGGCGCGATCCGCAGTTTCCGAGTCCACCAGAAGACGAAGCCCAGCCAAGCGCCGGCCAGCAGCAATAGCAACACTCCGGCGGCCGGCCAGAACCAGGCGTAACCGACCGGCGGGAAAAAGCCACCGCTACTTCCCGGCACGTCGGTGCCTCTCCAACAGGCGGAAAACCGTTGGCACCGCGTCCGCGCTGTGGCCCAACCATTCCGCGGAGATCCCTTCGCGGCCCAGCAGATCGGCCAGGCGCTGCCGCCGGGCCTGCACCGCGGCACCGTATTCGGCGGCCAAGCCGGGCTCGCTAGCCAGAAAGGACATCACGGGCTGCATCTGCTGCACCCCAAGCGGCTCCGCGCCCCATGCCGGATCGCGAAGGTCCGCATCTTCCAGAGTCAGCCACAGGATTTCGTGCTGGGCACGCAACCGGCGCAGCAAACCAGCCAGCTCCGGACTTGCCGCGAGTTCGTCGGCGACCACGATCAGCAGCGTCCGGGTCTTGACGTGCTGCGCGATGAAATCGAGTTGCCCGGTCAGCTCCGAATCCGCCGAGGCCAGGGAGGTTTCCCGGTCCACGGTCTGCAGCAACGACTCCAAGTGGGCTTCGCCGCCTTTGGCGGCACTCATCACGGTACCGCTCGCATCACCGTGCACCAAGGCCACTTGGTCCCCGTGCTTCAAGGCCAAGTAGCCGAGGACGCCGAGCAGCAGCACGGTCAGTTCTTTTTTGCTCTCCCCGCCTTTGGCGACCGCAGCCATATTCCGACCGGTGTCCGCGAGCAGCAGCACGGTCTGCTTGCGGACCGCAACATACCTGCGGATCAGGGGCGAACCATGCCTGGCGGTCGCCTTCCAATCGATGTCCCGGACTTCATCACCGGGCACATAGCCCCGCAGGTCGTCGAAGTCCAAACTCCGGCCGCGGAAAACCGCTGCGTATTCGCCGTCGAGCATGCTGTGGGCTTTTCGGTGCGCGAAGATGAACATCTTCGACTTCACCTTCTGCAGAAGCGTCGCCATCGCCGAATCAGGGGGTTTGCACGGAAGCGAGGACTGCGTCGATCACCGATTCCACCTGGACCTGCTCGGCGACCGCAGCGAAGCCGAGCAGCACCCGATGCCGCAGCACCCGATGCGCCAGACCCTTGACGTCCTCCGGCAATACGTGGTCCCTGCCGTTGAGCAGGGCCACCGCTCGCGATGCCTGGGAAAACGCGATCGATGCTCTGGGGCTGGCGCCGAACTCCAGGAATCCGGCCAACTTCGGGTCCAGGTAATGCCCCGCGTGCCGGGTCACATAGACCAGCCCGACGATGTAGCGGACGATCGCCGGATCGATGTAGACCCGGCGGGTCAATGCCTGCAGCCTGCGCACGTCGTCCAAGCCCGCGACAGCGGTGGGCTTTGCTTCCGGCGCGAAAACTCCGGCATCGATCCGGCGGATCACCTCCGCTTCTTCGGCTGGCGTCGGATAGTCCAGCACGTCCTTGAGCATGAACCGGTCCATTTGGGCTTCGGGAAGCTGATAGGTTCCTTCCTGCTCGATCGGGTTCTGCGTGGCCAACACCAGGAACGGGTCCGGCAGCGGATACACCACACCGCCGATGCTGGTCTGGCGCTCCTGCATGGCCTCCAACATCGCGCTCTGCGTCTTCGCGCTCGACCGGTTGATCTCGTCGAGCAAGACCAAGTTGGCGTGCACCGGACCCAACTGGGTATTGAAGACGCCCTTCGAGGCATCGTAGACCTGGGTGCCCACGATGTCGCTGGGCAGCAGGTCCGGGGTGCACTGGATCCGGTGGAACTGAGCGCTCACGGTATCGGCCAAGGTCTGCGCCGCGGTGGTTTTGGCCAGGCCCGGCACGCTTTCGAGCAGGATGTGGCCGCCGGTCATCAATCCGATCAATAGGGTCTCCCGCAGCCGGGCCTGACCCACCACTTTGCCTTCGAAACTCCGGGATATCCCGGCCAAAAGGGCTTGCGCGCTTTGCAAATCCTCCGGGGCAACCCGCGCTGCGGTCATCTGGTTCATCTGCGGCTCCACTGCTTCTCGATCGTCCGGCATGCTCCCCCGTCAACGCGGCCGTTTGGTCTCGCCCGGCAAACTCGTGCACCGGGCCGGACATCAAATTCCATCCAATCCAATCACGGCATGCTGTGCAATGGGCAGATCTCCCCATCCGCCCGGGTCGCGTCCCTACCGCCGGCAGAGCTGGCGTTATAGCGTTTCCCCATGACTACAACGACGTGGCCCCAGCTGCCTTCCTATTCATCCGGCGTCTCGGAGTTGCCGTTGCTCGGCGAAACCATCGGTGCGAACTTCAGCCGGATCGCCGCCGAGCACGGCGAGCGGGAAGCGTTGGTCGAAGCCGCCACTGGACGGCGGTGGAGCTATCGCGAACTTGCCGACGCCGTCGGCGAGTTCGCCCGCGGACTGCTTGGTTCCGGAATCCGGAAAGGCGACCGGGTGGGCATCTGGGCGGTCAATTGCGCCGAATGGGTGATCGTGCAATACGCCACGGCGCAGATCGGTGCAATTCTGGTCAACGTCAACCCGGCTTACCGGCAACACGAACTCGCCTATGCCTTGAACCAGTCCGGCATGCGGATGATCATCGCCCAGGTCGGCTTCAAAAACTCGGCCTTCCGGGAACTCATCGACGCCGTCCGGCCCGAGTGCCCGGCATTGGCCGACGCCGTGTACATCGATGATCCGAGCTGGCAGCGGTTGATCGAATCGGGACGGGACCTGCCCGATTCGGCCCTGGCGGACCGGGCCGCGGAACTCTCCGCCGACGATCCGATCAACATCCAGTACACCTCGGGCACCACTGGTTTCCCCAAGGGCGCCACGCTGAGCCACCACAACATTCTGAACAACGGCTTCTTCGTGACCGAGACCATCCGGATCACCAACCAGGACCGGATCTGCGTTCCGGTCCCCTTCTACCATTGCTTCGGCATGGTGATGTGCAATCTCGGCGCAACCAGCCACGGCGCGGCCATCGTGATCCCTGGGCCGGCGTTCGATCCGGCCCGCACCCTGCAAACCGTCCAGGACGAAAAATGCACCGCGCTCTACGGCGTGCCGACGATGTTCATCGCAGAACAGAACCTCGCCGATTTCGCCGGCTATGACCTTTCCAGCCTGCGCACCGGGATCATGGCCGGCTCGCCCTGCCCGGTCGAGGTGATGAAACGCTGCATGACCGAGATGCACATGGAGCAGGTAGCGATCGCCTACGGGATGACCGAAACCTCACCGGTGTCGATGCAGACCAGGCCCGACGACGACGTCGAGCGGAGGACTGCCACCGTGGGCCGGGTGCACCCGCATTTGGAAGTCAAGATCGTGGACCCGGCGACCGGGTTGACCGTGCCCCGGGGCACACCGGGGGAATTCTGCACCCGTGGATACTCAGTCATGCTGGGCTATTGGGAGGACCCGCAGAAGACCGCCGAGGCCATCGACCAGGCTCGATGGATGCACACCGGCGATCTCGCCGAAATGCGCGAGGACGGCTACGTCACCATCGTCGGCCGGATCAAGGACATGGTGATCCGCGGCGGGGAAAACCTCTACCCCCGGGAAATCGAAGAGTTCCTCTACACGCATCCCGATATCGCCGATGTCCAGGTCGTCGGAGTACCGGATCCCGAGCACGGCGAAGAACTCTGCGCGTGGATCACCTTGCGCGCCGGGGCCCAACCGATCGACCAGGCCGCAATCGCCGCATTCTGCGCCGGCAAGCTCTCCAAGCACAAAATCCCGCGCTACGTCCTGATTGTCCAGGAGTTCCCGATGACCGTCACCGGGAAGATCCGGAAAATGGAGATGCGGGCCAGCTCGATCGAACTGCTGGGACTGGCACCGAACCCGCCGGTCCACTGAGCGGCTACTCTTCGCTGGCCAGCACCAGGCTCGCAGCGTGCGGGCCGAAGGAGTCTTCGAGCACCAGGCAGGCCGCACCTACCGCTCCGACATCGCTGCCCACACCGGTGCTCATCACCTCGATGCCGTGCACCTTGGCGGTGGCGCTGCGCGCGGTCAGCCGGGCCGGCAGCTTCGCCAGGAAGGCCGCTTCGAAATGCTTCCAGAAGGGGCCACCGAAGACCACATGGTCCACATCCAGCAAATTCGTCTGCGCAGACACCGCCACCGCGAAACGTTCGGCTGCCCGGTCCAGCACATTGATGGCCTGTTCGTCCCCGGACTCTGCGGCCTCGGCCAACGCTGCTACTTGTTCCTGCAACGAGTCGGGACTCGCGGCCAGAACCGCTTTCACCCCGGCGGTCCGCGCCTCGGCCACGATGTTCTCCGGCATGCACGTCACCTTCACGCAGCCGCGTTGGCCGCAATCGCACCCGGGTCCGTCCGGATCAGCGATGATGTGGCCGACTTCGCCGGCATTTCCAGAACTGCCGCGCACGACTTCGTCGTCGAGCACCAGGCCACTGCCGATGCCGGTGCCCATGTAGACGAAAATGAAGCTCCCGGCACCTGAAGCGCCGCCTGCCCAAATTTCGGCGACCGCGGCTGCCGTGACGTCCTTGTCCAGCAACACGGGCAGATCGACGGCCTTCTGCAGTTGATCACGCAACGCGACTTTGCCCCAGCGCTGCATGTGCGGGGGTTCGACGACGGCCCCGGCCACCGGATCGATCGGTCCCGGGGTGGCGACACCCAGTCCGGCGATCTTGCTCCGATGGATGCTCCGCTCGGCGATCATCGAGTTGATCTCCTCGGCGATTCCGTCGAGCGTCTCCTGGGGATCTGCGTCCGCACGGGTCGGCAGCTTGCGCGAAATCACTACCGAACCGGTGAGGTCGAGCAAAGCGAAATTGGTTTCCGCCGGGTCCAGATGCACGCCGATCGCATACATCCCCGCCGGGTTGAGCCGCAAAATGGTCCGCGGCTTGCCGGGGCCGCTGCCGTATTTGCCGGCCTCGACGATCAGGCTCTGATCCAGCAGCCTCCGGCAGATATTGGACACGGTCTGCGCCGCGAGGCCGACGATGCCGGCGAGTTCGACCCGGCTCACCCCATCCGGACTGCGACGAATCGCATCCAGGATCACCGAAAGATTGAAGTCTCCCATTCGTGGCAGGTTGGTACCGCGTCTGCGCACCAGTGCCTTTGCTTCTGGCAATCTAACCTCGTCCCTAAAACTCGCGGATCCCCATCCGCCGTTGCGGCCGGGTAATCTCGGTCTTAATCCAAACCACCGAAGGATCTCTCCCGATGGCGAATATGCCCGCTGCCGAAGTGCCGATCGACGAAGCATTGGTCACCCGTTTGCTCCGTGAACAACACCCCGACTTGGCACATCTACCTGTACACACATTATCGAATGGTTGGGATAACGCGGTCTTCCGACTCGGTTCGGATTTCGTGGTCCGGTTGCCGCGTCGGGAGATCGCAGTCCAACTATTGCGCAATGAACAACTATTCTTGCCGCAGATCGCGGAACTGACCAGCCTGCCCTTGCCGGTTCCGATCCGGATCGGCCAGCCGGGAGCGCATTTTCCCTGGCCTTGGACCATCGGCCCCTGGTTCGCCGGTCGACCGGCGATCGATTCAGCCCCCAGCGAACACCGCGGTTTGGTCGGGCAACTCGCGGAATTCGTCATTGCACTGCACCGGCCGGCTGCCGCGGATGCCCCGCAGAACCCGGTCCGCGGGGTGCCATTACGCCGTCGGGACCGGGCCTTCCGGCACCGGATGGAGACGCTCGACACCGCTCATTCGGCCCAGATCATCGCGGTTTGGGAAGAAGTCCTGGAGATTCCGGAATGGCAATGCGAACCGTTTTGGATCCATGGCGATCTGCACTCCGCGAACATCCTGGTGCAACAGCAGCAGATCAGCGCGATCATCGACTTCGGCGATCTGGCCGGTGGCGATCCCGCAGTCGACCTGGCAGCGGGCTGGATCCTTTTCGACGCCGAAGCCAGATCCCGCTTCCAACAAGAGGTCGGCGCCGCACTCGGCCCCGATCCGGCGTTGTGGCAACGGGCCCGGGGCTGGGCGCTGAATCTGGGCACCGCATTGCTCGCCAACTCGGACGACAATCCGCAGTTCCGGGCCTTGGGCGATCACGTGGTGAACGCAGTGCTGGCCGACTGACCCAGTACCCTCCAGCCGTCCGGGCAGCCATCGTCCCGAGCCGGCATCGGCCCCGTCAGCGGCGGGTGGATTCCAGCACGGTGAACTTCGGGCCTTGGGCGATCGCCCGGCTCGGGCCGATGGTTCGCTGCAACGCCGGCCGATAGTCCAAATGCCGGTTGTAGACGGTCCAGAGCCGACCGCCCGGGGCCAGCAAGCGCGCCGCCGCGGCGAAGAGCTTCAAGGCGACGCCAGTGTGCACCGCCGCGCCACTGTGGAACGGCGGATTCAGCAGGATGAAGTCGGCGCAGCCTGCCGGCAGGCTCTGCCCGGCATCGTCCTGCAAGACCGTCACGTTCCGCGCGCCGTTGGCGGCCGCCGTCGCCGCAGCAGATCGGATCGCGGCCTCCGAACGGTCGGTCGCGATGACCTTCGATTCGGGCCGCAGCAATGCCGCCCGGGTGGCCAGCAGGCCCGTGCCGCAACCCAGATCGATCACCGTGCCGACCTGTGGCAGCTGTGGTTCGGTCAGCGAATCGAGCAAAAACCTGGTGCCGATGTCCAGGGCGGCGCCCGCAAATACCGCGCCATGCGCCCGGACCTCGAGCTCCAGCCCGGGCGCCGCCTGGACCGTGGCAGACAGCGGGAACCCCACTGCGTCGGTCGGCAACGCCGGATCGGTCGCGGTCAGCAGCCGGGACTTCTGTTGCGCCAGTGAAGCGCGGACCGTGCCGAAATAACGGGCGAGCACCGCGTTCATCGCCAGGCTCATGTGTTTGACCCGGCCGGCTGCCAACAGCACCGCCCCGGGATCGGCATGGCGCGCAATCGCCTGCACCGTCTGCTCCAACTCGGCCAATCCCCTGGGCAGCTTCAGCAGCACCAAGCGGGCACCGCTGAGCAACGCCGCGCCGCCGTCGACGAGCAAGGAACGCTGCCGGGCGCCGAGCTCGATGCCCAGCCGCTCGCCGTTTTCACGCAAAGCCTGCTCTCCGGTGCAGAGGTCTTGCTGCACCCGGATCCCCTTGACGCCGAATCGGGCGGCCATGCCGAAGGACAGGGCGCCGTAGGAGTCGTTCAGCAGCACCAGTTGATCAGCCGGCTCGGCCAGATCCGGCAGATACTGCGCCACAGCCTCGAGCAGATATCCATCGCTGGCGTCCCAAGCGAAGAGATTCGCAGCCTCTACGTCTGGTGAGCGGCGCAGATCGCTCAGTTGGAAGGAGTCGGGGTTCATTCCCCCAGGGTATCCAGCACCGAACGCTCCACCTGCATTCTCGGAACCGGTCCTGCCGGTCTGTCGCGGCGCGGAACGGCCGCTGCGACCCTTGCTGCTCCGCGTCCCGGGCTAATCTGGGCTTTGTCTCCGATCCGCAGTGGAAAGCCAGGTCATGTTCGAATCCGACGAGGTCTTCAGTTCGTTCTCCTGCGACGACATCCACTCCGCACGGAAGTTCTATTCGGCAATCCTCGGCTTCCGGATCACCGAACACCGGGGGATGCTGTCGCTCCATCTGGGCCCAGGCCCAACCCACTTGATCTAGGCCAAGGCGGACCATCTGCCGCCCAGTTATATCGCGCTCAACCTGCCCGTGGCCGACGTCGAAGCCGCGGTGGGCGAACTCGCGGCCCGAGGCATGATGGTGGAAAAGTTCCCGGGAGTGGACGACGACGGCATCATGCGGCGGGGCGGTGCTCTGGTCGCCTGGTTCAAAGATCCAGCCGGCAACATCATTTCGGTGATCGACAAACGGCGGAGCGCCCCGGTCCGCACCGGAATCGCAGCCGGAGTCCGGGCCGAGCGCTGAATCAGCCCGGCCCGGACTCCCGAACCGACTCCGACCGGTGTAGATTCGGGCGTGGGCGGCCATCCTGTGCTTCGCCGCAAAATGTGCCGTGCCAGCAGATCTGCCGACGCCAACAGCCCGGAGGGACCGACCATGTTCAACGTTTCGCAGACTTTCAGTGGCTTTTCCAGCAACGACTTGCCCGCAGCGAAATCCTTTTACACCGAAAAACTCGGGTTGCAGGTGTCCGAGCAGAATGGCATGCTCTCGCTCGACCTCGAAGGCCGGCACCATTTGATCTATCCGAAGCCGGACCACGAGCCGGCGACTTATACCGTGTTGAATTTCCCGACCCCCGATATCGAAGCCACGATCGACGAACTGCGCGCCCGAGGCCTGGAATTCGAGAAGTACCCGGGCGTGGACGAACGCGGCATCAACCGGCACGGCGGACCGTTGATCGCATGGTTCAAGGACCCTGCCGGCAATATCCTTTCCGTGATCGAACAGCCGTGATCGAAAACCCGGTCAGCCGCCGGCTTTGACCACTGGTTCCTGCAACTCGGTGACCCAGGTTTCCGGGCGGTCGTTGCAGGCATAGTCGAGGTAAACTTCCCGATTCAGCCCCACTGAGGTGTAGCCGCTGGCTTCGATCCATCGGGCCAGGGTCTGGATGGTCGGCATCACCTTGTCCATCGGGCCCCGATGCACAATGGTCGCGGCCTGCGCCACCGCCGGCAATTCGACGATCTTGAACACGCCGTCGCTGATCGCCGCGGCGTCCACCGGTGCGGCAGCATGGACCACAACTCCGCCGCCGTCGGCGGTTTCGTAGTAGGCGATTCCCGGCCCGCTGGAATTGATCCCGGCGGCCGCGAGCCGTCGATACAACTCGGGATACAACGGCTGGATCACCGGGCCGATCGACTCGGGTTCGAAACTTTCCGCCCGGCCGACCAGTTCCGCGACCCGGACGGCCGGCAAGCTCTTGATCTGGATGTCATCCTGGGGCATGGCGCCCTCGCTTTCAATCAGTTGGAGCCTCGCTTCGACATTGCCCAGCCGAGTCCGGTCGATGGCCAATTGCGCCTGCAATTCGGCCTGGCGCAGCCGCAGCATGCCGCGCAACTGTTCCGGGCTGAGCCGGTCGTCGATGATCGAACCGACTTGCTCCAAAGTGAAGCCAGTTCTTTCAAGGCGATGATCCGGTTCAACCGGGCCAATTGCCCGGCAGCATAGTTCCGGTAGCCGGCGTGCCGCACCACTGCGGGGCGCAACAGCCCGATCGCGTCGTAGTGCCGCAACATCCGTACCGATACCTGGCCAAGTCTGGCGAAATCTCCGATGGTGAACATAACCCTTCCGGTCTACGGGCTGACACGGTGTCAGGGTCAAGCGTTTCGGCCGAGCCAGACTTCGGGGTTGATCATGTTGCTCGGCGCACCGGCAGCATAATCGTTGATCTGGTCGAAGATGTCGCCGAATTGCAGATCCCACTCCTCCTCGGTGACGTACCCGATGTGCGGCGTCGCCAAAACCTTGGGCGAGCTGAGCAGCGGATCCAGCGGATCCAACAAGGGCTCGGCGTCGAAAACATCCACCGCAGCGGCACCGGGCCGGCCCTGGTCCAAGGCGGCGAGCAACGCACCCGGTTGGATCAGCGCCGCACGGCTGGTGTTGACCAAAGTGGCGGTCGGCTTCATCCGAGCCAGGTCCGCCGCGCCGACGATCCCTTTGGTGGCCGGTACCGCGCGCATATGCAACGAAAGCACATCCGCTTGGCTGAAGAAGTCCGCCTGGTCGGCCGCTACCGGATAGCCGTCCGCTGTTGCCCTGGCGCGTGCCGCCGCACTCCCCCAGACCAAGACCTGCAGGCCGAAGGCCGCGCCGTAACCGGCCACCACCTTGCCGATCCGGCCGTAGCCGAAGATGCCCAAGGTCTGGCCGCGAAGCGTTCGGCCGACCCCGGTCTGCCAGTTTCCGGCCCGCAGCGAATTCACTTGTTGCGGGATCTGCCGAGCACTTGCCATGATCAACGCCCAGGTCAGCTCTGCGGCCGCATAGGACGGCGTGTCCGCATGCAGGTCCGAACAGAGCAGCACTCCGTTGTCGGTGCACGCGGCCACGTCGACGTGCGGATAAACGCTGCGCTGGCTGATCAATTGCAGCTTCGGCAGTGCGGCCAGCAAATCCGCGGTGATCGCCGTCCGCTCGCGGATCAGCACCAGGGCATCGGCATCCGCCAGGCGCGCCGCCAGCGCTGCGGTGTCCTGCACGTGATCGCGCCAGACCGTGACCTCGTGAGCATCGAGTTTCCGAAAGCAGGGCAAGCCGCGCAAGGTGTCGAAATAGTCATCCAGAATGCTGATCTTCATAATCGACAGCCTGGTACCCGCGCGGCAGTCTGTCCAGAGCCGGCCCGGGGAATCAGTCCACGGTCAACCCGGGGATTCCTACCGGATAGCCGAGTGACTCCAAGTAGACCAGGTGGCTTGCGGTCTCGGCCAAAGCGAGCCGCAGCGTATAGCCGCGCAGGGAATCCCAGCCCCGGGACCAGGTCAACACCTGGGCGACGTCCCATACCGTGTGCGGGCTCTGTCCGGACACCACCTGCCGGACCTCCGCAGAACGCTGATCGGTATGCGCTTTGATCTGCGCGATTCGTTCGGCCAGTCCGCGGAACCGGTATTCGTGGCCGGGCAGGACCTCCAGGCCGCCGGGCAGATCCACCCGGTCCAACGAGGCGTAGTAGTCCGCCAATGGATTGGCAGCGCCGAATGACTCCAGTGAAATATGCGGGGTGATCCGGGGCAGGATATGGTCACCGGTCAACAACAGGGAGTTTGCCTCGTCGAGGAAACACAGGTGTCCCGGCGTGTGCCCGGGCGTCGCCAAGGCGCGCATCGAGAGACCGGGGACCGGCAGCTGCTCGCCGTCGGCGAAGCGCAGATCCGGCTCGCCGGACTGCCGGCTCTTCGCCAGGATCTCCGCAGTGAGGCAAACCTCCGGCAACCGATCGGCCGGCACACCCCACTCGCTCAGCTTCGACCGGTCCCCCGCCAGCAATTCGGCCGCGGAACCGGCATCGTCGCGGTACAGCCCTTCGTGTTCGCCGAGCCCGAGCCACGCCCCGGACGCGGCTTTCAGCCGGGCCGCCATGCCCAGGTGGTCCGGGTGGTAATGGCTGACCGCGATTCCGGTCAGCTCCGACGGCTGGATGCCCGCGATTCGCAGGCCCTCGACCAACTGCTGCCAACCGGCGTCGCTGTCCCAGCCCGGATCGACGAAAACCGCACCCTGGTCACTGCGCAAAAGGTAGCCCAGCGTGTAACGCAGCGGATTCCCCGGAAAAGCCACCGGAATCGACCACACCCCCGGACGCACTTCTTCGACCGCAGGCATGGCTTTGTCCTGCCAGGCTTGGTGTTGGGCGAGTCCGGTAACAGTTATCACTGCGTTTTCACTTCCGATCGATCGGCACGAAAAAAGTAGTTGGCATCGCGTCAATAGTCCGCAATAATTGGCACCAGGTCAACAAAACCGGCCACTCGGCTTGAGGATGTATCAACGTGAACGGCTATTGCGAAATTACTTACCGCCGCTCTGAGCAAATTGCCACGGGCGCAATCAATCGAACGCAAGCGCACAACGGCTTGACCGGGGTGCCGCTCGGCGGGCATCCCCGGGCACCCCGGCGGGACGCATGAGCCAGCTGCAACTTCCCCCGGAACCGGCAGAGCCCCGCTGGCAACGGCTCAGTCCGGATGCCCGCCGGGAACAGATCTTCAATTGCGCGAAACAACTGTTTTCGGATCTGCCCTATGCGGAAGTCTCCTTGAGCCAAATAGCCGGTGCGGCCGGCGTCGCCCGCGGCTTGGTCAACCACTACTTCGGTTCGAAACGGGAGATCTACCTCGAGGTCATCCGGGAAACCTCGACCATGCCCGCAATGGATTTCAACAGCTTCGCCGATGGCACCATGGCGCAGCGCGTCGACGCCGGCGTGGCCTGGTTTTTGGACTACCTGGAGACCGCGGGAATCGCCTGGCTTTCCGCCATGGGTTCCAACGGACTGGGCAAGGACCCCGAACTGGAACAGATCCTCATCGAGGCGGAGAATGTATCGGTCGACCGGCTGATGGCAGCAATGGGACTCAGCGCTTCCGGGGCGAAACACACCCAGATCAGGGCGATGCTCCGGGTCTTCGGCCAGCTGGCCCGCAGCGGCGGCCGGGAATGGCTGGTGCGCAAGACGCTCAGCAAAAAGCAGACCCACGCTTTGCTCGCCGGAGCGCTTTTCGCGATCATCGACGAAGCCATTCCGCAAACCGTCGACTCCGGCCGTGAACCTTTGCAAGCCCGGTCAACCGAAGCCGGCAAGAAGTGATCCCATTGACCCTGCGCCAATAGTCTTGCACTATTGGCATGGTGACAACAACGCCGTCGGAACCGCCTTCGCAGGCCCGCACGACGGACCAGAGAGAGGAAGTGCAGGCGTGAGTACCGAAGCCTTTATCTACGATGCGATCCGCACCCCGCGGGGGCGCGGCAAAAACGGCGCCTTGCATGGAAGCAAACCGATTTCGCTGCTCGTGGGCCAGATCAACGCGCTGCGCGAACGCAATCCGAATCTGGATGCCGAGCTGATCGACGACGTCGTCCTCGGCGTGGTATCCCCGGTCGGCGATCAAGGCGCGGTGATCGCCCGCACGGCGGCGCTGGCCGCCGGGCTGCCGAACACCGTGGCCGGCGTGCAGCTGAACCGCTTTTGCGCCTCCGGCTTGGAAGCGGTCAATACCGCCGCGCAGAAGGTCCGATCCGGCTGGGACCGGCTGATCATCGCCGGAGGCGTGGAATCGATGTCCCGGGTCCCGATCGGTTCCGACGGCGGCGCCTGGGCGATGGACCCGGCCACCAACTACGACACCTATTTCGTGCCGCAAGGCATCGGCGCCGACCTGATCGCCACGATCGAAGGCTTCAGCCGTGACGACGTGGACCGCTACGCTGTGCAATCCCAGCAACGCGCCGAACATGCCTGGAGCAACGGCTACTTCAGCAATTCCGTGGTCCCGGTCACCGATCAGAATGGCCTGCTCATCCTGGACCACGATGAGCACCGTCGCCCCGGTTCCACGGTCGAGTCCCTGGGGGCGCTGAAACCGGCATTCGCCGGCATGGGCGAACTGGGCGGCTTCGATGCGGTGGCCCTGCAGAAGTACCACGACGTCGAGCGGATCGACCACGTGCATACCGCGGCGAACTCCTCCGGCATCGTCGACGGCGCGGCCCTGGTCCTGGTCGGATCCGAGCAGGTGGGCGTGGAACTCGGATTGGCCCCCCGGGCGCGGATCGTGGCCACCGCCACCAGCGGCGCCGACCCCACGATCATGCTCACCGGCCCCACGCCGGCAACCCGGAAACTGCTCGAGACGGCCGGTCTGACCGTGACTGACATCGATCTCTTCGAAATCAACGAAGCCTTCGCCTCAGTGGTCCTGAAGTACCAACGGGACTTGGACATTCCGACCGAGAAACTGAACGTCAACGGCGGGGCCATCGCGATGGGGCACCCGCTCGGCGCCACCGGCGCGATGATCCTGGGAACCATGGTCGACGAGCTCGAACGCCGTAACCTGCGCCGCGCCGTCATCACCTTGTGCATCGGCGGCGGCATGGGCGTCGCCACTTTGATCGAACGCGTCTAGGCCGAAGGAAATCACCGATGATGACTCAGCAGAATAACAACGCAAAGAACATGGTCGGCTGGCAGCAGGACGACGACGGCGTCGTCATCCTCACCATGGACGACCCGGCCCAATCGGCCAACATCATGAACCAGGCCTACACCGAGTCGATGCGGGCCACAGTCGACCGGCTGCTCGCCGAGCGGGAAACAATTTCCGGGGTGATCCTGACCTCGGCGAAAAAGACCTTCTTCGCCGGTGGCGACCTCACCGCGCTTTCTGCCGCCGAGGCCGGCCAGGCTCAGGAGATTTTCGATCTCGGCTCCGAGATCAAAGCCCAGTTGCGCAGCTTGGAAACCCTCGGCAGGCCGGTGGTCGCGGCAATCAACGGCACCGCGCTCGGCGGCGGCCTGGAAATCGCTCTTGGCACCCACCACCGCATCGTGGCGGATCTGAAAGGCATCCAACTCGGGCTGCCCGAAGTCACCCTGGGCCTGCTGCCCGGCGGTGGCGGCATCACCCGTACCGTACGCATGCTCGGCATCGCCGACGCCGCCATGAAGGTCCTGCTGCAGGGCCAGAAGTATTCCCCGGCCAAGGCCTTGGACTTGGGCTTGGTGGACGAACTCGTCGGCTCGGTCGAAGAACTCATCCCGGCCGCAAAAGCCTGGATCCAGGAACATCCGGACGCCACCCAACCTTGGGATGACCCGAAATACCGGATCCCGGGAGGCACGCCCGCCAGCCCGGCCTTCGCCGCCAACCTCCCGGCCTTCCCGGCAAATCTGCGCAAACAGCTCAAAGGCGCGAATTACCCGGCCCCGCGCGCCATTCTGGCCGCGGCAGTCGAAGGCGCGCAGGTGGACTTCGATACCGCCTTGGAGATCGAGTCACGGTATTTCGTCGAACTGGTCACCGGACAGATCTCCAAAAACATGACCAAGGCCTTTTTCTTCGACCTCGCGAAAATCAATTCCGGAGCAAGCCGTCCGAAGGGATTCGACAAGGCCACCGCGCAGAAGGTCGCGGTGCTCGGCGCTGGAATGATGGGTGCCGGCATCGCTTATGTCTGCGCCAAGAGCGGCATCGACGTGGTCCTCAAAGACGTCTCGCAGGAAGCGGCCGAACGGGGCAAGGACTACTCGGCCAAGCTCCTGGAAAAGGACATCGCCCGAGGCCGGACGACGCCGGAGAAAGCTGCCGCGCTGCTGGCGAGGATCACTCCCACCACAGTGGCGGCAGACCTCGCCGGCTGCGATTTGGTGATCGAGGCGGTCTTCGAAAACGTCGCGGTCAAGCAGCAGGTCTTCCAGGAGATCGAAAAGCTCGTCGCCCCCGACGCCTTGCTCGGATCCAACACGTCCACGCTGCCGATCACCGCACTCGCCGAAGGCGTGCAGAACCAGGCGAATTTCATCGGCCTGCATTTCTTCTCCCCCGTGGACAAGATGCCGCTCCTGGAGATCATCACCGGCGCCAACACCTCGGATGCCACGCTGGCCCGCGCCTTCGATCTGGCCCTGCAGATCCGCAAGACCCCGATCGTGGTCAACGACAGCCGCGGATTCTTCACCAGCAGGGTCATCGCGACCTTCATGAACGAGGCGCTGAACATGCTGGCCGAGGGCGTCAATCCGGTGTCGATCGAACAAGCCGGAGCGCAGGCGGGCTATCCGGCTCCCCCGCTGCAGTTGGCCGACGAGCTCAATCTGGAACTCATGAACAAGATCCAGATCGCCAATCGTGAAGCCGCGGCCGCCGAGCCGGCTGGGCCCGCGTTCCAAGAGCACGCCGCTTACCAGGTGATGGAAAAGATGCTGGAACTCGGCCGCAGCGGACGCTTGAAAGGCGCCGGGTTCTACCGCTATGAGGCTGGCAAACGAACCGGCTTGTGGCCCGGGCTGGCCGAAGCCTTCGGCGGGCAGGCCGAGATCCCGTTCGAAGACATGAAAGAGCGAATGCTGTTCGCCGAATCGCTGGAAACGGTCAAGTGCTTCGATGAGGGGGTGCTCCGTTCAGTCCCGGATGCCAATGTCGGCTCGATTCTGGGCATCGGCACCCCGGCCTGGACTGGCGGCGTGGTGCAGTACATGAACGGCTACTCCGGCGGATTGGCCGGCTTTGTCGCCCGGGCCCGGGAACTCGCAGAACGCTACGGACCGCAGTTCACCCCGCCGGCCTCGCTCGTGGCGAAGGCCGAAGCCGGGGAATTGTTCGTAGGATAGTCGTCAGAGCCATCTAAAAGGAGCAAATCAATGAAGATCGTCGTGCTCGTGAAGCAAGTTCCGGATACCGGAGAGGAGCGTAAGCTCGATCTGTCCACCGGCTGGCTCGATCGTGGAGCCAGCGACGCCATCGCTGACGAAATCAACGAACGGGCGCTCGAAGTCGCGCTGCAGCACAAAGACTCGGACAAGAAGACCGAAGTCGTCGTGCTTTCGATGGGACCGGCGGATGCCAATCAGGCCATCCGGAAGGCGCTCTCCATGGGCGCCGACTCGGCAGTGCACGTGGTCGACGACGCCCTGGCGGGCGCCGACGTGGTACGCACCGCTGCGGTGTTGGCAGCGGCCTTGCAAGCCACCGGGTTCGACCTGGTGGTGGCCGGCAATGAATCGACCGATGGCCGCGCGGGCGCGGTACCGGCGATGATCGCCGAACGGCTGGGGTTGCCGCTTTTGGGTTCGCTGCATTCGGCGCAGATCAACGACGGCGACGTTTCCGGCGAACGCCAAGGCGAAGAAGGCACGCTCGACGTGCATGCAGCGCTGCCGGCCGTGATTGCGGTCACCGAACGTTCCGCCGAAGCCCGGTTCCCGAACTTCAAAGGCATTCTGAGCGCGAAGAAGAAACCCGTCACGGTCTACTCGCTCGCAGACCTGGGCCTCGACGCCGCTGCTTCGGTGCGCTCTGCGGTGCTCTCGGTGGCCGAACGGCCGGCCCGTGCCGCCGGCAAGAAAATCGTTGATGACGGGAACGCGGCCGCCGAGCTGGCGGACTTCCTCGTTGCCGGACGCCTGGTCTAGGAGATAACGCACTATGTCGAACATCTTGGTTCTTGTCGAACTCACCCGGTCCGGCGCAATCCCCGGCAGCACCCGCGGCCTGCTCGGTGCCGCCTCGCAGCTGGGCAGCCCGGTAGCGGTCGTCGCGGCAGCGCAACCGGCAGCCGGCGAACTCATCGCCGAGCTGGGCGCGCTCGGGGCACAACAGGTCTATTGGTCGGTCGATGCCGAGGCGGACGCGGTGTTGGTCGCACCGCAGCTTGAGGCGCTCAGCGCGGCGATTCCGTTGGCTCAACCGGTTGCGGTGCTGGTGGCCAACTCCATCGACGGTCGGGAAATCGCGGCCCGGCTCGCGGTCCGCAGCAATGGCGGCTTCGCTGCCGATGCCGTCGCGGTACGCTCCGCGGACGGGCGGATCATCGCCGCGCACTCGGTCTTCGGTGGCGCGTACGACGTCGAGTCCACGGTGGAAGGCGGCCTGCCGATCATCACCATCCGGCAGGGTGCCATTGAGACGCAGGCCCCTGCGGCGCAACCGGAGCTGATCCCGCTTGAGGTGCACCCGGGCTCTGGACCGGTGGTTTCCATCGATCGGACCAACCCCGCGGCAGTATCCGCCCGGCCGGAACTTCGCACCGCGGAGAAGGTGGTCTCCGGTGGCCGCGGGCTAGGCTCCAAAGAGAACTTCGTGCTGGTGGAACAGCTTGCCGACGCGCTCGGCGCCGCAGTAGGCGCTTCCCGGGCCGCGGTGGATGCCGGCTTCGTGGAGCAGCCCATGCAGGTGGGCCAAACCGGAGTCAGTGTCTCGCCGCAGCTCTACATCGCCGTCGGCATCTCCGGTGCGATTCAGCACCGGGCCGGCATGATGACCTCGAAAACCATCGTGGCGATCAACAAGGATGCAGACGCGCCGATCTTCGAAGTCGCCGATTTCGGAATCGTCGGCGATATCTTCAAGGTCGTCCCGCAACTCATCGAAGCCATCAACGCGCGCGCCAACTGAGCGCCACTTTCCCCGAAAGGTAGCAGGAGCCATGTCTGCCCTGTACAAAAAGCTCACCTCCGGCGACGGCAAGTGGGCGAAACTCCTCTGGATTGTCCCTGCCGTGCTGGTGGTGCTCGCAATCCTGGTTTTCGCCGCCCGTTGGTTCGTCGGCTTGGAGGGGGTCAAGGGATTCCTGCAGCAGTATCCAGGTGATTCGGAACTTCCCGAGGGTGCCCCGGTGGGCTTTCCCGCGTGGTTGGGCTGGCAGCATTTTTTCAATGCATTCTTCATCGTGCTGATCATCCGCTCCGGTTGGCAGGTCCGGACCACGGCCCGGCCCCAGGCTTACTGGACCAGGAACAACAAGGGGCTGATCCGAACCAAGAACCCGCCTAAGAAGATCAGCCTGGAACTGTGGTTCCACCTCACTTTGGATGCCCTGTGGATGATCAACGGCGTGATTTTCGTGATCTTGTTGTTCGCCACCGGGCAGTGGATGCGGATTGTCCCGACCAGTTGGGATGTCTTCCCGAACGCGGTATCGGCCGGACTGCAGTATCTCTCGCTGAACTGGCCTACGGACAACGGCTGGGTCAACTACAACTCGCTGCAACTGCTGACCTATTTCGTCACGGTTTTCATTGCCGCACCGTTGGCTTTCATCACCGGCCTGCGGATGTCCGGAGCCTGGCCCAAGGACGCCACGAAATTGAACAAAATCTACAAGATCGAGCTGGCCCGCGCGGTGCACTTCCCGGTGATGCTGTACTTCGTGTTCTTCATCATCGTGCACGTGACTTTAGTGCTGGCTACCGGCGCACTGCGGAATCTGAACCACATGTACGGCGGCTCCGACGAGGTCAATTGGTGGGGCTTTTCGATCTTCGCGGTTTCCCTCGTGGTGATGGCCGCTGCCTGGGTCTTGGCGCAGCCGTTGTTCTTGCGGCCGATCGCCGCACTGACTGGGAAGGTCGGCCGCTAAGCCCAGGGGCATGGAAAAGCCGGGCATCGAGAATCCCGGCCCGGCTTTTCCATGCCCGCGGCCGTTCAGTTGTCGATGTAGATATCCATGAAGAGTTCCGCCGTGGGGTCCACGGCATAGTCGGTGAAGTCGGTGATGCCCACACCGCGGAGCACCTCGTCGTCGATCAGGGTCTGCCCGGTCAGCCCGGTGGAGGTCAGCACCACATGCGCGGCATCGGCCATGATTTCCGGCTTGCGCGAGCGGCGAATCATCTCTTCGCCGCCCAGGATGTTGCCAACGGCTGCGGTGGCGATCGCGGTCCGCGGCCAGAGCGCGTTCGAGGAGATTCCCTGTTCGGCGAACTCCGCGGCGAAGCCCAAGGCAGCCAGGGTCATGCCGTATTTGGCCAGGGTGTACGCCGGATGCGCAGCCAACCACTTCTGCGATAGGTTCAACGGCGGGCTCAGGGTCAGAATGTGCGGGTTTTCCGCCTTGAGCAAGTGCGGCAGAGCCGCTTGGGTGAGCATGAAGGTGCCGCGCACATTCACCCCTTGCATCAGGTCGTAGCGTTTGGGCTGCACCTCCCCGGTTTTGGCCAAGTAGAGCACGCTGGCATTGTTGACCACGATGTCGATGCCGCCGAAGCTTTCGACGGCAGCAGCAACCGCTTGCGCGATGGTCTCATCCGAACGGATGTCGCCCAGAATCGGCAGCGCCTTGCCACCAGCAGCTTCGATGGCCGCTGCCGCAGTATGAATCGTGCCTTCCAACCGGGGGTCGGGTTGGTCGGTTTTGGCGATCAGTACGATATTGGCACCATCCGCAGCAGCGCGGAGCGCAATCGCCAAGCCGATCCCCCGGGAACCGCCGGACATGATGACGGTTTTGCCCGCTAACGTTTGAACCTTTTCAGATGACTCGGTCATGATTACTCCAATGCGGTTGGCGGAGATCCCGCTTGAGGATCTTTCCAGTGACGTTATCCGCAACTCTTCCAGAAAATCCACCGAAGCGGGCGTTTGCTGGCCCACAACTCACGGCGCGCCGCTCAGCCAGCGCGGCGGCCGCCGTTCCAAGAAGGCAGTCATTCCCTCTTTGGCCTGCTCCGTGGCGAACAACTGCGCTGACCGGGCCGCCATCTCGCCGCCGCCGGCGTCGAAATCGCGAAGCAGCTTCGCATTGCTGATCCGCTTGCTCTCCCGCAAGCCTTGCGGCGAGCCCAGTCGCACCCCAGCCAGGATCGGCTGCAGCGCCGCGTCAACGTTCTCGCCAAAGTCGGTAATGAAACCGCTCTCTTTCGCCGCCGGCGCAGCAAAGGTCTCGCCGGTCAGGAAATAGCGGCTTAGGGCACGGCTGGTCATTCGCGGCACCGTGGTCAATGCAATGACGGCCGGCGCCAGCCCAATCCGCACTTCGGAAAAGGCAAAACTCGACTCAGTGCTTGCCACCACAATGTCGCAGGCGCCTAGAATGCCCAGCCCACCGGCACGGGCATTGCCGTCGATGCGCGCGATCACCGGAATCGGCAGTACGAGAAATTTCCGTAGCAGGGTCGCCAGCTCTTTGGCGCCTTCTTCTACGCCCTGCGATCGCGCTTCTCTGAGATCCGCGCCAGCACAAAATGTGGGGCCGGTGTGGGTCAGCAGCACCGCCCGGACCGAGGTCTCTGCCGTGGCTCGCACAAAGTGCGCTATCAACTCGGTCATCAGTTGCTTAGACAGAGCATTGTGATTTTGGGGCGAGTCAAGCGTGATCGTCGCGATGCCATCGACGACGTCGTAATGGACCAACTCGGCTGCTGCTTCAGCACTTTCGGTCATGGATTGCATCCTCTCCGCCGTGACCGTTCTGTAAGGTTTTGGTTCAGTAGGATTTCGGCAGGCCGAGCGAATGCTGGCCGATGTAGTTCAGGATCATCTCGCGACTGACCGGTGCCACCCTGCCAATTCTTGCCACGCCAAGGTGCATGGCCAAGCCGTATTCCTTGCTCAAGCCGGCGCCGCCCAGGCTCTGAATCGACTGGTCCAGGGCCGCGATGGACGCTTCTGCCGCCGCGTATTTGGCCATGTTCGCGGCCTCACCAGCGGCCGTATCATCGCCACTGTCATAGATAAAAGCCGCCTTTTGGTACATCAATTTCGCGAGTTCCACCTCGATGTGGCATTTTGCCAACGGATGCGCCAGACCTTGGTGTTGGGCGATCGGCTGGCCCCAAACATTGCGCTCTTTCATGTAGCTGGTGGCTTTGCCGATCGCGTAGCGACTGATTCCGGTGGCCAGCGCCGCAGCCATGATCCGTTCCGGGTTCAGTCCGGCGAACAGCGCCGCCAATGGTGCCTCGTCGCCGCCGACCAAAGCATCGGCCGGCAGCCTGACATCGTCCATGAAGAGCAGGTACTGCCGCTCCGATTCCACGATGTCCATCTCGATTTCGGTGTATTCGAAGCCGGGCGTCTCCCGTGGCAAGACGAACATGGCCGGCTTGAGTCGACCGCTGCGTTCATCGACGAGCCTGGCGACAATCAGCACGTAATCCGCATTATTCACCCCGGTCACGTAGATCTTGCGTCCATTCAGCACCCATTCATCGCCCTCGCGCTTCGCGACGGTGCTGATGTTGTGCGAGTTCGAGCCGGCATCTGGCTCGGTAATACCGAAAGCCATCACGGTGGAACCGTCAGTAAAGCCTGGCAGCCACCGTTCTTTTTGATCCTGCGTTCCGTATCGAGTGATGATCGTGCCGCAGATAGCGGGCGAAACCACCATCATGAGCAACGGCGCGCCCAGGCTGGACATCTCTTCCAGCACCAGTGAAAGTTCGTACATGCCGGCACCGCCGCCACCGTACTCTTCCGGGATGTTGACGCCCAGGAATCCTGCCTGGCCCAATTCCTTCCACAATTCAGTCATCGAATGACCGTTGCGCGCATGCTCCTCGTTGTAGGCGTCACCGTAGCTTTCGACCGCGGAGCGCACCGCTGCGCGAAGCGCCGTCTGTTCTTCGGTTTCGATGAAACTCATACTTTTTCCTCAATCTCTTCGCTTGTTTTCTGGTCTTCGGCCACTGGCGCACTGTCGTTTTCGGCCACGACGATCAGCACAGTGCCGACGTCGACATTCACGCCGAGGCGCGCTGGAAGCTCGGTGACTACCCCTGATGCCGGGGCCACAATGGTGTGCAACATTTTCATAGCTTCCAGAACTATGAGTGCTTGGCCCTCGGTCACTAGATCGCCCACATCGACCTGGATTGCGGCAATCGCACCGGGCATCGGAGCGATCAACGAGCCAGCGCTAACCCTGGCCGCGGAAGGATCCGGCAACGGATCAATCACCTCGAAGCTTGCTGAGCCACTCTGCGTATCCACAACGATGTTCGACCCCGAGGTAGTCAGATAGTGCGAAACAGCCCAGCTGCTGGTTATACCGTCAACAGCGAGGGTCACCCGGTTGGCGCTAGCGCTACGTACTTCAACATTGTCGAATCCAGGTGCAACAACACCATTGCGGCTCCAGCGATACGAGATCTGATGCTCGGCCCGCGGCCCCTTGAGCAAACAAGTCTGTGAGGCCGACGGAAGATTTCGCCAGCCGCTCGGTAGGCCGCCGAGCACACGCGCTGCTTCGCGGCGCTTTGCCGCCGCCGCGAGTGAAGCAGCCAGTGCCGCTATGCGCTCGGTTTCGGCATCCAATAGCGGCGCTGAAAGCTCTGCTAAGCCAAAGCTGGTCAGGAACGCAGTGTCAGTGTGGCCCGCGATGAAGCTTGGGTGTTGCAAAATCCGCACCAGCAGGTCTCTGTTGGTACGCACACCATGTAGCCGAGCGCTGCTGAGCGCATTGGCCAATACTCGTGCAGCGACCGCACGCCTGGGTGCCCAGGAAATGAGCTTGGCCAACATCGGATCGTAATTGACGCTCACCACCGAGCCGCTTTCAACCGCGGAATCGCATCGGACACCGCGATCCCGCGCAGGCACCGCAAAAGCCGGCTGCAACCCGTCGAATTCAAAACTCTGCAGCGTGCCGGCTTGCGGTTGCCAATCCGCCGCCGGGTCCTCCGCATAGATGCGTACTTCAATCGAAGAACCATGAGCGGCAGGCAGTTCAGCTGGTAGCTCCCCACCCTCCGCCACGTGCAGTTGCATGGCGACCAAATCGAGCCCGGTCGTACACTCGGTGACCGGATGCTCTACTTGGAGCCGGGTGTTCATTTCCAAGAAAAAGAACCTTCCCTGTTCATCGGCGAGGAACTCGACGGTGCCGGCGCCCGCGTAATCCACGGCCTTTGCAGCCAAGATCGCCGCTTCGAACAGTCGCGCGCGCATCCCGGGGGTTCGTTCGACCAACGGCGACGGCGCTTCCTCCACGACCTTTTGGTGCCGGCGCTGAATTGAACACTCGCGTTCGCCGACCGCATGCACCGTGCCGTGCCGGTCTGCCATGATTTGAACTTCGACGTGGTGGCCGGTTTCCAAATAGGGCTCACAGAACACCGTGGAGTCACCAAAGGCACTCGCTGCTTCGGCCCGGGCCAATTCCAGTTCAGCCGGAAGTGCCTCGACGCTGCGTACGATGCGCATCCCGCGGCCGCCACCACCAGCCGACGCTTTGATCAGCACCGGCAATTGAGCTTCAGCGACGGTATTTGGATCCATCTCGGCCAAAATCGGCACCCCGGCGGCAGCCACCAAGCGCTTGGACTCAATTTTGGATCCCATCGCGTAAATCGCCTCAGCAGAAGGACCAATCCAAGTCAGACCCGCGTCTTCGACCGCTTGCGCAAAATCGCCGTTCTCGGAGAGGAAGCCGTAGCCCGGATGAATCGCGTCGACGCCGGCTTTGAGCGCCGCTTCGATGACCAGGTCCGCGCGCAGATAGGTCAGTGCGGCGCTTGCGCCGGGCAAATGAACCGCGACGTCGGCTTCCCGGACAAACGGGGCATCCGCATCCGGCGTCGAATACACCGCAACGGTACGAATCCCTTGTTCTTTGCAGGTGTGGAAAACCCGTCGGGCGATTTCTCCCCGATTCGCGACTAGCACTGAGGTGATGGGGCTCGTCGTCATCTGGCTCACATCCTGAAGGTGCCGAATGACTCAGCACCTTTGAAAATCGAGGTAGCAATTGCAGACAGTGCCAGGCCAAGGACGGTCCGGGTATCGCGCGGATCAATGATGCCGTCGTCGTAAATTCGGCCGGAGAGGAACGCTGGCAAAGCCTCGGCCTCGATCTGCGCTTCGACCGCGGCGCGCATCATCGCGTCCGCGTCTTCGTCGAACTCGCGTCCGGTGGCTTGGGCTGCGGCCCGCGAGACAATCGACAAGACTCCGGCGAGCTGCTGTGCACCCATCACGGAAGATCTGGCCGATGGCCAGCTGAAGACAAACCGGGGATCGAAGGCTCGGCCGCACATGCCGTAGTGGCCTGCGCCGAATGAATTGCCCATCAGTACGGATAGGTGCGGCACCGTTGAGTTCGCCACCGCGTTGATCATCATCGCGCCGTGCTTGATGATCCCTGCCTGCTCGTACTCCTTGCCCACCATGTAGCCGGTGGTGTTGTGCAGGAAGAGCAGAGGGGTATTTGACCGGTTCGCCAGTTGGATGAATTGCGTTGCCTTCTGGGCCTCCTGGGAGAACAGCACGCCCCGCGCATTGGCCAGAATCCCGATCGGGTAGCCGTGCAGCTGAGCCCATCCGGTGACCAGGCTCGTGCCGTACAACGCCTTGAACTCATCGAAATCACTGTCATCGACCAGACGGGCGATGACTTCTCGGGGGTCGAAAGGAACCTTCAAGTCCGAGGGAACAATTCCCAGCAGCTCATCTTCGGCGAATCTTGGTGGCAGTGGGTTCGGCGCCGGCTGCGGACCGGCCTTGTGCCAATTCAATCTGGCGACGATTCGACGGCCGATCCGAATCGCATCCTTCTCGTCAACCGCGTAGTAGTCGGCTAGTCCCGAGGTCCGGGCATGCATATCAGCGCCACCCAGCGACTCGTCGTCGGCAACTTCGCCGGTCGCCATCTTGACCAGCGGCGGGCCGGCCAGGAAAACCTGGGATTGCTCCTTGATCATCACCACGTGATCGCTCATGCCGGGGATATAGGCGCCGCCTGCGGTCGAATTGCCGAAGACCACGGCGATGGTCGGGGTTCCGGCTGCCGACAATCTGGTCAGGTCCCGGAACATCCTGCCACCTGGAATGAAAATATCGCTCTGCGTGGGCAAATCCGCGCCACCTGACTCAACCAGCGAAATCATCGGGAGTCGGTTCTCCCGGGCGATGTCGTTGGCCCGGAAGATCTTCCTCGACGTCCAGACATTACTGGTTCCACCTTTGACTGTGGGTTCGTTGGCCACAATCACGCACTCGACGCCGGCCACCACGCCGATTCCGGTCACCACGCTCGCACCCACATGGAATTTGCTCCCCCAGGCGGCCAGCGGTGAAAGCTCCAAAAAGGGCGAGTCCTGGTCCAGCAGCATCTCAATACGCTCGCGCGCAAGCAATTTGCCCCGTGAACGATGCCTGGCAACCGACTTCTCACCACCGCTTTCCAGCACTTTGGCATGTTCGGCGTCCAGTTCAACGAGTTTGGCCACCATTGCCTCGCTATTGCGGGCAAAGTCCGTAGTGCTCGGATTGAGCGTGCTTCTCATGACGGTCACAGGTACTCCTCCGGAACTTCCACCGTGCGGGCACGCAGCCATTCCCCCAGTGCTTTGGCTTGCGGATCGAATCTCGAGTTGCTGGCAACGCCTTCGCCCAACAGGCCGCGGATAACAAAGTTCACGGCGAAAAGATTGGGCAGCACGTGGCGCTCGACCGTGAGCTCGGCGGTTTCCGGCAGCAACCGTTTCAGGGCGGCAACGGACAAGGTGTCGGCCAGCCAAGGCCAGGCTGCGGCGTCCTCGACCCAAACCCCGATATTGGCGTCGCCGCCTTTGTCGCCGCTGCGTGCCGCAGCGATCCTGCCCAGCGGAAGCTGCCGGGTCGGGCCCGGCAGGAATGCGGCGACTGCCGGCTCCGGCAGCTTCGCCAATGCCGCTTCGGCGGGGACCCGCCCCGGGGCCGGTTCGATCGACAGTTCGCTGCCGTCGGGAAGGTCCACCAGATGCGGAACCTGATCGGCTGCGACGAAGCCGGGCAGATAGACCCCGTACGGCGCGGCGTCGCCGGGCGGCGCAGTCAGGTGGAATCCCGGATATCTCGCCAAGCCGATTTGCACCGCGAGATTCGAAAACGCCCGGCCGACCCGCTTCGGATCCGGTCCGCGCACGACACAATGCAGAATTGCACTGGCCGTCTCTTCGGTCTCCGCGTCCGGATGATCAGTCCGGGCCAGCGTCCAGCTAGTCCCGTCAGGAACGACGTCGGCCAATTGGGATCGGACCAATTCGGCTTTCTTCTCGATGTCTAAACCGGTAAACACAAAGCTGACTTCATTGCGGAAGCCGCCCAGCTGGTTCAAGGAAACCTTGAGCGTGTCCGGCGGCGCTTCGCCCCGAACTCCGCTGAGCCGCACTCGGTCCCGGCCCAGCTCAGCAAGCTGAATCGAATCCATCCGGAGTATCGCGTCCGGCCCGGCATACCGGGCACCGGTGATCTCGTAGACCAATTGCGCAGTCACCGTGCCCACAGTCACCGCTCCCCCGGTGCCTGGGTGCTTGGTGATCACTGCGGATCCATCGGCTTCGATCTCGGCGATCGGGAAGCCGGCTCGGTGCATATCAGGAATCCGGTCGAAGAACGCGTAGTTCCCCCCGGTCGCCTGGGTACCGCATTCGATCACGTGACCGGCCGCCATCGCGCCAGCGATTCGGTCGTAGTCGGTCCGCTCCCAGTTGAAGTGCGCCGCTGCTGCCCCAACGACCAAGGAAGCGTCAGTGACCCGGCCGGTCACCACGATGTCGGCACCGGCTGCCAAAGCTCGGGCGATGCCGAAGCCGCCCAAGTAGGCGTTCGCGGTCAGCGGGCTGCCGAAGCCCAGTTCCTCGGCCCGGGCCAACAGATCGTCGCCATGCACGTAGGCGATCTTGGCCGGCACCCCCAGTGAAACCGAAAGTTCCCGGAGTTTTCCACTCAGCCCGGCCGGATTCAAGCCGCCGGCGTTCACCACTACCTTGATCTTGCGCTCGACCACCGAGGCCAGACAGCCTTGCATCTGTGCCAGGAAGGTCTTCGCATAACCGCCGTCTGGGTCTTTTGCTTTATCTCGACCAAGGATCAGCATGGTCAACTCGGCGAGGTAATCACCCGTGATGACGTCGACCGGACCCCCGTCCAGGATTTCCTGGAAGGCACTGAGCCGGTCACCGTAGAACCCGGAGGCATTGGCAATTTTGAGGGCGCTCATGCGGCGCCGCCAGCGCCGAGGGAGCCCGGCAACCGGCCCTTGCCGGGCGGTCCGGCAAAAGCCTGAATGATGCCGAGCCAGGATTCTGCCTGTTCACCGACAGCCTGCAGATCGGTATCCGACCGGTGCCGGCGTTGCGTGGCAAGCAGGCAGAAGTCCAACGCGGAACCGCGCACGGACTGTGCGGCGTCCTCCGGACCCCAGGTCCACAAGTCACCCCCCGGGCTGTCCAGGGAGATCCGGAACTCTTCCGTAGGCGGTTCCAGGCGATGAACCGAGTAGGCGAATCCTCTGGTCCGCACGGCTAGATGCGCAATGTGCCGCAACCGGTCAGTCGGGGTGCGCGTCACGCTCAGTGCATCTGCAACGTCCTGGCCGTGCGCCCAGGTTTCCATGATCCGGGCAGTCGCCATCGAGGTTGCGCTCATCGGCGGTCCGTACCAGGGCAATTTCGCGCCTTCCGGTACTGCGGCCAAGACCTCGGCAAGCCGGCGTCTGCCGTCGCGCCAGCGGGCCAACAATTGGGCCGGCGGTTGTCGTGCCCATTCATCGGCTACACCGTCGATGGTGAACCCGCCCGTGAAGGCCAATTCGGCCTGAGCTTTGAAGGCTTCGGCATCAGTCGCGGCCAGGATCGAGTTTTCATCGGTCCAGGCCAGGTGGCCGATTTGATGGGCGATGGTCCAGCCTTCGGCCGGGGTCTGGAGCGCCCAACCGGACTGCTCGAGTCCCGCCACCAAATCGTCAAGCGACTGACTTTCATCGACCAGATCGGCCAGGATCAGCTCCGCGGAAACCATCTGCGCACTCCTCATCAGCCCTCGGTACAGGCCTCGATGCCTGTACCGCTCCACAAAGTATGTGACGTTGGCCAGCATAAAGCAAGCACCCGCGCTTGTTTTATTCCGTGTTAGCCTACGGCCATGATCCGAAACCCTTCAGCACCGCAACAAGATCGCAGTCGGGCAACCCGCGAGCGGCTCTTGAAAAGTGCATTGGCTTCACTGGCCGAAGTCGGCTGGACCCAGACCACGGTTGCCACCGTGGCCGAGCGGGCCGGGGTGTCCCGCGGCGCGACGCAACACCACTTCCCGACCCGGGAAGACCTCTTCGGCGCGGCCATCGAACACATGGCCGAAGCCCGGCTCCGCGAGATTCGATTCGCGCTCGAGTCAATGCCCGAAGGCCCGGAACGGATCCGGCACACGCTCGATTTGCTCGTCGGCCTGTACACCGGACCGTTGTTCGCCGCCGCGCTTCAAGTGTGGACGGCCGCCGCTGTCGACGAGGGTGTCCGGGCGCACATCATTCCGCTGGAACAGTCGGTTTCCCGGGAAGCATTCAGGGTCGCCGCAGAACTCCTGCAGATCGACCGCGACAGCGAAAGGCTGCGCGCGATCGTCGCCGCCACCCTGGACTTGGGCCGCGGCCTGGGTCTGGCCGGCATCCTCACGGATGACACCGTTCGCCGAGCGTGGATTTTGGACGCCTGGGCCGAGGAGCTCAACCGGATCGTCGCCGAAGAACGGTCCCGCGTGCACTGACCGTGGCCGGACCGCAAGCAGCGATGTTCCGCAGCGTTCAGCGCGCAGCCGCCCTGCGTCGCGGCCGATGGCGCTGCACGCTCCGGATCAGACTTGGATCTCCCGCTTGAGGATCTTGCCGGTCGGCCCCTTCGGCAACGAGTCGACGATGAGCACGTGCCGGGGATACTTGTAGGCGGCCAAGCGTTCTTTGGCGAACTCCTTGATCTCCTCGGCCAGCGCCGCGTGGTCGCCTACCGCCTCGGCTTTGATTCCCACCACGGCATAGATTTCTTCGCCATGCACCTCGTCCGGCCGGCCGACCACTGCCGCTTCGGCGACTGCCGGGTGCTCGTATAGGACTTCCTCCACCTCGCGCGGATAGACGTTGTACCCGCCGCGCAGGATCATGTCCTTTTTCCGGTCGACGATGAAGTAAACGCCGTCTTCGTCTTTGCGCGCCATGTCCCCGGTGTGGAACCAGCCGTCGCGGATCGCCAAGGCGGTCGCCTCCGGATTGCGCCAATAGCCCTTCATGACATACTTGCCGCCGACCACCAGCTCGCCGACCTCGCCGAGCGGCACTTCGACGTCGTTCTCGTCGAACACCGCCAAATCCGCACCCGGGCAGGCCTGGCCCACCGAACCCGCCTTGCGCACGCCATCGAGCTGGTTGAAGGAGACCGCCGGCGAAGTCTCGGACAGGCCATAGCCTTCCAGCAGAGTCGCCTGGATCCGGGACTCGAATTCGCGCAGCACCTCCAACGGCAGAGCCGAGCCGCCGGATACCCCATGCCGGATCGTGGAGACATCCGTGCGGTCCAAGTCCGGGCAGCGCAAGATGCCGATGTGCATGGTCGGAACGCCCATGAAGATGGTCACTTGGTCCCGCTGGATGATCTCCAGGGCTTTTGCCGGATCGAACCTCGGCAACAAGGTCAGGCAGGCACCGGTGCGCACCGCGCTGTTGAGCCCGCAGGTCAGGCCGAAAATATGGAACAGCGGCAAGCCGCCGAAGATCACATCCTGTTCGGTGATCTTGAACATGTCCACGCTCAACTCGCAGTTGCTGAGCAAGTTGTAGTGGGTCAGTTCGGCTCCTTTGGGCTTCCCGGTGGTTCCCGAGGTGTAAAGCACGACGGCGGTGTCGCCGGCCAGCGTATCGGCCACTTCGGCGATTGCCGCCGAAGCGTCCAGCAAAGCCAGGAAACCGGCACCATCGATGGTCACCACTTCGATCGGATCGCGCCCCGAGTCCTCAGCAGCCCGGGCCGCCCCGGCAAGCACCTCGGCCGCGACGCCTTCCCAGGCGAACGCCAGGGACGCCTCGGAATTCGCCAAGTGGTAAGCGACTTCCCGGGATTTCAGCAAAGGATTCATCGGAACCACGATGCCCCCGGCCCGCAGCACCCCATAAAAAATCGCCGGCATCTGCGGCAGGTTCGGGCAGATCAATGCCACCCGGTCGCCTCGCTTGACGCCCTTGGCGGCGAGCAGCCCGGCCACTTTTTGGCTGAGCCGGTCCAACGCCGCATAACTGAGCTCCGCCTCGTCCATTTTGATCGCGGTCCGATCCGGGAACGCCGCCGCCGAGGCGGTCAGCATCGAGGCAACATTCATCGGGTCGAGGGGGGATACTGCGACGTCGTTCACCAGCGGGGCTCCTTTGCAAACCAGCGGCATCTTTACTGATCAGTAGCTTAGCGTTCGCTGGACGCAATTGCGCCAGTCTTCCGGACGCATTTTCGGGCAGTCAATGACTCGCCTTGTGAAACAAATCGATGTAATCTGTATCACAATCGGACATCCGGCACCGGGCGATTGAACCTCAGTCAGCAACTGCCGATCCACCCTGGGAGCAAAACGTGAACCCATCTGCCATCGGGACGGCTCCGGCCGATTCCGCGGAGAGCTTTGACTATGTCGTCGTCGGTGCCGGATCCGCAGGAGCCGCACTCGCCGCCAAACTGACCGAGGATCCGGCGGTTTCGGTACTGCTGCTCGAGGCGGGCCGACCGGACAACAAGCTCGAAATCCATATTCCGGCCGCCTTCTCCGCACTTTTCCGTTCGGCGGCCGACTGGAACTACGACACCGCACCCCAGGCCGAGTTGAACCACCGCCAGGTCTATTGGCCCCGGGGCAAGACGCTGGGCGGGTCGTCGTCGATCAATGCGATGATGTGGATCCGCGGGTTCGCGGCCGACTACCGCGCCTGGGGGCAGGCCGCCGGCGCCGAATGGTCCTGGGAAGCCCTGCTGCCGTATTTCCGCCGGATCGAGAACATCGCAGGGAGTTCCGACCCGGACCACGGACATGCCGGCCCGATGATCGTGGAGCCGCAGCGCAGCCCCCGCGCGCACACCGCAGCCTTTTTGAACGCCGCCGCCGAGCTGGGCTACCCGATGGCGCCGCAGAACACCGAGGCCCCGCTCGGCTTCAGCGAGACCTTGGTGAATCAGCACCGGGGTTCGCGGTTCAGCGTTGCGGACGCCTACTTGAAACCGGCGAAACGCCGCGGCAATCTCACCATCCGGACCGACGCCCAGGTCAGCAAGGTGCTGTTCGAAGGCCGCCGCGCCGTCGGCGTCGCGTATCGGCAGCACGGACCGCGCACCGCACGGGCGCGGCGGGAGGTGATCCTCAGCGGCGGATCGGTCAACACCCCGCAGCTGCTGATGCTCTCCGGCATCGGGGCGTCGGAGCAACTGCGCCGCCACGGCATCGACGTAGTGGCCAACTCCCCCGAGGTCGGCAAGAACCTCTACGACCACTTGCTCTCCGGACTGATCAAAAATGCGGTCGGAGACACCTTGTTCACCGCCAAAAAACCCCGCCAACTGGCCGACTACCTGCTGCGCAAGCAGGGCATGCTCACCTCGAACGTGGCCGAAGCCTACGGATTCGTCAAGACCGATCCGGGGCTGGCTTTCCCGGACATCGAAATCATCTTCGCTCCGGTGGCCTTCGTCGGCGAAGGGCTGGTTCCGCCGCCGGCGCACGGGCTCACCATCGGCGCGATCCTGCTACAGCCGGAAAGCTCTGGAAGCGTCGAGCTGGCCTCTGCCGATCCCTTTGCCAAGCCGAACATCGATCCGCGGTACCTCAGCGACCCGGCGGGAAAAGACCGGGCCACCCTGACCGCCGGAATCCGGATCTGTCATGCTTTGCTGCACACCAAGGCCTTAGACGGCAGCCTCTCCGAGGGCTACCTGATGCCCGAGAACGCAGACCGGTTGCCGGTTCCGGAACTGATCCAACTCGCCATCGACCAGCACGCGCAGACGCTTTACCACCCGATCGGAACCGCACGGATGGGCACCGATCCGGGATCTGTCGTGGACCCGCAACTTCGGGTACGCGGCGTTGCGGGCCTGCGCGTGGCCGACGCGTCCGTGATGCCGAACATCATTCGCGGGCACACCAATGCGCCGAGCGTCGTGATCGGCGAAAAAGCCGCGGAACTGTTGATTGCCGCCGGATGACGGCGTTCTGAGCAGCGCTTCCACCGAGTTGTCCACATTCCCCGACCTGCCTGGCACAATCCTTCGGCCAGCCTGGTCTATCAGCTAGGCTGTCCAGACAGATTGGCCGGGGGGACAATTTGCCAGTCGACCCTCCGCTGATTCCATTCGATACAGCAGGGGGCTGTTTCCCGATGCAGACAATGACGTCGCAGCTAGACCGCAATAACTCGACCAAGAAAGTTCCGCGTGGCCTTCCCGGCGCTTTTCGCAGTGCACCGGTAGTCGGCAGGATCCTGGGGCCACTGTTGGCGCTGGCAGTATACTTCCTCTTGCCCGAAGACCCGGCGCTGACCGCAGACGCCCGCAGCGTAGCCGCAGTGGCGACCCTGATTGCCATCTGGTGGATGACCGAGGCCCTGCCGCTCGCGGTGACTTCGTTGTTGCCGCTGGTACTGCTGCCCTTGACCGGCGCGGTCCAGGTTTCCGCAGCGGCGGCACCATACGCCTCGCCCATCGTGTTCCTCTTCATGGGCGGCTTCGTGATCGCCTTGTCCTTGCAACGTTGGAACCTGCACCGCAGGATCGCTTTGCTGGTGCTCCGGGCGGTCGGAACCAGGCCGCGGACCATCGTGCTGGGCATCATGGTGGCCACCGGATTCCTGAGCATGTGGGTGAACAACACCGCGACCACCGTGATGATGATCCCGATCGCCTTGAGCTTGACCGTGCTCGCGGTCCCCGGCCTCGGCGACGGCTCTCCGGGGGAAGGCCTCAAAGCCTTGGCGAAAGACAAGGATTCCCGGAACTTCACGCTTTCGATGCTGCTCGGCGTGGCCTACTCGGCCTCCATCGGCGGCTTGGGCACCCCGGTCGGCAGCACGCCGAACCTGATCCTGATGGGCTACTTGAACGAGTCCATGCCGGAACGCAGCATCAGCTTCGCGCAATGGATGCTGATCGGCATCCCCACCTCGTGGAGCTTTCTGCTGATCGGTTGGCTCGTGCTCACCCGGCTGGTCTTCCCCACCAAGCTCAAGGAAGTGGCCGGCGGCCGGGAGCAGGTTCGAGGGCAGCTGCGTGAACTGGGCCCGATGAGCCGGCAGGAGTGGGCGGTCACTGCGGTCTTCGTCAGCGCCGCATTGCTCTGGGTTTTCCGTGGTGCACTCAAGGACATCGGTTGGCTGACTGAGCTGCTGCCTTTCCTCCCCCGGCTCACCGACGAGATGATCGCGATCGCGGCGGCAGTGGTGCTCTTCCTCTTGCCCGGCAAAGGGCGCAAGGCGCTGCTCGATTGGGACACCGTGCAGAGCGGGATCCCTTGGGGCGCGCTCCTGCTCTTCGGTGGCGGCTTGTCCTTGGCGGCAGCAGTGCAGTCCTCGAAGCTCAATACCTATATCGGCAACAATGTCACCGGCCTGGGCGCCCTGCCGGTCCTGTTGCTGATCGCCAGCGTTTGCATTCTGATCCTGCTGTTGACCGAACTGACCAGCAATACCGCGACGGCTGCGACCTTCATCCCGGTGCTGGCCGCGGTGGCGCTCAGCGTCGGCATCGATCCATTGCTGATGTTGATTCCGGCCGCGATGGCGGCCAGCTGCGCGTTCATCCTCCCCGTCGGCACGCCGCCGAACGCCATCGTCTATGGAACCGGATACGTGCCGATCAGTCAGATGATCCGGGCCGGTGTGGTGATGAACGTGGTTGGCGTGGTACTGATCACCGGAGCCGTGATGCTGCTCGGCCGGCCGCTGCTGGGCATCGGCGGCTGAGCCGGTAAGGGCGGGTTCGGGCATTTAGCAGAGCGCCCCGATTCATTTACCGGGGCTACGTCGTTGCCTAGATTCCAAGATTCCAGGATCTGCACGGAAGCGCTGAGTCAGGTTGTATCAACAACTCTTGACATGTGAGCTGGCTCACTTTGCGGTTTGTTACTGAACGGTAACTTGCTCGTTCTTCCCGCTGCATCTCGCCACGACGAAAGATCCTCAACCATGCGGAAAAATGCCCGAGCCCGCTTGCTCGCCACCCTTGCCCTCGCCACATTGGCCGGTTCCCAACTTCTCGGCTCGGTGCCCGCACAAGCGGCGCCAGCCACGCTGAGCGCCCCAACCTCCTTCCTCGGCGACCAGAGGCCGCTGACCGGGCCGATCACCCGCTATGTTGCGCTGGGCGACTCATATGCAGCCGGCCCATTGATCCCCAATACCCGGTTTTCCAATTGCATTCGCTCGACGAACAATTACGCGACCTGGCTGGCCTACAACCGGGGCCTGGTCGGCTGGTCCGGCTGGATGAACGATCAGTTCCAAGACGTTTCCTGCAGCGGTGCGACCACGGACGCGATAGCCCACCGCGCGCAGTACACCCAGATCGGAATCCTACCCGTGGACGAAGCCCCGGAATTGGACGCGGTTACCCCGTCGACGGATTTGGTGACGATCTCCATGGGTGGAAATGACGAAGGCTTCTTCGGCTCCCTGGTCGCACAATGCCCCGCAGTCAAGGACCGCGCGCCGAAGGGCTCGCCGTGCCGCGATTTCTTCCGAACCAAGAACGGCTACGACCAGTGGGAAGCCACGATTGCCCGAACTCAGGACCGGCTCACTGATGCCCTGGCCGCGATCCGGGCCAAAGCCGCGCCCGGCGCCCGGATCCTGGTCGTCGGCTACGGTCTGCGGCTGCCCGAAGACGGCACCACCTGCAGTGCGCTGGACATCGCCAAAGGCGACTACAGGTATCTCAATGAGCAGTCGACCAAGCTCAACTTGGCAGTCGCCGCGGCTGCCCGGTCACAACACGTCGGCTATGTCGACAGCTACTCGGCAACCGCCGGCCATACCCCTTGCGATCCGAATCCGTTCATCCAGGGGTCGAGCACCAATGTTTTCAGCGCTGTGGCCAACCATCCGACCAAGGCCGGCATGATTTCGACCGCCGACCGGATCGACCAGGTGCTCCGAGGCAACGCCACTACCGCTTCACCGGCCCGGAAGGCCGATCCCTCGGCGACCCTCGGCGCCCCGGCCACTGATTCGCAGGCCCAGATCAACCAGCAGGTCGCCGACCAGCTGAACGCCGGAGACGACAGTTCCCTGCTACCGAAATAGCTTCCGCACCCGGCCGCGCAAGACGGAACGAAGTCACGAAGTTGATCGAGTGATCATGTTCGTTTACGGTTCCGGTATGGGACATTCCAGGCGCTTGGGCAGCATCATCTCCGTGCTGTCTGGCGGCCTGCTGCTCAGCGGCTGCGTGGCGGTCTTCCCGCCGGATGATGCGGCGGCGGGCAGCGCAGCAGCCGATGGCCAACCGGCGCAGCAGAGTTGCCAACAGCTCGAAGCCGCGATGAACCGGATGGTCGACGGCCGGACGAATGGGCCAGGGACCCAGGATGCGATCCTGGCAAATCTCCGGAGGTTCCAACAGGATCTCGCTGCGGCCAGCCAACAAGCCGCCGACCCCGCGCTGAAGGCCGGCCTGGTGGACTACAGCGAGAGTCTCAGCAGATATCTCCAGGTACTGGAGGACAGCAAAGCCACGCAGCAGCCGGACCAGCAGAGGTTCGAAGCGACCTCGGCGGAAACCAAGACCAAGGCGAAGCAGGCCGATGCGCTTTGCCAGCCCTACCTGGAGCCCAAGTAGACATGGCAGCATCCGCCCGGGCCACGCAAAGCAGCAAGCCGCCAAGGACCGGTTCGTGGCAGCAGGACGGTGATTCCAGTGTGCTCCAATTCACCGCGCTCCCCATGCGCATGCATACTCTGGCACTCGTGATCACGCTCATGGTGTTGCCGATCGGCGCGGCCACCGCAGCGATGCTGATCAGCTTGGACATGATGAATTTCCGCTTTCCGGTTCGCGTGACGATAGTCGTCGTCGGCCTCGGGCTCGCCGTCCCGGTCTGCCTCATATTCTTCCGGACTATCCGTGCCCTGGCCACGGAATACACGGTGCGGCTCACGCCGTCCCGGATCGATATCAGTTCTGCCCGCGAACAGCAGAGCTTCGCGCTGCAGGACATCCGGCTGCTGCGCTGGCGGTCCCAAACCGACTATGCGCGATTGGTCCTGGTGACTGGAACCCGGAAAATTTCCCTGCTGGCCGGATTGCGGCGAGCACGGCTCCGAAGCGACCGAAGTATCGTCTTGCCGCCGATCCCGGAGGGATATCAGCAGCACCTGGCTAGTCTGGGCTTCTCCATGCGCCGGACCTGGCGCGCGCCGGACCTGGTCAGCTTCCGGCGCGCGGACGGGGCCCAGCCATGAGCACCGGGCCAGGCAGCCGAGAAGCCCCGCAGCAGCACAGGCAGTTGATGCGAAAGTTGTTGCAAAGCCATGCAACCGACTGAATCCAGCGAGGCCGGTCCGTGGCAGCGGGAGGGGAAGTCCCAGATCCTCCGGTTCCGGGCCATCGCCTTGCCGATGCCGGCCTTCGGGCTCTTGCTTGGGTGCCTGCTGCTCCTGCCGGTCGGCAGCGCGACCGTACTGATCGGGATGGGCCTCGGCCCGCTCGACGGCATGCTGCCGGTACGCGGTCTGACATTGATCTTCGGAGCCGCCCTCGGTCTGGCCCTGTGCTACGCGCTGTCCGCGGCGCTCCGCTCGGTGGCATCGGAGTACACGGTCAGGCTCTCCCCGAGCGGGATCGAGATCAGCGCTCCGTGCCGCGAACGGTTCATCGAACTGCAGGACATCCGGATTCTGCGCTGGCGGTACTCCTCGGATTTCGCCCGTCTGGTCGTAGTGACCGGCGGTGGCACGACGTCGCTGCTGCTCGGATTGCGCAAGTCGCAGCTCCGGAACGGGCAACAGACGGCTTTGCCGCCGATCCCGGAAGAATGCCAGCAACTTTTGATCCGCAACGGCTTGTCCGCGCACAGATCCCGGCGTGCTCAGGACCTGCTCGTCTTCCATCGCGGGGACTAGTCCGAATCCGCGCCGGAACACGAAAAGGCCCGCTCCGAAGAGCGGGCCTTTTACCGTGAATCCCGAGCACTCCAGGACCCGGTCGGTGGAGGTAAGGGGATTCGAACCCCTGACCCCTTGCATGCCATGCAAGTGCGCTACCAGCTGCGCCATACCCCCGTATTCAGTTCTTCCGCTGCCGAAGCAACTTGTCTATCTTAGAACAGTTTCCGGACCCTTGCCAAATCCAGGGCCGGCGTTTCGGAAACCAGACTTTCAACCTTCTTGGCCGACCACGGCCTCCGGCAGGGAACCCGCGTTGTGCTCGGTCAGCCGCCAGCCACCGGGTGCGTCATGTTCTTCCAGGACCGACCAATGGCAATTCGCCAAACCGGAGATCGCGCCCCAGTATTCGCTTGGCAAACCGAGCAAACTGGCCAGCCCGGACCGGGCGGCTCCGCCGTGCGTCACGACCACCAGAAGGCCATCCGGACGAACGCCGGCCGCAGCCGCCAGGGCTCCAGCAGCCACTCGTTCGCCGACTTCGAAACGGCTTTCTCCGCCGCCGGGCCGTACATGCACCGTGCCGGATTTCCAGGCCGCGGATTCATCCGGGAACGCCTGATCGATCTCGCTGAAGGTCAAACCCTCCCAGCGCCTGGCAAAAGTCTCGCGCAACCGCGGGTCCAGAGTCGGCACCAACCCGGTCTTTTCGGCCAGGTATCCGGCAGTCTCCCGGGTACGTGAAAGATCCGAGCTGACGATCGCCGACGGGCGCAGCCCAGCCAACAATGCGGCCGACCTGCGAGCCTGCTCCCGTCCGACGTCGTCCAGCCCGATGTCGGTTTGGCCTTGGAACCGGCCGGCCAGATTCCACTCCGTCCGGCCGTGCCGCCAGAAAAGCAGCCGCATCATGAACCGAGTTGCAAGTCCACTACCGGGCAGTCTTTCCACAACCGGTCCAGGGCGTAGAACACCCGGTCCTCTTCATGCTGCACGTGGACCACGACTTCGACGTAATCCAGCAAAACCCAGCGCCCCTCGGAACGCCCTTCCCGCCGCACCGGCCGGAGATTCTGCTTCAACAGCTCTTCTTCGATGCCGTCGACGATCGCATTCACCTGGCGTTCGCTCGGTGCCGAGGCGATCAGGAAGATGTCGGTGATCGCGAGTTGGTCGCTGACGTCCAATGCGGTGATGTCTTGGGCCAGTTTCTCCGAAGCGGCGTGCGCGGCCGCGCGCGCCAGGGCGAGAGAACTCTCAGTAGCAGTCAATGTGCTCCTCAAATGGGCGGCTCAACGAGCCATCGTGGTGATGATCATGGTTATTCCTGCAATCAGCGCGGCAAGGCCGACGACGGCCACGCCCCACTGCAAAATACGATTCCGCTGAACCCGCCCCAGCCCGGCAGTCATGGCGTCCAACGGCTCCAGACCGTGCGCGGATTGCGCGGGCAAGGGTTCGACCTCTGCCTCGTCTGCACTTCCGGGGCCGGCGGTCCGCAGCAATTTGGCAGACCGCGGCCGGAGCGCAGCGGCTTCTTCGGCCCGACGCAAAACCTGTGCCCGGCCATGCCGAGCAGCAGCTACCGGGCGGCCCGTTGCAGCGACCGGCGTCGCTCCCCCGGTCTCGGCGGCCGATTCCGGGACTGCGGATTCCGGCACTGCTGACTTCGGCACTGCCGGCATCGAACGCGGCGGTGTGGCCGGTGGCCGCAGAGGCGCCGGAGTGATCGGGCTGGAACGGGTCACCACGGGAACGTGCGAGGTCGCCGGCGGCTTGAGTACCGGGCCGTCGACGCCGGGGACCTTGACGAACTGCAAAGGGGTCACCATGGCGAGGTTGTGCGCCGCCGTCGGATCATTGAGCCGCTGCCGCGCCTCCGCACTCTCCTCGGCCAGCCTGGCCCGGGCCAGGGCCCGTTCATTGAGAATCGCGGCCCGTTCGGCCAAAGCCTTCTGTTCCGCCAACACATCGAGGTCCACAGCAAGTGGATCCGCATTCTGCGGCAAAGACGCAGTGAACGCTCGCATGTCTTCGAGCAAGGCATCGCGTTCCGCCAACGCTTCCGGAATGCTCAATCCGGCGAATCCCGCCGGCACGGCGGCTCCGGCTGAGTCGGCTGCGGCCACGGCCGGCCCGTCCGGAACCCCGGCTTCCGGACTCAGGGAACGGCGAGTTGGACTCGGGAGCTCCGTGCTGCCGGCCACCACCGCGGGAGCCACTGGGACCGCAGTCAATCCCTGCGGATTCGTCGCCGGCGCCCGTTCGGCTTCCACCTGCTGCTGGCGGAGCAACCGCCGGGAAGGCAATGGTTCCTCGGCCCGCGCCGGCTCGGCGACTTCGCGATACGCCCGGAGCGCAGCGCGGTTACGTGCCCGGACCTGGGAATTCCGTTCCGCTTTGGGTTCCGCGGTGCCGGAACCGCCGGCACCGGAAGCTGCCACGCTGTCCAGCGGAGTGTCCAAGGCCCGACGCGGGCGGGCAGCATTCGCCGCCGCTGCGGGCGGCGCCACCGGGAGCTCGGGCACAGCTGATTCCGAGACCTGGAAGCCAGCTGCTTCTGCTGCCAATCGGGCCCGCTCTTCGGCACGACGCGCTTGTCTGGTCCGGGCGGCCTCGGCCGCATGCGCACCGCGGTCGCGGTGACCGGCAGCGGGCGGCAAGGGGTCGGCGTCGGCGGGCAGGCCGCTTGGCGGCAACAACGGCACAGAAGGATACTCCCGTTCCGGCGCCGCATCCGGCGTCGACGAAACAGGCATTTGCGCACGCCGCAAGTCTCTGCGGCTCTTCGGCTGCTCGGCGTCCTGACTCATTCTCGCGTCTTCCACTGTTCGTTCGTGCTGATTGTCGATCGTTTCGGTTACTGGTGCTTTTGGTAAAGGCCGTGTTTTCCGATGTACTGCACGACGCCGTCCGGCACCAGGTACCACACCGGCCTGGACGCGGCCACCCGGTCCCGGCAGTCCGTCGATGAAATCGCCATCGCTGGCACCTCCAAAAGACTCACGTCCTTGCGTCCGGCATCGTCCAATACGTGCCCCGGCCGGGTGACCCCGACGAAGTGGGCCAATGACCAAAGCTCATCACTATCTTTCCATGACATGATCTGGGCCATAGCGTCCGCGCCGGTGATGAAGAACAAATCCGCTTCCGGGCGCATTCGTTTCAGATCACGCAAAGTGTCAATCGTGTACGTCAGTCCCGGACGCTCGATGTCCACTCGGCTCACGGTGAACCGTGGATTCGCCGCAGTCGCGATCACGGTCATCAAGTACCGGTGCTCGGCTTCGCTGACTGACCGGTTTGCTTTTTGCCAGGGCTCCCCGGTCGGCACGAAGACGACTTCGTCGAGTTCGAACCGGGCCGCGACTTCGCTCGCCGCCACCAAGTGGCCGTGGTGGATCGGGTCGAAAGTTCCGCCCATCACGCCCAGGCGCAACCGGCGCTTTCCTGCGTCGGGCCTTGCAGCCAGGCGCACCTGCTCAGTGATTGGACGACGCCTTGAGCTCGCCGTGGTCATGTTTGTTCGTGTGCTGGCGGTGCGGGTCCAGCTCTTCCTCGTGCGCTTCGTGGCGATTGCCGAGGTTCGTGAAGGACACCGTGATGAGCATCAGCAGCAACATGATCAGGAAAATGGCCACCCCGAACATCCAATACGGCATGAACAGCGGAGCAAGTTCCTCAGTTTCACTGGCGGTGATCGCGGCGGCTCCGACGAGCTGGGTCAGCATTTCTCTCCCTGGGTGTTCAATTCTGGATCTTCTTCGGTATCGACTCCATGTTACGCGGCTCAGCCGCGAACTTGGCCCTCGCCATGCACGATCCACTTGGTCGTGGTCAATTCAGCCAACCCCATCGGCCCCCTCGCGTGCAGTTTCTGCGTCGAAATGCCGACCTCGGCGCCCAGCCCGAACTCGCCGCCGTCGGTGAACCGGGTCGAGGCATTCACGATCACCGCGGCCGAGTCGACTTCGGCGACGAACCGCTCGGTGTGCCCCAGGTCGTTGGACAGGATCGCCTCGGTGTGCCCGGTCGTCCAACGGCGGATGTGCCGGATCGCTTCGTCGAGCGAATCCACCATGCCGACCGCCAAATCCAAGTCCATGTATTCAGTGGCCCAGTCGGTGTCATCGGCCAGGCTGGCCTCGATGCCGGCCGGCAAGGCGGACATCACCCGCGCGTCGACATGCAGCCGCACCCCGGCCTCGGCCAAGGCGGTCAGCACCGGAACCAACGCCGGCGACGCCGAATGCACCAGCAGAGTCTCCACGGTGTTGCATACGCTCGGGCGTTGGGTTTTCGAATTCAGCAGGATCTCCACCGCCGAGCCGACCGGGGCCGATTCGTCGATGAAGATGTGCACATTGCCCTCCCCGGTTTCGATCACCGGAACGGAGGAGTTGTTCACCACCGTCTGGATCAGTTCCCGACCGCCCCGGGGAATCAAGACGTCGACCCGGCCGCGGGCGCGCATCAGGACAGCGCCGCCTTCCCGGCCGTAGGCATCTACGCTCTGCACGGCGTCGGCCGGCAAGCCGACCTGCTCGAGCGCATCCCGGATCACATTCAGCAAAGCCAGGTTGGTCTGCGCCACCGCACTGCCGCCGCGCAGGATCACGGCGTTGCCGCTCTTGAGCGCCAAACCGGCGATGTCGATGGTCACGTTGGGGCGCGCCTCGTAGATCGCAGCAACCACGCCCATCGGCACGCTGACCTGGCGCAACCGCAACCCATTGGGCAAGGTCTGGCCGCGGACTACGGTACCGACCGGGTCCGGAAGCGCGGCGAGGCCCGCCAACGCGGCCGCCAATTTGGCAATCCGTTCGGCGTTGAGCGACATCCGGTCCAATAAGGCCGCCGAGGTGCCGGATTCCCGGGCCGCGGCGATGTCGACCGCATTGGCGGCGAGCACCCGATCCTGCTGGGCCAGCAACTCCGCGCCGATTGCCAGCAACGCCCGGTCTTTCCAAGCCCGGGTGGCTCGGGCCAGCTTCCGCGACGCCGCGCGGGCCCGGTCCGCGATCGCGAATACCTCGTCCTCCACCGGCTGCGGCTCCCGGTTGCCGGCGTCGGCCTCGTAGGCGGCTGCTGAGTCGATCAAATCCGTCATCCCCCAAGTCTAGCCCGGCGTCATCGGCAACCGCCGAGGCTGTCGATCGTTTCCCGGATGGCGTCCGACGTGAACCACTTGGGCGCAGTCGGGCAGGGTCTTGGGCTCAGACACCCGGCTCAACTGCTGCCAAGTCGATGCATCGTCGGGTCTTTCGACGAAGACCGCCTGCGGCCGGCGTCCTAGAGCAGCACCAGATCATCCACATGCACTACCGCGCGCACGTATTCCCGGCCCAACTCATCAGCCAGATCTTTGGTTTTCCGGCCCAACATGACCGGCAGCTCCGCGGCATCGTAATTGACCAGGCCGTGCGCGAACGGGCGACCGCCGAGGTCCGCCAGCTCGACCGCGTCACCGGCCTCGAAATTTCCGGAGACCGCTTTGATTCCGGCCGGCAGCAACGACTTGTGCCGTTCCCGGATCGCCCGGACCGCACCGTCGTCGAGCGTCAGCCGGCCGTGCGTGCTCGCCAGGTGCGCCAGCCACAAAAGCCGAATCGGCCGCCGCTCGCCATGCAGGCTGAACCAGGTTCCGACGTCGTGCCCGGCCAACGCGGCCGCCGCGTTGGCCGCCGAAGTCACCAGAGCAGGCGTGCCGAATCCAGCCGCAATGGATGCCGCCTGAATCTTGGTTGCCATGCCTCCGGTGCCAACCCCGGCGGCTCCGGTCGAACCGATTCTGATGCCGCTCAGATCTTGCGGTCCGCCAATGTGTTCGATCCGCTGGGCGCCTTGGGCCGGCGGCCCGTCATATACCGCATCCACGTCCGAGAGCAGGATCATCGCATCGGCTTTGACCAAGTGCGCTACCAGTGCCGCCAGCCGGTCATTGTCGCCGAACCGGATTTCGTGCGTGGCTACCGTATCGTTTTCGTTGACGATCGGCAGCACTCCGAGATGCAACAGCCGCTCCAACGCCCGGTAGGCATTGGCATACTGGGTTCGCCTGGTGAGGTCTTCCGCAGTGAGCAACACCTGGCTCACCGTGATGCCGTGCGCGCCGAAAGCCGCACCGTACCTGGCCATCAAGAGGCTCTGCCCGACACTGGCTGCCGATTGTTGCGTCGCCAGGTCTTTGGGCCGCCGGCCCAGCCCCAGCGGGGCCAGACCTGCCGCGATCGCGCCCGAGGAGACCAGGATGATCTCAGTGCCCTGGTTCCGCCGGGCTGCCAGCACGTCGACCAGATTCGTCAGTGCCTGCTCGGAAATCCCGCCGCTCACCGACGTCAACGAAGACGAGCCGACCTTGACCACGATCCGCGAAGCGGCGGCGAGCAGACCGCGTCCTAACGGCGCGCCGGAATCCAACTGCGGATCGACCCGGTCAGAGCGCATCGCCGTGGTCCGTGCTGCGTTCGGGCTCGGTTTCGGCTTCGCGGGCCGCCCGAGCTTCGGCAGCGCGCCGGGCCGCAACCGATTCGGTCCAGATCCCGGCTTTCCGCTCGGCTTCCAACTCCGCCCGGGCAGCTGACTTCGCGTCCCGGCGTTCCTGGTATTCCTCGCGTTTCTGCGAGCGGGTGGGCCGGTCGCCCAAGTCCGCGAAACGCGGGTCGGTGCCACGCGGTCCGCTGAGCAGCTCGGCTCCGGCCATCATCGTGGGTTCCCAATCGAAGACCTCGGCATTCTCGCCGTCCTCGCCGATCACCACCGTGTCGCCGGGTTTGGCGCCCTGTTTGAACAGGCCGTCCTCGACACCGAGCTTGTTCAACCGCTCGGCCAAATAGCCGATCGCTTCTTCGTTCGTGAAGTCGGTCTGCTTCACCCAGCGCTCCGGCTTGGCCCCGAGCACCCGGAACAACGGCTCCAGGTTGCGTTCTTCGGATCGGATGGTGAATTCCTTGCGGTTGACCGCCCGTGGCTTGAGCACCACCGGCGTGACCTTGGCGCTGACCACGGCCGCGCGCTTGCGCGCTTCCAGCACGAGTTCCGCCATCGCGAAGGAAAGCTGGCGCAGGCCCTCATGCGAAGCCGCGGAAACTTCGAAGACCCGGTATCCGCGTTCTTCCAGCTCGGTGCGGACGAATTCCGCCATGTCCTTGCCGTCCGAGGTGTCCACCTTGTTCAGGGCCACCAATTTGGGCCGCTCGTTGAGCGGCACGACCTCGCCGTCCACCCCGGCGTAGCTCATGTCGACCGCGTACTTCTCCAGTTCCGCCTCGATGATCGCCAAATCGCTGAGCGGATCCCGGTCGGATTCCAGCGTGGCGGTATCCAGCACGTGCACCAGCGCAGCGCAGCGCTCGACATGGCGCAAAAAATCGTGGCCCAAGCCTTTGCCTTCGCTGGCGCCTTCGATCAGACCGGGCACGTCCGCGATCGTGAAGCGCACTTCTCCGGCCTCCACCACACCGAGGTTGGGGATCAAGGTGGTGAACGGATAGTCCGCGATCTTGGGCCGAGCAGCGCTCATCGCCGCGATCAGACTCGACTTGCCGGCGGACGGGAACCCCACCAAAGCAATATCGGCGATCGACTTCAGCTCCAGGACGATGTCCGATGCATCACCGGGCACGCCGAGCAGCGCGAAACCGGGAGCCCGGCGTTTCTGCGAAGAGAGCGAAGCGTTGCCCAAGCCGCCCTGGCCGCCGGACGCGGCGACGAATTCGGTGCCCTCGCCGACCAGATCGGCCAGCACCTCACCGCTTTTGGTCTTCACTACGGTGCCGTCCGGGACCGGCAGGATCAGGGTCTCCCCTTGTTTGCCGCCCCGCCAATCGCCCATTCCGGGGCCGCCGTTTCCAGCATGCCGGTGCGGTGCATGGTGGTAATCGAGCAGCGTGGTCGTCTGATGCGAAACCCGCAGGATGACGTTGCCGCCATCTCCGCCATTGCCGCCGTCGGGCCCGCCCAAAGGCTTGAACTTCTCCCGTTTGACCGAGACGCAACCGTGCCCGCCGGAACCGCCTGAGACGTGGAGCACCACTCGGTCAACAAAGCTTGCCATGGTGATCTCCTTGGTTCCGGGACTGAAACTATTCTAAATGCCTGTTAAAACAACGGTGGAGCGAGCCGTTCGGCCCGCTCCACCGCGAAGAACTCTTCGGTACTACTCGGCTGCAGCAGCAACCACGATGTTCACCACGCGGCGTCCACCGCGTGCGCCGAACTCGACTGCACCGGCTTCCAGGGCGAACAAGGTGTCGTCCTTGCCGCGGCCGACGCCTGCGCCGGGGTGGAAGTGGGTGCCGCGCTGGCGGACGATGATTTCGCCGGCCTTGACGACCTGGCCGCCGAAGCGCTTCACGCCCAAGTACTGAGCGTTGGAATCGCGACCGTTGCGAGTGGAACTCGCGCCCTTTTTATGTGCCATTTTCCTTGACCTGCCTTAATTCTTCGATGCCGTCGGGGTTACGCGATGGAGGTGACTTTGACCTTGGTCAGCGACTGGCGGTGGCCCTGGCGCTTCTTGTAACCGGTCTTGTTCTTGAACTTCTGGATGACGATCTTCGGACCACGGAGGTCTTCGAGGATTTCAGCCTTGACCTTGATCTTGGCCAGGTCCTTGGCATCGGAGGTGATTTTCTCACCATCGACCAGGAGCACGGCAGGCAACTCAATGGTGCTGCCGACTCCACCGGGGACGCGGTTCAGGGTCACGAAGTCTCCGACGGAAACCTTCTCTTGGCGGCCGCCTGCGCGGACAATCGCGTACACCACTGGGTAACTCACTTCTCTCGACGTTTAAAAACTAAAGTTTGCGTGCGGATACTGTTCACGGATGTTCCCAGGATCTGCTTGTGCCACTCGCCGAGGGAATCTGAGCATCTTCGCGGTGATGTTCACTGCGAAAGACGCGACCCAATAACGGCGTATGCACCGACAGTCCAGAATACGCCATAGGACGTTCACACCGCAAATGCACGGCTCCTGGCCGACGGAATAGTCCCCGGCCCGAGTGGCTTGCACGGCTAACCGTGCCTGTCCATACTACCGGCCGCTTCCGGCCTGACCAAGCGCGGCGCGCGGCGCGTCGAAGAATTCCAGCTCGTACTCGCTCGCGGCCTGGAACGCCTGCCACATCAGCTCGCGTTCTGCGCCGTCGACCCGGGCCGCGGCCATGGCCGCGAATTCGATCGCCTGTTCGGTCGCAGCGGCGAAATCCTCATCGGCATAGGTGTCCAGCCAGGCCCCGTAAGGATGCGGGTCGATCAGGCTGCGCGAGGCCGCCAACTCTTTGCCGACCCAGGAATACAGCCAGTAGCAAGGCAGCACAGCCGCAACCAGGACCGCATAGCTGCTGCCACTGGCTGCCAACAAATGGTCCACGTACTTTTTCGTGACCGGGCCCTCCAACGGCGAGGCGGGGTGCTTTTGCAACCAGGTGCGGTGCAACTCGGCCTCGACGTCCAGGCAATTCGCCGCGCCGCGCGCCCAGAACGCCTGTTGCCGTTCGTCGGGAGCCAAGGCACTGGCCCTGGCCAGTGCCCGGGAATAGCCGTTCAGATAGCGGGCGTCCTGCGCCAGATAGTAGGAGAATTCCGGCTCCGGAAGCGTCCCGGCAGCGAGTCCCCGGATGAAGGGCAACTCCAGGATGCCGGCCCGGATCGGTTCGATCCGGCGCCACCAGTCGTCGGTCACCGGCTCCGGGTGCCAACGGTGGAAGTGGTGCACCGGCCCGAGCCCGCTGCCAACGCGCAGCTCCGCGCCCCGGGCCACCGCCGTATGCAACCAGTCTTTTGCCTCGGCCAAACTCTGCCCCCAATCGCCGTTGCGCGCCTGGCAGGTGGCGATCGCCGCGGAAAACGAGCAGCCGGTGCCGTGCGTGTTGGTGGTCTGCAGCCTGGGCAGCTCGACCACCACCGGCTGCTCCCCCGGCACCAGCAGTGCGTCCCGTGCCGGCCCGGCGCTCAGGTGACCGCCCTTGAGCAGCACCCGGGTCTGCTGGGCATCCGCCAATTGCTGCGCCATGCGCACGGCCGCAGCCCAGTCACCCGGCTCCGCTTCGCGCATCAGCACGCCGAGTTCCGGAAGATTCGGCGTCACCAGATCCGCCAAGTGGACCAGCTCGCGCAAAGCGTCCTCGGCCTCGGCGTCGAGCAGCCGGTCCCCGCTGGAGGCGACCATCACCGGGTCCAGCACGATGACCGGCGGGCGGTGTTCGCGCAACCAATCGCGGACCACGCCGATCACCTGGGAATCAGCCAGCATGCCGATCTTCACCGCATCCAGTTCGATGTCATCGCTGATCGCCTGCAATTGACTGCGCAGGAACCCCGCCGGCGGCACGTGCACGGCACGGACTCCGTGTGTGTTTTGCGCAGTCAAAGCGGTGACCGCGGCCATGCCGTAGCCGCCGAGCGCCGAAATGCTCTTCAGATCCGCTTGGATTCCGGCACCGCCGGAAGGGTCCGAACCGGCGATCGACAAGATTCGCGGAATCGCGGTGGCAACCGGTGAATCCGTTGCGGTACGGGTGGGCAATGCGGCAGCAGAAACAACCATGACATCCCTCCGCCGGAATTAACCGGACAGGTTCAACGGGTATCTGATCTCAGCCGGCCCTGCTGGCCTGGCACCCCGTGTCAGCTACTCAGCCTACCGGTTTCGGAGAGCAAGATGGCTTCGGGTTAGCAAGAAAACCTGCTCTCCTGCTAACCCGAAGCCATCTTCTATCGCGTGCGGCTCCGCAAAGCGGCCCGCCGCAGAACTAGAGCTCCGAAGCCGGTACCCCGACGCCGAGGATCATCGGCTCAGCCGCGGCAGGCTTCTTTTCCGCCGCGCGCTTCGCCGAGGCAGGCGGAGCCGAGATCGCTCCGCCGTGCGGTTCGCTCTCGATCGACTGAATCTCATTGCTGCCCGCCGCGCCCTGGGCCCGACCCGCGGCCCGATGCCGTCGCGGACGACGGCCACCCGAAGTTTTCGGCTCGGATTCGATTGCTTCCCGCTCCGGTTGCTCGGCCGGCTGCTGGGGCTTCAGGTGATCGAACACATCGGCCAAGCCGTCCAAGGTGAGGTCCGGCTTCCGGGGCGCCTCATCCAGGTGACCACGCGGAATTTCCACGGTCTCGCCGCCGATGGTCAGCACCGCGGCCGGGTCGTGCGCAGGCTCTGCGGCGTCGTCCGGTTGCTCGTGGTGAGCAGCTTGGGCGGCCGCCGCGATATTGGCCAGCGCAGCCCGCGCAGCCGAGGCTTTGGCTTCGCGTTCCGCCTCGCTGAGTTCCTCGACCACGGCCTCCGGCTCAGCCTGGGCTTGCTGCCGGTTCCGATTGCGCTTGCGTTCGCCCCGGCTGGGCCGTTGGTTCTCGGCCCGCGGACTGTGCTGTTCCGCAGCGATCGCATGGGTCGCCCGACGGTGTTCGACCGGTTCGTCATGGGTGACCACGCCGCGGCCGGCACAGGCTTCGCACTGCTCGCCGAATACTTCGAGCAAACCGGTGCCCATCCGTTTTCGGGTCATTTGGATCAGGCCGAGCGAGGTCACCTCGGCGACCTGGTGTTTGGTCCGGTCCCGGCCCAAACACTCGACCAAGCGGCGCAGCACCAAATCGCGGTTCGACTCGAGCACCATGTCGATGAAGTCGATCACGATGATGCCGCCGATGTCGCGCAGACGCAGCTGCCGGACGACCTCTTCGGCCGCTTCCAAGTTGTTCTTGGTCACCGTTTCTTCGAGGTTGCCCCCGGAGCCGGTGAACTTGCCGGTGTTGACGTCGACCACGGTCATCGCCTCGGTGCGGTCGATCACCAACGAGCCGCCCGAGGGCAGGAACACTTTTCGCTCCAGGGCTTTGGAAATCTGCTCGTTGATCCGGTGTGCCGCGAAGATGTCTTCGTTGCTGGTCCATTTCTCCAGCCGGTCCACCAGATCCGGTGCCACGTAGGTGACATACGCCTCGACGGTGTCCCACGCTTCTTCCCCGGACACGATCAGCTTCGAGAAATCTTCGTTGAACACGTCACGGACCACCTTGATGGTCAGATCCGGTTCGCCGTACAGCATTTCCGGGGCCAAAGTCTTGGTCGACGTGGCCCGGGATTCAATGCCCTCCCACTGCACCCGCAACCGGTTGATGTCGTGCGTGAGTTCCTCTTCGCTTGCTCCTTCGGCTGCGGTCCGAACGATGACGCCCGCGTTTTCCGGAAGATTCTCTTTGAGGATCTTCTTGAGCCGGTTGCGTTCCACATCCGGGAGCTTGCGCGAAATACCGGTCATCGAACCGCCCGGCACATACACCAGGTAGCGGCCCGGCAAGGAAATCTGGCTGGTCAGGCGGGCGCCCTTATGGCCCACCGGATCCTTGGTCACCTGGACCAGGACGGTGTCTCCCGACTTCAGCGCGTTCTCGATCCGGCGCGGAGCACCGTCGAGCTTTGCAGCATCCCAGTTGACTTCGCCGGCGTAAAGCACCGCGTTGCGGCCGCGTCCAATGTCGACGAATGCCGCTTCCATGCTGGGCAGCACATTCTGCACTTTGCCGACGTACACGTTCCCGATCAACGAGTCCTGTTGCGTCTTGGAGACGAAATGCTCGGCGAGAATGCCGTCTTCGAGCACGCCGATCTGAATCCGCTCGTCACGCTGCCGGACGACCATCACCCGGTCGACCGACTCGCGCCGGGCCAGGAACTCGGCTTCGGTGATCACTTGCCTGCGGCGTCCGGTGTCCCGGGACTCCCGGCGGCGCTGCTTCTTCGCCTCCAAGCGGGTCGAGCCGCGCAAGGAGGTGACTTTGTTCGAAACGTTTTCCGAAGGCTGCCGCGGGGCCCGGACCCTGGTCACGGTATTGGGCGGATCGTCGTCGTTGCCGCCGGTCAGCTCCAGATCGGCGTCGCCACGGCGCCGGCGCCGCCGGCGCCGCGAAACCACGCCGTCTTCGGAGGCCGGATCGCCGCCGTCGGCTGCGTCTTCCTGCGCCGGCGAACCCTCCTCGGTATCGCTGCCTTTCGTCCGGCGGGAACGTGAGCGGCGCCGGCGCTTGCCGGCGTCTTCGGTTTCCGGCTGGGCATCGTCGGCTTGGTCAGAATCGAGCTCGGCGGCCGGTTCCCCGACCACCGCGGCCAGAGACAAATCCGGGGCTTGGAAGAGCAACGACGCCGGCGAGGCCGGTGCCAGGAACGGCGACGCCAAGCCGGTCCCGGCTTCATCGGCAACGCTCGCAGCAGGAGCGGCCTCGGGCACTTCCGCCGTAGCGGCATCGTCCGGTTCGGGCAGCGCTGCGCTCTTCCGGGTACTGGCCCGCTTCCGCGGAGCCCGCTTCGGCGCGAGCGGACTGCCGGTCGGCGATTCAGCAGGCGCAATCTCCGCGGCAGATTCGGCTGCCGGGGGCAGCTCTAGCGTGGGCTGCTCCGCAGCATCCTCGGCAATCGGTTTCTTGCTCCGGCTGGGGCGTTTGGCCTTTTTGGCCGGTTCTGCCGGCTCCGCGGACGCCTCCACCACGGAGAGTTCGACGGCGATGGCTTCGGCACCGCTCGGCTCACTGGCTTTGGCCTTCTTGGCCGGCGCTTTCTTGGCCGTTGTCTTTTTCGCGGGGGCCGCATCGTCCGCCGTCTTTTTGGCCGGAGCCTTCTTGGCAGCGCGGCGCGGCTGCTTCCCGGTCGTTTCTTCCGAGGTCTCCACGTTGGCCGAGCTGGTTTCGTCAATGTCCATTTATGGCTGTGCTCCATCCCGAGCGGAGCCGCCACATCCGACACCCGCAAGGGCTCAAGTGCCGGCCCCCTCAGGCGCCGACCGAAGTCAATGAATTACGTCCCGGGTGGCACCATCTCTTGGGTGCGGCATCGTCGAGGACGCCGACGGCGGGTTCTCGACAAACGGCGACTGTGGATGTGGGCCGCAGAGCCTCTTCGGCTCCGACAGTCATGCATCAACACGTGCTGGCAGGAGAACAAACCATCGGACTGGGCGGTGCATGTGGATCATCGTCCAGCCGAACTCATTGTCTCACACCAGATCGGAGCCGGCCGGTATTGGATTGCGGAAACTGTGCAGACGGCTCAGCCGCTCAGGTTAGAATCAGGCTCATGGCCAAGTCAAAGATTCCCGCCGCACTCGATTCGACGGACCTCATCGACGCCGACGACGATGATCCCGGTCAACCGCAAAGCAGGAGTCCCCGTGGAACCGCCACCGCTCTGCCCTGGATCACCCAGACCCGGCCTTATGCGGTACTGCTGCTGATCACCAGCCTGGTCGCCTTCATCGCTTCCTTCGCTTTGGTCCTGGACAAGCTCCAGCTGCTGGAGAATCCGAATGCGAAGCTTGGCTGCGATGTCAATGCCTTCGTCTCCTGCGGGGCCGTGATGGGCACCTGGCAGGCCTCCTTGTTCGGCTTCCCGAATCCCTATATCGGCATCGTCGCCTTCGGCATCGTGTTCGCTTTGGGCATGTCGCTGCTGGCCGGCGCGAAGTTCGCCCGTTGGTATTGGGTCTGCTTCCAAATCGGGGTCACCTTGGGCATGGTTTTCATCGTGTGGCTCTGGTCCCAGGCGCTCTATTCGATCACCATCCTCTGCCCGTACTGCATGATCGTCTGGGCGATGATGATTCCGTTGTTCATCTGGACCACGATCCGGAATCTGGTGCATGGCGTGATCCCGGCCCCGGCCGGCCTGGTCCGCGTGCTCAGCACTTGGGGCTGGACCATCGTGGTCCTGCTCTACCTGGCGGCCATCGCCACGATTTTCTTCCAGTTCATCAACCTCTTCGTACGCAGCACCGCCTAGGCTCCGGTCCGTCGGGGGCCCGCGAACCGGCTCGGGGCGGGATCAGTAGTCCATGCCCATCGCGGTGCGTACCTGGGCCAGCGTGCAGTCCGCTTGGTCGTTGGCCTGGGCATTGCCCCTGGCCAACACCTGCCGCACCGTTCCGGGATCTTCCGCGAGCAGCCGGCGGCGCGCCCGGAACGGGGCAAACCGTTCATTGACCGCCTCGGTGGCCAACTGCTTGAGCCGGCCCGCTCCAGCGTCCCCGATTTGCTCGGCCAGCACCTAGGGACTGATCCCCAGGCATACCGCAGCGGTATCCAACAGTGCCGATACCCCAGGCCTGGCCTGCGGATCGTAGCTGATCCGCCGTCTGCTGTCGGTAGGCGTTTTCCGGATCAGCTCCGCTGTCTCGTCCGCGCTCAACCGCAGCGGAATGCTGTTCCGGTGGCTTTTGGACATTTTCCGCCCGTCCAGGCCAGGCAGCTCCGGAGTTTCGGTCAACAGCGCCTGCGGCACCGGGAAGACCTCCCCATAGCGTTCGTTGAACCGCCGGGCGATAGTCCTGGTCAGCTCCACATGCGGCAGATTGTCTTTGCCCACCGGCACCAGATTGCCCTTGCAGAACAGGATGTCCGCAGCCTGGTGCACCGGGTAGCTCAGCAGCAGTCCGCTCAGCGCCTGTCCGGACGCCGCCGCCTCGGCCTTCACCGTGGGGTTTCGATGCAGTTCCGCTTCCGTGATCAGGCTGAGGAACGGCAGCATCAGCTGGTTCAACGCCGGCACCGCGGAATGCGTGAAAATGCTGCTGCGTTCGGGATCCAATCCGGCCGCCAAGTAGTCCAGGGCCAGTCCGTAGACCTGGTTCTGGATATCGCCGGCGGAGCCCCGGTCGGTGATCACCTGGTAGTCGGCGATCACCACGACCACCTCAACCCCGAGATCCTGCAACCGGACCCGTTCGGCAAGGCTGCCGAAATAGTGGCCGAGGTGCAGTGCCCCGGTAGGCCGATCACCGGTGAGCACCCGGTAGTTTTCGGAATGCTCGACGACGTCGCGGGACAGGTGCCGGCTCAACTGCCGGGTGTTTTCCAGCGAGGCGGCCGATACGGAAGCGGAAAGCAGCGGGTTCATGGTTTGGTCCTCTTGGTCTCGGGTGGTTTCACGAGACTGCATCGAGACCGGTCGCCGCTGATTCCGGGCAACAAAAAACGGGCTGCGATGCAGCCCGTCAGCAATGATGCGTGAACGATTGAGCGGGCCGCTAGCGCAGCCGCCACCACTGGTTCAAGTTCGAGTTCACAACGTCATGCTACCGCACTCTGGCGAAGATGCATCTTCAGCTTTGCGATGGCATTTTTGCTGCCAAAACATCATCCGAATGCTGAAGATGCATCTTCGAATTGTTTCAAAACCAGATCGCGATTTCGCGTTCTGCGGATTCCACCGAATCTGAACCGTGCACGAGGTTCTGCTGCACTTTCTGTCCCCAGTCACGGCCGAAATCGCCGCGGATCGTGCCCGGAGCGGCGACCGTCGGATCAGTGGCCCCGGCCAAGGAACGGAACCCCTCGATGACCCGCTCGCCTTCGAAAATTGCGGCGACGACCGGCCCGGAGAGCATGAATTCGAGCAACGGCTCGTAAAACGGCTTGCCCAGGTGCTCGGCATAGTGCGCCTCGAGCTGGTCCCGGCCGGCCTGGACCAGCTTCAGGTCGGCCAGCACATAGCCTTTGGCTTCGATCCGGCTCAGGATGGCACCGGAAAGGTTTCGGGCCACCCCATCGGGCTTGACCAGGACAAGGGTACGTTCGGTGCTCATAGCTGTCTCCTGACGAGGGGATGTTTGTCTTCAGTGTATGCGTTAAACGGGTTCGCCGGCAGCCGGCCCGGCCTGGTCCGGATGCGATTCCTCCCAGGCTGCCTGCTCGGCATCGCGCTCCCGGTTCTCCCGGTCGATCCGGGAGCCGGCTCGCAACGCGTACCACCAGGAAATCGCGAACAGCGGTCCGATCACGAACATCATCGGTTCCACGAAACCGACCGCGATCAGCACCAATTGCAGGATCCAGCCCAGCCAGAACCCCCACTTCTTGGTCAAAAAGGCGCAAGCCGCGATCAGCACGACGCTCAACGTGATACCCGCAATCAGTATCGCCGCCGGGGCGATCTCCCGGGAACGCAGGCCGAACACCGCGAGTGTGGCGAAAAAAGCCACGAATCCTTCCAGGCCGAGCACCGTGGAGGCGAACATCACTTTGGTGGAACGCCGAGGTTTCGGCATCCCTGGGCGCCATTCGCGTTGTGCCTTGGTCATCCGGCGCTGTGCCATCATCGGCCGCCGCCGAGCAGCATCCGGGCCTCGGCGACCAGAGTGATCGACCCGGTCACCAAAACGCCGCCGGCCAGGTCGTTGTTGGCCTCGGCCCGCTCCACCGCCCACTCGAGCGCGTCGTCGAGCTTCTCCGCAATATGGATGTTCTCCGCCTCGAACCCTGCGTCCAACGCGAGTTCCGCCAGTTCGCCGGCCGGGATCGCGCGCGGCGAGGTGGACTGGGTCAGACAGATCTCTTCGGCGTTCTCCGCCAACGAGGAACGGAGCTGGTTCAGCATTTCCAAGGCGTCTTTCTCGCGCAGCACGCCGAGCACCAGAACCAGTTTGCTCAGACTGAAGGCTTCTTCGATCGCTTCAGCCGCGGCCTTGATCCCGGCCGGGTTGTGCGCTGCGTCGACGATCACCGTGGGCGCGGTACGAACCACTTCCAACCGCCCCGGCGAGCTGACTTGCTCGAAAGCTTCCTGGAGCAGTTCCAGGCCGAGTTCCTTTTCCCCGCCGCCCAGGAACGCTTCCAGCGCGGCAATCGCCACAGCGGCATTTTCCGCCTGGTGCGCGCCGTGCAAGGGCAGCAACAGGTCCGGATAGCGCCCGGCCAGGCCCTGCACCGAGATGATCTGGCCGCCGACCGCGACCTTCCGATCTTCGACCCCGAATTCGACGCCTTCGAAGCGGAATTGGGCACCCACCTCGCGCGCCTGCTCCAAAAGCACCTGAGCGGCATCGGCCGGCTGCGCTGCGGAGACCAGAAACGCCCCCGGTTTGATGATCCCGGCCTTTTCCCGGGCGATTTCCTCGGTGGTCTCGCCGAGCAGATCGGTATGGTCCAGCGAGATCGGCGTCACCACGGCCACCGCACCGTCCGCGACATTGGTCGCATCGGTGATGCCGCCCAAGCCCACCTCGACGACGGCCACGTCCACCGGCTCGTCCGCGAAGATCGCGAATCCGAGCACGGTAAGCGCCTCGAAGTAGGTCAGCCGCGGTTCTCCGGCCGCGGCCAATTCACCGTCGACGATCAACAGGTACGGATGGATTTCGTCCCAGATGCGCACGAAAGTTTCATCCGACACCGGTTCGCCGTCGATGCTGATCCGCTCGGTCACCGAGTTCAAATGCGGGCTGGTCAACCGGCCGGTCCGCAGATTGTGCGCGCGCAAGCCGGCTTCGATCATCCGGGCCGTGGAGGTTTTTCCATTGGTGCCGGTCAGGTGCACCACCGGGTAGGCTTTCTGCGGTTCGCCCAACAGCTCCATGGCCCGCCACAACGGAGCCATCCGGGGCTCCATTTTGTTTTCCGGGGCCCGGCCCAAAAGGTCGGCATAGACGCTTTCCACCGAGAATTCGTCGCTCACGCTTGTGCTCCTTCGAAAGCCGTGCGGTTGACCGTGATCAAAGTTTCTTCGTCGCCGGGCACGAGTTCCAGCCGGACGGACAAGGTCTCGGCCCGGACCAGCTCGGCATTGCTCTCCAACGCGTCGACCACGCTCTGCGGCGCGCTGACCGTGGTCACGATCCGATCACTCACCTGTAGGCCGGCGTCTTTACGGGCTTGCTGGATGCTGCGCACCAGGTCCCGGGCGATGCCTTCTGCTTCGAGCTGCGGGGTGACTTCGGTGTTGAGCACCACGAAACCGCTGCCCCGGCCCTGGAGACCGGGCAGCAGCGCCACCGAGAAGCTGCCGCCCTGATCAGCGGACACCGCGATTTCCAGGCTGTACTCCCCCTCGGCCAGGGCCAGGCCACCGGCGACCACCTGCCCGTCGTCGGCCACCGACCAGTCGCCGCTCTTCGCACCCTTGATCGCCAGCTGCACGTCTTTGCCCAGCCGCGGACCGGCAGCCCGGGCATTGACGGCCAAACGCTGCTCGATGCCGAACTCCGCCAACGAAGCGGCTTCGGCGTCTTGGAAGCGCACCTGCTTCAGGTTCAGTTCTTCCGCGATGATCCCGGCGAACGGCTCCAGCGCAGCCGCGCCAGGCACGACCACGGTGAGTTCCTGCAACGGCAACCGGACGCGGAGCTTCGCCGCTTTTCGCAACGAGGAGCCCACTGAGCACACCTGCCGGACGACTTCCATCGCGGAGACCAAATCCGCGTCGGCGTGGAAATCCGCAGTGCTCGGCCAATCGGTCAAATGCACCGAGCGCCCGCCGGTGAGGCCGCGCCAGATTTCTTCGGTGACCAGCGGCAGCAAGGGGGCGGCTACCCGGCACAACGCTTCCAAGGCGGTGTACAGCGCGTCGAAGGCGTCCCGGTCCTCCTCGAAGAAGCGCTGGCGGGAGCGCCGCACATGCCAATTGGTCAGCATGTCCAGGTAATCGCGCAGCACGTCGGCCGCATCGGAAATCTCGTAGCCGTCCAGCGCAGCAGTGACCGCTTCCACCATGGAAGCGGTGTTCGACACGAGGTAGCGGTCCAAGCTGTCCTGGTAGCCGTCATAGCGCAACGTCGCTTCGTAGCCCTGCCCGCCATTGGCGGCATTCGCGTAGAGCGTGAAGAAGCTGTAGACGTTCCACAGGGGCAGGATCACTTGGCGCACGCCATCGCGGATGCCTTGTTCCGTGACGACCAGATTGCCGCCGCGCAGGATCGGCGAGGCCATCAGGAACCAACGCATGGCATCCGAACCGTCGCGGTCCAGGACCTCGTTGACGTCCGGGTAGTTGCGCAGGCTCTTGGACATCTTCTGTCCGTCCGAACCCAGCACGATGCCGTGGCTGATCACGTTCTTGAATGCCGGGCGGTCGAACAATGCCGTGGCCAAGATGTGCAGCATGTAGAACCAGCCACGGGTCTGCCCGATGTACTCCACGATGAAATCGGCCGGGTGGTGGGTGTGGAACCATTCTTCGTTCTCGAACGGGAAATGCACCTGGCCATAAGGCATCGAGCCGGAGTCGAACCAGACGTCCAACACGTCTTCGACCCGGCGCATCGTGGCGCGGCCACTGGGGTCATCCGGGTTCGGCCGGGTCAGTTCGTCGATGAACGGACGGTGCAGATCGACCTCACCGGCTTTGTTCCGCGGCAGCCGGCCGAAGTCGGCCTCGATCTCCGCGAGTGATCCGTAGACGTCGGTGCGCGGGTAGTCCGGGTTGTCCGATTGCCAGACCGGGATCGGGCTGCCCCAGTAGCGGTTGCGGCTGATCGACCAATCACGGGCATTTTCCAGCCATTTGCCGAACTGCCCGTCCTTGACGTTGCCGGGGATCCAGTTGATCTCCTGGTTCAGCTCCAGCATCCGGTCTTTGAACTGGGTCACCTGGACGTACCAGGAGGAGACGGCCTTATAGATCAGTGGATTCCGGCAGCGCCAGCAATGCGGGTAGCTGTGTTCGTAGCTGGCTTCCCGGATCAGCCGGCCGGAGTCGCGCAACAGCTTGATGATCGGCTTGTTGGCCTCGAAAACCTGCATTCCGACGATGCCGGCCAGCGGCCGTTCGCCATTCACCTGGTTGCCGAACATCGGCAGGAACCGGGCGCCTTCATCAACCGAGACGATCACCGGAATGCCGTGCGCTTCGCTGCTGCGCTGATCCTCTTCACCATAGGCGGAAGCCTGGTGGACCACGCCGGTGCCATCGGTCGTGGTGACGTAGTCCTCCACCAGAATCTGCCAGCTGGTGCCGGTCCCCCACTTTTCGGCGTCCGCGTAGTAATCCCACAGCGGCCGGTACTTCAGGCCACCGAGTTCGGCGCCCGAGTAATGCTTGACCACGGCCGCCGCGGCGGCTTCGGCGGACTCGAAGCCCAGGTCTTTGGCGTAGCCGGCGAGCAAGGATCCGGCAAGCAAGTACTTCCGTCCATCGCTGGCGACCACCACGTAATCGATCTCCGGCCCGACGGCGACTGAGAAGTTGGTCGGCAGGGTCCAGGGCGTGGTGGTCCAAGCCAGCAATTCGACGCCCTCGAGTTCGGCACTGAGCGCGTGCGCCGAGGCCACAATCGGGAAGCTGACCGTGACCGAAAGGTCTTGGCGCATCTTGTAGACGTCGTCGTCCATCCGCAGTTCGTGGTTGGACAGCGGGGTCTCGTCTTTCCAGCAATAGGGCAGCACCCGGAACCCCTGATAGGTCAGGCCCTTTTCGTGCAGTTGCTTGTAGGCCCAGATCACCGATTCCATGTACTCGACGTTGAGCGTCTTGTAGTCGTTGTCGAAGTCCACCCAACGGGCCTGCCGGGTCACGTACTCGCGCCACTCGTTGGTGTACTTCATCACCGATTCGCGCACTGCATCGTTGAACTTGTCGATGCCCATCGACTCGATCTCTTCTTTTTCGTTCATGCCGAGCTGCTTCATGGCTTCGAGTTCGGCAGGCAAACCGTGCGTGTCCCAGCCGAACCGGCGCTCGACCCGCCGTCCGCGCTGGGTCTGGTACCGGGCCACGAGGTCTTTGGCATAGCCGGTCAGCAGGTGGCCGTAGTGCGGCAGGCCGTTGGCGAAGGGCGGTCCGTCGTAGAAGACGAACTCATTGCTGCCGTTCTCCCCTGCCGGGCGCGCGTCGATGCTCGCCTGGAAGGTGCCGTCCTGGTCCCAATACTTGAGGATGCTTTCCTCCAAGCTGGGGAAAGACACGTTGGCGGGAACCCCGGTGCGGTCGGAGTTGGTCTTCGGGTAGTGCGGCATCGGCTCATCCTGCGGGTCGTTCGGATCCAGGATGCAAGGACGGCGCCCGCCCTGACGGGCCAACACCGCGGTACCACCTCGCTTGCACCCGGCCCGGTTTCCACCGTGCCGAGCGCCGCTCGAACTGCTGTGACGGGCTTACCCGTCCGGTTCTACTGACCCCGCCGAGCCGGTGGGGCGTTCTTCCGGAAGCTCTCCGGTGATGGCCGGGTCAACGCTGTTGGGCACAAGTCTAGCGCGATCTCAGTTGGCCTGTGCACCTTGGTCGCCGGTGCAACTTGGTCGGACGGGTGCACCGGCAAACCCGTCCGCATCGTTTCGGCCTGCCGTCCGGTCAGGAGTCGCGGACCACTTTGTGTGCTGCCGCCTGGGCCACCGGCCGCAGCACGATTTCATCCAGGTTGACATGGTGCGGCAGCGAAACCGCATAACGGACGACGTCGGCCACGTCTTCGGCGGTCAACGGCTCGGCCACCCCTCGGTAGACCTGCGCCGCGCGTTCGCGGTCCCCCAACCGGTTGAGCGCGAACTCTTCGGTCTGCACCATGCCCGGCAGCACTTCGATGACCCGGAGATTGTTGCCGACCTCTTCCAGCCGCAGCGCCTGGGTCATCGCCCGCTGCGCGGCCTTCGCGGCGTTGTACCCGGCGCCGCCTTCGTAGGCGACCAAAGCCGCCGTCGAGGTCAGGTTGAGCACCGTGCCGCGCCGACCGGCACGCAGCATCGGCAGGAACGCCCGGATCAGCTTCATCGAGCCGATCACGTTCGCCTGGAACATCCACTCCCAGTCCTCCGTTTTGGCCTGCCCCAGCTGATCGGCGCCCCGGGCGCCGCCGGCTACATTGATCAGGGTGTCCACCCCGCCGGCCGAAGATACCGCATCGAGGATCCGGGCCACTGCCGCATCGTCGGTGACGTCGCCGGCCAAGGCCACGGCGCCGGTCTGCGCAGCGAGCGCGGCCAGCCGGTCTTCCCGCCGCGCGACGGCGAAAACCTGCCAGCCCTGGCCGGCGAGCGCGCGCACCGTGGCCTCGCCGATTCCGGTGCTGGCGCCGGTGACCAGCGCAGTCCGCGGCGTCTGGTCCGGTCGGCTCGGATTCGTCTGAGATGGATTCACAGCGCCAGCATATCCGGCACCGGAATGAATCCGGCGGTTTCCCGGTTGCCGCGTGCGGGGAACAAGCTGAAGTCAACAGGCACTTTGTCAGGAGAACCATGAAAATCCTCATGATCGGCGATACCGGAGCCGTCGGTACCGCAGCCGCAGCAGCCTTGCGCGGACGCGGCCACCAGGTGATCGGAGCTTCCCGCAGTAGCGAACCGGCGATCGATACCTCTGATACCGCGTCGGTGCAAGCCTTTTTCGCGGCGGCAACCGAGCGCGGCGACCGGTACGACGCGATCGCGGTCGCCGCCGGGGGCGCGCCATTCAAACCGCTGGCCGAACTCGTTCCGGAGGATTTCAGTGCCGCGATCGGGCACAAAGGGATCGGCCAGATCGCCGTGGTGCAAGCCGGCGTGGACCTGCTCCTCGACGGTGGCTCGTTCACCCTGGTCTCCGGGATCCTCAGCACGCACCCGGTGCCGGACGGGCTCGCCGCGACCACCGCGAACGCGGTCGTGGATTCGTTCGTCAAGGCGGCGGCCGGGGCGATGCCCCGCGGAATCCGGATCAATGCGGTAAGCCCGACGGCATTGCTCGAGTCCTGGCCCGAATACGGTCCGGCTTTTCCTGGCTTCACTCCGGTGCCCGGCACCGAGGTGGGCAGCGCCTACGTCCGCTCGATCGAGGGAATTGAAACCGGCCGCGTGATCACGGTCTGGTAGCCGACTCAGCCATTACCGACCGGTGAATACCAATTCCGCTGAAGTGGCCATATTTCAAGCGACCCGCAGTCCCGTTGATTGCGGTTGGAGCCCGGTTTTCCGGAGTCGAATCGAACTGGCCGATATGCGACCGACGGACGCGATTCCGGCCGCGTGGCAGGTCGATGAAATTTCGACGAATTCCAAGAAAACCCGGGAAGAAACCTGAACTCCACGAAGCGCTGCGGAACTGTCGTCGGGCTTTCGGAGCAACCCGCCGGATGCCCTCGAATCCGGCTCGGAACCGGACTTTCGAACCGGCCGGATCACCGGGCTACACCCAGCCGAAGGTCAGCTTGCCCTTAGCTTCCCGCCGTAGCACTTGTGTAAGATAACTTTGGTTAAATATTCCACCTAATTGTGTTATTCTCCGGATGCATCTGATCGGAACCCAGAATTGAGCGCAGTACCCCAGATATCTGGCTTGCATAGACCGCGGATCGACTTCAGTCTCCAGCGGATTCTGCAGCACCAATTAGGACTCATTGTCGCAAATCACGGTTCCGGTAAAACCGCTGCTTTGGCTCATTGGGCCAAAACTTTGGAGCTGCCGGTCACCTGGATCCGCGCCTACCGTCCGGACCAGGCGCCCGGCGTCCTGGCGGCCCGGATCGTCCGGGAAATCGCCGAGGCACTCGGGCTGGAGGACGCCGGGGATTTCGATGGCACCATCCGGCGGATTAGCGAAGCCGATTCCGACGTCGTGGTGGTCGTCGACGACTTCGAGTACGTGCTCGAATGCGGCGTAGAGCAGGAAATCGAGAACTTGCTGATCGGCTGCGGCCGCCGCGTGCACATGGCCGTGCTGTCCCGTCGGCCCACCAGCTTCAATCTGGCCCGAACTGAAATGTGCTCGTTTTCACCGATCAACACCGAGGGGTTGCTCTTCGTACCGGCCGAGGCCCGGGAACTGTTCCGGCGGTATTACAACCGACGGATTTCCGGAGCCGATGCGCTCGCCCTGGTCGATCAGACTGGTGGCACTCCGGGCGCGCTGCACCTGATCAACCTGGCCACTGCCGCGATGACCGAACTCGAATTCGGCAACAGCCTGCACGACCAGGTCGAACCCTGGCAGAGCACCCGGGAGTACGTCGAAGGCCAGGTTCTGGCCTGGTTGCAGCCGGAGGAGAAGAACCTGCTGCTGCGCTGCGCGGACCTGCCGTTGCTCAGTGCGCAACACTGCGATTTGGTGCTGGGTAGCGACAACTCAGCAGACATTCTGATGACCCTGCAGAAGCATCTGGTGATCTTCCCGGTCAGCCGGGGGGTCTTCCGAGTCAGGGTCTCGGTGCAGAGCTACCTTTCCTGGTACCGCAAGACGATGTTCAACCCGTCGGTCATCGCCGCGGAACGCCGTCACGTCGCCGACCTACTGTGCGCGGCCGGCGAGCTGCAGATCACGGCTAGGATGCTGGCCTTGGCCGGCGAATGGGATCGGCTCAACGATTTGATCCGGCAGAATCCGGAACAGGTCGCCGCCACCGGCGCCTGTTCCTGGATCGCAGGAGTATCCGCCGAACGGATCGACTCCTCCCCCTGGCTGCAACTGGTCCAGGCCCGGAACCTCTACGACCTCGGCTACAAGAAAGCCGCCGAAGACCTGTCCAGCAAGCTCAAGCGGCTGCTGCCGGGCCGGGCAGCCATGGGTATCCTGCTGGAAATCTGGCAATCCGCTAACCTGTGGCAGGATCCACGGCAGATCGCCGAAGCCGGGCCGGCCTCCGCGCTCAGGATGGCCACGGTTTCCGATCCCGGCGCGCAACTGAGCCATTTCGACTCGGAATCCGATCCCCTGGTGCTGCTCGCGCGGGGATTGACCCTGCAAATGAGCGGGAACCAGTCCGCATCGCGGCTCTACCTCCGCACCTGCGCCGCCCAACGGGAGAGTGTGGAATCCCCCACCGCACCGCTGATCGCGGAATTGGTGCTCGCGGTAGTCGGCCCCTTGGCCGGCAGCCCCAACCCTTATGCACAGGCGACCGAAGCCAGCTCCGTGGCGCGACGATCGTACAAACACGGGCTCAAATGGATCGGCCGCCTGGCCAATGGCATCGCGGCCGCGCTGACGCCGCATTCGGACAGCGAAATCATCACCTCTGCGGTGATCGCGGAAAGCGATGAGCGCGGTGACGATTGGACTTCCGCCCTGGTTCTGTTGGTTCAGCTGATCACCAGGTTGCGCGACGGGCGTGCTGCCGCTAAGGACTTCGACGAATTGGCCGGCCGGTTCGAGACTTTGGGAGCCGGCACCTTGCTGGCCTGGACCCTGGCGATGCGCGCCCTGGTCGGCGCGAGCCGCAATGATTCAGCGGCGATCGGCTGTGCCCAACAGGCCGTCGAAGCCGCACAGCTGGCCGCAGTGCCAGGCGCTTTGGCGATCGCCCAGGCTGCTTTGGCCCAGGCCCAAGGGGATCCCGGCGGCGAACTCATGCGTTCGGCACGCGACTTGGCCCGGGCGAATGGCCTGGTCTGGCGACCCTGGACTTGGCTGCAGCACCGGGCGGCAAGCACGGTTCAGGTGGATTCGACGGAGGCCGCTCCGCAACAGCATGCGCTGCGCTGCTTCGGCAAATTCCAGTTGACCCGGGCCGGGGAACTCGTCGACCTGGGCGGGTTGCGCCCGCAGGCCCGCACGATTCTGATGATTCTTTCGGTCGCTGCCGGCAAACCGGTGCACCGGGAACGGATCGCCTATGCGCTGTGGCCGGAGAACTCCCTGGATGAAAGCCTGCACCGGGTCCAAGTCAGCATCTCCAATCTGCGCCGGATCCTGGAGCCGGAACGGCTCCGCGGGCAGGAGAGCATCATCCAACGGCAGGGCGAAGCCTATGCACTGGATCTAACCGCATGGGGGGCCAGCGATGTGGTCGAGTTCGAAAGCTCGATCAGCTCCGCCATGGCCGCGATGGCGCGCCAGGATGCTGCCGCCGCAGCCGCCGGGCTTGCCGCGGCAGTCGAACTCTACAACGATGAGTTGCTGCCCGAAGAAGGCCCGGCCGAATGGGTCATCGAATACCGCGAGCGGTTTCGTTTGGAAGCCGCGCAGGCGGCGGAAACCGGCGCTGCCATGTTGCTTTCGCTGGCAAAATACCCCGACGCGGTCCGGCTCGCCAACCGCTGCATCGAAATCGATGAATGGCGCGACGACGCTTGGCGGGTGCTGATCGAAGCCCACCAACGCTCCGGGAACACCGCGGCAGCGGCGAAAGCCGCGCAAAACTATGCCCGGGTTCTCGAGGCGCTCGGCGTGCCGGACAGTTTCGCCGGCAGCGCCTGAGCCCCGCGCTCCGATCCGATCCGATCCGAGCGGATCGGATCCGATCCGGACCTGCCGAGGAACTCCACCTCGCTCAGCGCGATCCGCGGATCGGAAGTGCCCGGAATCGAGCTCCGGACCGTGAGCTTGACGCCGACGACGTCGTCCTGGCCGAGGTAGAACTGCTGCACCGTCGGTTTGTCCGCCAAGTCCAGGTCCAGCGTCCGCGGGGCGCCGCCGGCGAGGCTGAGCTCAACCCGGAGGCCCAGCGGCCGGCCGGAGCCGAGGAACTGTTCGGATTGCTCGGCGGCACCGGTTCGGATCTGCAGGAAGACCAGCCGCACCGGCAATTGGTAGTGCGCCTGGAGGAACTCGCCGACCCCGTCGCCCGGCTGCGCCGGCTGCCAGGCCCGGTTGACCACGCCGTCGATCGCCAACTCCGGCGGGTGGCCTTCGGCCGACGACGAGGCTTCGATGCTGCTGGGCCGCAGCGGCGAGTTGTTGCTGAATTTGTCCTGCACGAAACCGAAACCGCTGCGCAGTTGCTCCCGGGCGGCGAACCCGCCGCCACCGAGCAGGCCGAGGATCAGCACAGTGGTCACGGTCCGGGTGGGGAACCGGTGTTGCCGGAATTTCGGCCGCGTACCGGCTCGGGCCGGCTTGCGCGCACGCGCCCCGAAAAGCCGCTGCCACCACGGGAGCGGGGCCACTTTCGGCGCGTCGAGCAGGCTGTGGGCGCACTGCCGGCAGAACTTCCGGTTCGGCGAGTTGCCGGTGCCGCACTGTCCGCAGATCAAGTCCCCGGGCAGACTGCCCGCCGGTCGCGGCCGGGGCTTGGCCCGGGGCGCCTTGAGTTTCCGCTTCCCCGGCCGGACGGCAACTGGTCCGGCCGGTTCGACGGCGCCAGGCCCGGTGCGCAGACTCGGATCCGCTTGCGCGCCCGGCCGGTCAGGCACCGGCGCGTAGCCGAGGGCGGGCTGCACCGGTGGCTCTGGAGCCGCCGATTCCGGAACCGGTACCGGCTGACCGGGTTCGGGAACGCCCGGTTGCGCAGCTTCGGGCGCCGCCGGCTCGGGCCGTCCGGCGACCGGCTCAGTGGCCTCGGTGGTCTCCGCCGGTTGGCCGTCCATCGCCGGCCGCACCGGTGCAGTTGGCACTGGCGCGATCGGCGCGGCCGGCTGCTCGGCTTTCAACCATTCCAAATAGGCCCCGCACTCGGCGCAGAACCGATCCCCCGGCGCGTTCTCCGCACCGCATTCACCGCAGATAACCGGGTTCTGGGTTTTCATGGCAATACCTCGATTCGATGCGGGATGTGCGCCGGTTTCGCTTCGCGCACGGTGGCCTCGATCAAGGCCAGGTTGAGCTCTGCACCGGCAGCGTTCTTGATCCGGACCAGCACTCCGGCCGGCTCCTGCCCCGGAAACGGCGTGCCCGGGCTGGTTGAGGCGGCAGATCCGCCGGAATCTTCAATGCTGACTTCGGCGGTCAGCGGCAACGCGACTTTGACCGCGGCCAGCAGGCCCCTTTTGGTGCCACGGGCGCGGTGCATCGGCACTGCGTCCCGGATCGTCTGGCGATTGCGCAGCGTTTCCCCCGCACCGGGCAAATCCACGCCGACCCACTGGGCCAACCAGGGCAGAAAATCCTCCGGAGTCAGATCCGGATCCAGATACGAGTCGAGCATGTCCAAAGTCGCCAGCATCGGGGCCAGTGATTCGTCGAAGCCGAGCAGGAACCGGCTCATCAGGTCGTCTTCCTGCAAGACGGCCGGCAATCGCGGCCCGAACGGCGCCGAGCTGCGCAGCCCGGGAACCATGCCGCGCATCAGAGCGGAGCCCCGATCCGCACCCGGTGCTCGAAGGAGAACACCAATTCCTGACTGCCGAGAGCCATTTTCTGCACCGGATCACCGCGCTCTCCACTGATCGGATCGGCGGCGAAAAGCAAAACGTCGTCGACCAGCTCCACGCCCGGCAACGCTTGCAGCAAGGCATACACCTCGCCGGCGTGGACCGGTCGCCCGAAGGGCCAACCGTTGCCTACCGGGCCGCCGCGCACCGGGTCGAGGAACTGGTAAAGCGCTTCGACGGCTTGGTCTTCGAGCCGCTCCCGGTCCGCGGCCGGTTTCGCGATGAGTTTCGCGACCACGGTCACGCCCTTGTACAGCGGCGGTTCGACGACCAGCCGGGCGCCGATCGGCCGGCGTTCTTCCAATTCCCCGGCGATGGTCTGCAGCACCGACTCGCTGGGCACCAGATCCTCGAAACGCAGCCGCCCATCCGCTTCGGCAGCTGCGGCCGGCACCACCAGCAGCCGGACGCCATGCTGGGCCTCCGTAGCAGCAGCCGGCACGCAACGCACCCGGGCGATCGACGGTGCCGCGGCGAGCGCAAGCTCTTCGTAGTCCTCCGCGGTGACCGCGCGGTCCCGGCTGCGCAGGGCCAAAGGACCTCGTTGCATCGCCTCCGCGATTGTCTCTGCCGCGATGCCGCCTTGGGCCGGGCGCCGGTTGTAAACCTCGGAGACGAACGGGACCGATCCGCGGAGCACTGAAATCGCCCGGGTGGACAGGTTTCCGCTCGGGCCTCCGCCGACCCGGTATTCCGGAATCCGGATCGCCGCGCCCAGCGGAGGCAGCGCCCCGAATTGCCGCAGGCTTCCGTCTGCTTCGCGCACCGCGGGCGGAAAATGCACCAACCCGGCCGAGCGGTCCAGCATGACCACCGGGTCCGAGTCGCCGAATCCGGCGAACGAGTCGACTTCCTGCCAGCGCTGCCACCCCGACCCGGTGGCGACCTCCACGGACAGCGGCAGCCCGTCGTCGACCATCGGCCCATGGGCCAGGGCGAAGACCTGCCCCGGGACCCCTTCCGAGATTCCCAAAGTCTCCTCCTGCACCGTTTCCGCGTGCGCCGCGCGAACCACACCGCCGATGCTGAACGCTTCGAGCGATCGGATCACCGGAGATGCGCTGTAGAACGAAAAGCCCTCCTCCGGCACCGTGACCCGGCAGCGAATCCAGCCGGCCCGAACGCCCGAGAGTACCGAAGCGGTATGCCCAGCCGGCAGCACCAGGAGCACATCCCCGGCTTTGTTGAGTCCCCCGGTGCCGTCGTCCTCGACGGCGCAGGCCCGCCAACTCTTGCCGGTCCAGGCTTCCCACACCAAGGGTGGACGCCGCGGGTCGACGCCGACACCCCGGACGCTGCAATCGAACCGCAAGGCGATCAAGGTGTTCGCCGCCGCATCGTCGAGCCCGATCAGCAAACTGTCGCCTTCGGCCGGCTGCGGGCTGAAGACCGGCTGTTCCGCGGCCGAACCGAGCTGTTCGAACCGGTCGATCGGTTCGCCGTCGACGGCTGCGGCCAAGAGATAGGCAAGTTTCCGGGGCGGGATGGACAGCTCCGCGGTGGTCTGGAAAACCACCGCCGCATCGTCGTCGGTACGCCGGGTCGCCGCTTCGGTGCCGAGTGGCACCACCACGGCTTCCGGCCGGGCAGCCGAAAGTTTGACCACCAGTTCCGTGGTCGCTGCCGCCGGAGCGTGCAACTGGACGCCGAGCAGATCCAGGAACTTCACGTACAGCCGGTCCGGTACCCGGTTCAGCCGGTACGAGATCTCATCCATCATGAACGCGAAAGATTCGATCAAGGTCACCCCGGGATCCGAGACATTGTGATCGGTCCACTCCGGGCAGTGGTGTGCGATCCGGCGTTTGGCGTCGTCGACCAGGTCCTGGAATCGGCGGTCGTCCAAATGGGGTGCGGGGAGCATCAGGAATCTTCCTCTCGGTGCCGGGGAATGACGTAGAACGGGAAGACCAGGTTGCGCGGGTCGTTGCTGCCCCGCAACGCGTAGGAGATGTCGATCAACAGCACTCCCTCATCCACCTGGTCGAACCGCACGGTGACGTCTTCGAGGTCGATGCGCGGCTCCCAGCGCTCCAGCGCGACCTGGACCGCATAGGCGATATCGCCTGCCGTCGAAGCGTCCGCCGGGGCGAAAACGTAATCGTGCACGGCGCAGCCGAAGTCCGGCCGCATCGGGCGTTCCCCCGGCGAGGTCGCCAGGATCAGGGCGATGCTTTCTTCGACCTCCCGGGTGCTGTCGACCAAGGCGACGCTGCCAGTGCGGTCGGTGCGCAACGGAAAGGGCCAACCGGCCCCGACGAAGTCTCGTGCCATGGTTTTCCTGCTTCTCTTCTCCGCCGTCGGGGCGGGGGTTGATCGGGTATCGGGCTGGCCCGGCGCGGACCGCCCGGGTGTACTGCATCGGGCGGACATCAGTTGATCTTGACCATCGCGCCCTTGACTTCCGTCATGGCATCGCCGAGCAGCTTCACCGTGGCGCCCTTGAGCAGCAGCTCGGAGGTGGCCTCGAGGCTGATTTTGGGTGCGCTCAGGCTCAGCGGGCCGGCGCTGCTGGCGATCTCCACCCCGGAGCTCGCCTTGATGCCGACCTTGCCCGAGGTTTCGATCTCGACGCCGCCTTCGCCATTCTGGATCAGCGATATCCGGTGTCTGCCGCCCTTCGTGGCCACGTTGATCCGTTGCTCGCTCGAGGATTCGAGGAACTCCACCTGCATTCCGGTCCGCGAGGTGAAGGAGCGCCGGCGAACCGAATCGCTGCCTTCCCGTTGGCTCTGCCACGGTTCGGCCGGCAGATCCTCGCCGTTGTAGAGCCCCCCGAGCACATACGGCTGGTTCAATCCGCCGTCGCCGAAGCCGACCAGCACCTCATCGCCCACCTCGGGCAGCACCACGGCTCCGCGTGCCTTGCCGGCACCGGCTTGCACGGTGCGGGCCCACCAAGACTCCACCTTCTCGCCGTATGCCGGAAACATCACCCGGACCCGGCCCAAATGCTCCGGGTCGTCGATCGCGGTGACCAATCCGTTCACCACCGCCGCCCGGCCGGAATCCGGTGAAGCGCGGTTTCCCGCGGCAAGTCCGAGCAAGCTGCGCTCGGAACCGGCGCTGGCACTGAAGTTGACCTGGTAGCCGCTTCCCTGGCCGAACTCGTGCCGGGCAGCGGTGAGTGTGAACCGGGCTTTGAAAGCCGCGCCGACCCGCAACAGCACCGGTCTTCCGGCATGCAGTCGGGTGTTTCCCCGGGCGGTTCCTTCGATCTCCGCGAATCCGCCGCCGAGCCGATCCGCGAGCGCTTCGGCGTGGCGCTGCGCCAAAGCGCTCTGATCGTAATGCGGCATCGCCACCGTGTGCCGGCCCTGGTTCACTGCGGCGACCGTTCCGGCGAAAGGCGTGCCGGACACTTCCCCGGTACGGGCCGCGGGCTTGGCCACGACGCTGATCGGTTTTTTCGCTTTGACGTCCCAGCCACGCACTTCGACGTCTGCCACCTGTTCCGCAGTCGTGAGGCTGCCATGCAACCGGATCAGATTCTGGCCGCTGTCCAGGATCAAAGGATCGCTGCCCGGTTCGCCCTGGGCCGGAGCCGAATCGGCCGGCTCGGCTTTGGCGAAATGCAGCTTGCCGCTGCGCACGGACAGCGTGCAACCGCTTTGTCCCGCCAACAATTGCAGGAAATCCCAATCGCTGCACGCAGGCTGCACCAGATGCTCGAAAATCGGTCCGCCCTGATCGACCGTCCCGGTGGCAAGTCCGGCGCGCTTGGCGATTTTGGCCACGATGTCCCCGGCCTTCATGTCCGTATAGACTTCTGCCCGGCTGCCACGCTGCAAACGGTGCACCCCATCCAGGCCACGCAGCAGCAGGTGGGCGCCGTCGGCCCCGACTTCGAAGTCCAGAGCGGTCACCTCCCCGATGAAAAGCGGAGCTTGATTCGAAGGCCCGCTCTGTTCCATGCCGATTTCAATCGGGTCGCCAATCGCGAACCGGCTGCTGCTGAGCAAGCCGAGTTCCGGGTCCCGAAACCGCAACAGCAGGAGGTCGGCACTGAACAGGCTCTGATCGACGTACCCGGAGACCAGGGCGCCTGCCAACGACGCCTCCAATGGCGCCCCCTTGAGCTTCACCCGAGGGGTGAAGCTCACTTCCTCACCGTGCGGCATGGACCGCCCGCTTCCGGCGTTCCGCCGAAGCTTCGGAGTCCCAGGCGTGGCCCGCAGGCGAGCGCGCACCCAGCTCCTCAACCGCCGGCAGCATGATTTGGCTTCCCGGCTTGAGTTTCATCGGGTTGTCGATCCCGTTGGCCTCCGCCAAAGCCCTCCATTTTCCGGCGTTGGCATACTCCTGATAGGCGATGCCGGCCAGCGTGTCCCCGACGACCACCCGATGGATCTTCCGCGGCAACAACCCGCCCGAGGTGGGGTTCTGTTTCGGTGGATCGCCGGCGAGCTCTTCCAGCGACAAGGTGCAGACCGCCCGGACCGGGAGGCCTCCAGAGGTGAACAAGGTGTATTTCGCCGAGACGCTGGCCACGTAGCCCATGAATCCGGTCAGGCTGCCCCACCGGAACTGGACCCAGGGCGGCGATCCCTTCTTTTGGCTCTGCGATTCGCTGGTCGGCACACAGCACTCCAGGAGCTTGTTGACTACCGCGACCACGTCCCCGGACTGGGCCTGCGAGGAATCCAGGAACATCTCCAAGGCGAGCTTGGACGGTTGCGGGCCTTGATACTGCGGCGGCGCGCTTTTAGCGCTCCCTTTGCCTGCTTTCCGGCTCCAGGACGCAGCCTTGGCGATGACCAGCTCCTTGGGGTTGAACTGGAAGTCGATCCGGGCCAATTTCGGTCCCGGGTTGTGCATCGAAGCGTCTTTGGACGGTTCGAACAGCTGCAAATAGGCCCGCTCCAGCTTCGGCCGGGATCCGGCTTTCCCGGCACCTCCGATGCCGGCGGCGGTCATCGTGCCCGCGGTCTGTGTCATGGTGATTCTCCTCGGTTCGGCAAACAGTCGGGCTCAGGCGCTCGGCAGGAATCCATGGTGGGCGATTTCGACGGTCTCCATCACGACCTTCGGCTGGTCCGGATTCAGCACCGGTCCGGTCCAACGGACCGGGACCACGTCGTAAAGCGACCATTCGGCGATCACCGTGCCTTGCGCGTTCATCGCCTGGATCATGCCGGTGCAGCGCTGGTATCCGGACGTCATCGAGGCGAACCAGGTCGCCACCTTCTCGGTTTCTCTGCCCAAAGGGCGGCTCAGCTTGATATTGGGGTATTTCAACCGGCTGGGAAGCTGCCAGACGAAATCATTGTTGCCGCCCTCCTCGCGTTGCTCGATGACGACCTCGGCACCCAGCCCCTCGCAGGTGCTGAAGGTGCCCAAATTCGCCGAGTCGAGCGCCAATTTGTAGCGCACGCTCAGCGCGGTATCCGTGTCCTGCAACAATTCTTCTGCTCCTCCTGCTCGCCGGGATGGTTTCCGGGTGGCTCATCTGTCGGTAGTTTCGGTGCGCTGGCCGGCGGTTCGTCAGATCCGGTCGATCCGCCGGCCATGGCGCTCCCGGTCGAGCAGCAGTTCCGCTTTCATCCGACGCATCAAAGGGCTGAAAAGCCGGCCCGCCAGCGCCTCGATGTCTTCCGGCGGCGCCGTGCTTCCAACCGCATCCGGGGCCTTACCGGGCCCGGCGCCGGGCACCGCACCGGCCTGCCCCCCGGTCGATTCCACGGAACGCTGGATCACCGGTGACTCCACGGCCACCAAATCGCCCTCCGCCGAAGTCGGCTGCCCGGCCGGCGGGCGCGCCACCGGCAAGGGTTCTGCGGGCAGGGCAGCATGACCACCGGCCCGCGCCGAGGGACTGCTCCGTTGCACGACCCGCAGCGACCCGGTAGCCGTCGCAGGATCGCGATCGGCCGTCCGCCCGCCCGGCCGGAAACTCCTGGGCCCCGACCCTTCCGGAACCCCGACTGCCGAACTGGCGGTCTCCGCTGCCGCCGACCCGGCCGGTGATCCGACGGCACGGCCCGAGGCGACAGAGCGCTGCAGGATTCGCTCCGGTGCGGGCAAGCCCATGAACGACGCTGCTGGCGTCGCGTTCCCGGACGGGCCGCGCCCCGGCCCGGCTCCGCCCCGTTCGGCCGCCCCCGCGGTGTGGCGTTGCAGCTGCGGTGTCCGGTTCGACGGCGGCCTGGTGCCGCCCGGACCGCCGCGGTCGAGCAGCGGCGCCGGCAGATCCGGCGACAGTGCCGGATCCGGCGGAAGGACGAAGACCCGGGCAGCAGGCTCGGCCCGTTCCGCTTCCGGCGGTTCCAGCAAATCCTGCGGTTCCGGTGCCGCATCGTTGGCTGCCGGGCCGAACCCGGCGTCGTCCCCGGCTTCCCGGCTGCGCTGCACCGGTTCCGGCCGCGACGCTTGCCCGGCGCCAACTGCCGGAGCCAACGGCATACTGGCCGGGGGCTTCAGCTCTGCCCCGGCCTGGACTTGGGCCGAGGCCGGAGAACCGCTATCGCGCACCAGGCTTGCACCCGCTGCGATTCGTTGCGCCAGAGCCTCCGGCACACCGGGCGCGATTGCCGCGCCCGGTGCCGTGAGCGGAATGGCGGTCCCCGGGCCCGCTGCTGCGGCACTGAGTTGATCTGGGGCACTGAGTTGATCTGGGGCACTGAGTTGATCTGGGGCACTGAGTTGATCTGCGACGAAAGGCTGGTCTGCAGCCGCAGGCTGTCCTGGTTCGGCAGCGCGTTGCAGCGGAATCGGCGCAGCCGAAGGCGCGCGCAACGCGGCACCCAAACCCAGCTTCCGGCCGGCCAAAGGCCGGGCCGCAGCGTCCGGCAACGCCTCCGGCGCGGACCCGGTGCGTTGCACCGGGGTTGCCGCTGCCGAGTCTTCTGCGGCCGGGCCAGCCCCGCTGGCTCGAGCGGCTGGACCGGCGGGCACGAATCCGGCCTGCGGAATCGGGATGAAGGTCGCCCCCCGGGTCTTGGCCGAAGCCGCCTGCCGAGCTGGGTCCGCTGACGACTCCTCGGGCCCCGCTGCGGCTTGTCGGGACCGGGCGGTCCGCTGCAGCGGCAGGCCGGTCTTCGGCTGGCCGAGAGCACGCACCGCGGGTCCGGCGCCTGCTGCCGATGGCCCCGGGACGGTGTGGTCCAGCGGCAGGCTCGGCAGTTCCCGGGCTGCTGCCCGGAGCGCCGTCGTGGTGAGCGACCCGGAATCCGGAATCGGGCGTTCCGCTGACCACGCACTGTGCCGCACCGGGTCGGCCGGTTGGCCCGGCGCTGTCTTTTGCCGACGCAGCGGCTGTTCGGCCGCCCCGCTCCACATCGACGGTGCGGCCAGCCCCGCGCCGTCGGCGTCGAACAATCCGCCCGGCGCGGAATCGTCCAGGGAACGCTGCATCGTGCCCAGGAACCCGGGAGCGTTGACCGCGCCCAACCCGGCCGAGAACTCCGGCGCGGCCGTGATGCTCTGCTGCGGGGAAACGGTGCGTTGCAGGGGCGGCAAAAAGGCCCAGCCCGACGCCGGGGCCGAGGGGCCGGTGACCCGCTCCGGCACTGCCGGGGCGGGCTTTTCGAAAGGTTTCTGCCAGGGCCATCGCATGCTTCAGCGCTCCTGGGTCAGGCGGGTGTTGATGTCCGCGATCTCATTGATGTAGCGGAGCCGTTCCCGGTGTTCCAAGTCCAGGATCCGGTCCCGATCCCAGTGGAAGTGATAGGCGACGTACGCGACCTCTTGATAGATCCGGTCCGGCGCGTACGTCACGATTCCCCCAGGCGCCCACCTGCGAGGTCTGCGGTGAAGCGCTGCTCACAACTCGGGCAGGTCACCGCGATCCGGGTGTGGCCTTCGGCATTGATCCGACGGTAGAAGTCCTGCAGGAAGGCCACGTCGGACGCGAACATCTGTTCCACGGTGTTCGAGCTGATCGCGGGCAGGCTGCCCAGCCGGGTGATCACCCGGCTGAGCAGCACCACGGTCGTGTAGGCCGAATTTTCCTGCACCCGGGCATCGAACAGCGGTAGCAATTCATCTCTGGCGGTGGCCAGCCGCATGCTTCCGCGGCGGTGCAGCACCCCATCGCCGTCGAGGAAGCCGCGCGGCAGCTCGAAGTCGAATTCGGTGCGCATCGCCGGCTCCGTCCCCGGAGTCTGCCCGCTGCCGGGAACCTCCGCCTCGACGACGTCGACGGCTTGGCCACGGCGCATCAGCCCACCGTTGATTCGTCGTAGCAGATGGTGAACTTCTCGGTCGCCTGCTCCGCGGCACCCGCTTTGAGCGAGTTCAGTTCGACGCTGCGCACCCAACAGTTGACGAAGTTGTAGGTCTTCAAGGTCTCGCCTTTGTAATCGAGCAATTCCACCGAAGCGGTTTTGCGCGCGCCCGAAACGTCGCCTTCCATCACGGTCTTGAGCCAGTCGGTCACGGTCTTCGAGTCGGTGAGCCCGCGGGTCACCGTGAATTCGCCTGGTTTGCGCCGGCCGATCAACTGCCGGACGACGTATTTGCCGTCGTCGGTCTGCTGCTTGAGTTCGATTTTGTCGACCTCGCTCTTGAGCCCGGTCACTTCGATGACTTTCGGAATCTGGATTCCGTCGATCTTGACCTTGAAGGCGTTCGCCGGCGAGGAGTCAAAGGGGTCTAGTGGCATGTGCTGCTCCTATTGAAGTCTGCGACTATTCGCTGACGAGGCTGGTGCCGCCCGAGAACTGGGACAGCTGGAAGATGACGAACTCGGCAGGCTTGACCGGAGCGATGCCGACTTGGCACACCACCTGGCCCGCGTCGATGCTTTCCGCCGGATTGGTTTCGGCATCGCATTTGACGAAGAAGGCTTCTTCCGGCGTCATGCCGAAAAGCGCTCCCTTGCGCCATTCATTGGTCAGGAAGGCGCTGATGGTGCGCCGGATGCGTGCCCACAGCGCGGGATCATTCGGCTCGAACACCGCCCATTGGGTGCCTACCAGGATCGATTCCTCCAGGTAGTTGAAAAGCCGGCGCACGTTCAAGTAGCGCCATTCGGCGTCCGAGGACAAGGTGCGCGCACCCCACACCCGGATGCCGCGGCCGGCGAAGCTGCGCAGGCAATTGATCCCGGAGGGGTTGAGCAGTTCCTGTTCGGTGGGCGTGATCTGGGTCTGCAGGCTCAGCACACCGCGGATCACCTCATTGGCCGGGGCTTTGTGCACCCCGCGCTCCACGTCGCTGCGTGCCCAGACACCGGAGACATGGCCCGACGGCGGAACGAAAGTTCCAGCGCCGGTCGCTGGATCCAACACCTTGACCCAGGGCCAGTACAAGGCCGCGAACTTGGAATCGTAGCCGGCGTCCTTGCTGCGCCACTGCGCCACCTGTTGCGCATTGAGGTTCGGCGGGGTATCCAGGACCGCCATCCGGTCCCCCATCAGCTCGCAATGCGCAATCTGCGCCAGCTGCACCGCTTTGATGCCTTCGGCGTCGATCGCGCCCTGTTCGTAGGCGGCCATCAGGTCCGGCACTGCGACCATGGTGATCTCTTCGATCGCCTCCAAGCCGCTGAAACCGGTACGGTCCGCGGGATCGCCGACGTACACCTTCGGGTCGATTTTCTGCGTGCCGGCCGGCGTTGCGCCTTCCGCCAGGGCGGTGCTTCCGTTGGCCGGCCGGGCCAGCGCCCCGGCTCCGGCGGCGTCTTCGATCAGAATCAGTTTCGACTCGGTGCTGACCTTGGTCGCGACGTTGTTCGCACCCTTTTTCGTCGAGAGGTTGTCGAAGACTTCGGGCGCCCGGCCGTCCACCGTGACCACGAGTTTGAATTGGTCCTCCGGCACGTTCTCGCCGGACGCATCGGCGATCTCCACGCTGATCTTCTTCCCCGCCGGGGCCCCGGGTTTCGCGGCTACGTTCAGTTCACCGATTTTGGCGGCGGCGGCCAGCGCTTTGCCCGACTTCGCCGCCTTCGGGTCGCCAACCGCCAGCGCGGCGCCGATCCGGACCACATAACAGTTTCCACCGCCATTGAGGAAGTATCCGTAGACCGATTGGGCCAAGTACGACCCGGACATGAAATCACCGAAGATTTCGCTGAACTGGCTCCAATTGGAGACCAGGATGGGTTCGTTTTCGGGCCCTCGTTCGGCGAGGCCCACGAAGGCCGCCACGGCAGTGCCCACGCCCTCGATAGGGCGGGTCCCGGCGGCAACTTCGTTGACATAGACACCGGGTGAAAGGTAAGTCGGCATGGATCCTCCTGCTCAGACCAAAGGTACTCATACAGTCTGTTGCGGATCGGTCCGCGGCGGCAGGGCTGTGCGGCCGAGCATAGGGGAAGCCGGCCCTGCACTTAGGGGCAGGGCCGGCTGCCACCAGGTGTCGGCGGGTTCGGGGCATCGGGTTCAGTCGTCCGCTTCCGCAGGCTCGTCCGCCGCTGCTTCGCGTTGCACCGACGCCCGGCGCTGCAGCTGCGCGGATTCCGCCGCCTCCTCGGCTTCTTCCGGACCTTCCGCTTCACGTTGCAGCACGGCGCGCTGCAACTGAGGTCCCGTCGCCCGCTCCGCCGGGCTTGGCGCGCTGCGGACGGCTGGTGCGGACTGGCCCATCACCCGTTCCGCACTCGCCTCGGCTTCGCGTTCGAAGCGGTCCGAAGGGTCGCTGATGCTCACTCCGTTGCCCGCCGGGGTGCCCTCCACCGGGCCGGACCGTTGTTGGATCACATGGGTGAGCTCATGGGCCAGCGTCCGATCTCCGGCGGCGGTGCCCGGCGCATAGGCATCGCGCTGGAAGACGATCCGGTTGCCTACCGTATAGGCATGGGCGCTCACCGATTTCGCCGAAGCGTGCGCTGCGGCGTCGTCGTGGATCCTGACCTCGGAAAAGTCTGCGCCCAATCTGGCTTCCATATCCTGGCGGACCGGCTCGTAGAGTGCCCGTCCAGCACCGGCGACCACGTCCAGCACCGGAGAACGCTGGATCGTCTCGCGGACCGCCGCATTGCCGACCGCCCGCTGCAGGCCGAGCATCCCGAGGCCGCCGAGGGCTTCCAGACGGCCGTGCGCGGCGGCCTCGAATTGCAGCGCGTCGGGCGTCCGTTGCCCCCGTTCCCCGGGTTGCCCCGCGGTCTTGGCCTGCTCCTGGTCTTGCTCATGCTGATGGTGGGTCATCCGGTTTCCTCCACTTTCCTGATTTCATCGCTGCGCCATTCGGCTGGCCGGACCAAATGCCAATAGGGCCGGAATTCGCTTTCCACCGTGAGCCGGCCCATTTTGCGGTACTCACCGTGCACCGCGTTGACCAGGTGGCCCATGCCCAGTGCCGCGTCGTCATGCGCCGCCAGGTAGGCGGCGGTGACCGCGGCCGAGCGGATCGCCCCGCCGCTGAGTTCGAAGGCCGCACCCATGAAGTCCAGGTCGAGTCGGCCCGCCCGGCGCAACCGGCTGCCCAGGCACCGGTCCCAGAGCAGGCTGCGGTGCTTCGCGTCCGGCATCGGGAAATCGATCAGCACGTCGAGCCGGCGGGTGAAGGCGTCATCGATGTTCGCCCGCAGATTGGTGGACAGGATCGCCAGACCGTCGAAAGACTCCATCCGCTGCAAAAGGTAGGCGCTTTCGATGTTCGCGTACCGGTCGTGCGCGTCTTTGACATCGGAGCGCTTGCCGAAGATGGCATCCGCCTCGTCGAAGAGCAAGACCCCGTTGACCCCGGCGGCTGCACTGAAAATCCGCTCCAGGTTCTTTTCCGTCTCGCCGACGTATTTGTCGACCACCGTGGACAGGTCGACCACGTACAAGTCCAGGCCCAGCGCCCCGGCGATGACCTCGGCGGACATGGTTTTGCCGGTGCCCGAGTCGCCGGCGAAGAGCGCCGCGACGCCGCGGCCACGGCCGGCTCCGGGACGCATCCCCCAGTCGCCGAGGACTCGGTCCCGATAGACGGCACGCAACTCGACTTCCTGCAAGGCGGACCGAACCGGCGGCGGCAGAACCAGATCGTTCCAGCCGACGCCGGGTTCGATCCGGCGGGCGAGCTTGTCCAGGGCGGCGCCGTTTTCGGCGCGCGCCCCGAGGGCCAGGTGTCCCGCGGAAAGCCGGCTCCCGGGATTGCTGCGGCTCTGCGCCAAAGCGGTCCGGCTGGCCCGAGCGATGTGCTCCGGGCGGAGCCGGAACAACGCGGTCACCTCGGCCAGGTCCAGGTCTTCGGCGAGATCGGCGCCGCCGTCGCGCGCCAAATACTGCTGCCACTGCTCGGCCCGTTCCCGGCTGCTCATCGCCGGCACTGCGCCTTGCCAGGGCGGGGCGTCGAGCCATTCCGGATCCCAAGCGGCGGTGCCGGTGAGGATCAGCGGCATCGGCGCGCAGTCCAGAGCGGCGAAAAGGCCACGGTCGCCGTCAAGCGCCTGGACATTCGTCACCACGAGTCCCGCGTCGGAAAGCCGGGCCTCCCGCGCCGCCGCCCGGGCGAGCTCGGTTTTGCCGCTCGCACCGGCAAGCCGGACGCCGTCGACCGCAAGAGTTCCGAGGCCGCGGGCCCGGAGCGCACCCCGGGCGAGCACCGTGCCGGAACCGGTCGGCTGCTCCCGCAAATAGGCCAGCCCGGCGCCGCTGCGCAACGCCGCAGCGAGGTCCGCCGGATCACCCCAGTCCAGGGCCGGCACTTCGGCCAGCACCGGCGCCAACGCTGGCTCCAGTTCTTTTCCGCCGAGCAAATAGCCGATCACCCGATCCGGCACCTGGAGCGCACGGCCTGGAAAAGGCCGGTCCGGATCGCTCAGCCCGAGCAAACCACCGCGGACCAGGGGCCCGTCGATCAGCCGGTTGCGGACCCCGGGATCGCTCAGCAGGCAGCCGCACAATTCGATCGCCACCGCGCTGCTGGGCCGGCGCCGGGTCACATCGTCGTTCAGGTAGCCGAAAAAGCTCTCGAATCTCGGATCGATGTCCGCGGCGACCGCGATCAACAGCAATTCCACCTCCGGGGCGGCCAAGCCGAAGTTCGCCACCAAGCGGTCCAACGCCAGCCCGGTTCCAGCCGCTGCGGCCATCGCCCGGAACCGGGCATCGCAGTCCTGGCTTTCCCGGTCCAGTTCCGCGAACCTGCCGCGCACCCCGGAATCCGCGGACTGGCCGGCCACCCGGGCGAGCAGCCGGGCCAGGTGCTCTTCGCTCAAATAGAGTCCGCGGTAGGGATCCCCGGGATTCGGATCGTCCGCCCGGCGCTCGGCGAGCAGCGCGCGGACCCGTTGTTCGACGATTGCCATCCTGGACAGCAGGTGATGCGCGTCGAGTTCCCCGACCGCGTTCACCGCCGCTTCCCCGGCCCTTTGGCGGCACGCTCCTCGTCGGCCCCGCCCGCCGTCGCCGGCTCGGCGGGCATCCGCAGTCGGATCCCCCCGGTCAGGGGTCCCCTCCGTCGGCCCCGGTCGTGGCCGCCGGACCGGGTGTCGGCCACGTCCAGGATCACGCCTTCGGTGACCGGTGCGGCGATCGGATATACGACGCCGGTCATGATCGGCGCCAGCACCACGATTTCCAAGGACGGCTTCAGCTCGCCGCCCAAAGCCGACCAAACGTCCGGGGAGGGCCGGTCGTCGGGCGGCGGCACTCCGATGCTCAACGGCACCGGTAGCCGCGGCTCCGCCAACTCGCCGACCACCAATTCCTCGGGCAACGCCTCGAATTTCAAAAACCCGCGCAGCAGCGAATCCAGCAGGCGGTGCTCGTCTTCGGTCCGTTGCGTCCAGGCCGTGGCCAAATAGGAAAGCTTGTAGTACCGGGGCGCCGGACGCCGGGAAATCACCGTGCCGTCCGGGGCCCGGTCCTCGGTCCAGCCGCGTTCGCGTCGCCGCACATCCTCCCGGATGTCGTACAGGAACAAGTTGATCGTGGGTGAATTCCGACGCGACGACCAGTCTTTGGTCGGCGCGTCGAAAACCACTTCGATTTCACCGCCCGCCAGCGCCTCGGTCTTGACCAACTGCCGGAGCGCTTCATCTACCTGCCCGATCATCGGGACCTCATTTCAGCCTTTTGGTTCGGTTCCACGGGCGCGGCTCAGCCACGGCCCAGGAAGCCCGGCGGTTGCATGGCACCGGGCACTACCAGGAGATTGCCGGCGATCCCGTCCGCACCGCCGAAGCCACCCGTAGTGCTGTGCACCCGGAGCGTGCGGTCGCCGAGCTGGTCGCCCGGGACCACCAGCACCGGAACCGTCAGGTTGTCCTGCGCCGAAGCGTAGGTGTCAGCCCCCGAATTGATGCCTTGTTCCCAGGCCAATCTGACCGTCTCGCCGGGCGGCAGGTTTTCCAGGTAGGCCAGCACCACGTCGCCTGGCTTGGCCACACTGGGCAACAGCCGCACCGTGGTCTCCAGCACCGTGAGCCTGCGTTCCACGGTGTTGTTGGTGTAGTCGCGTTCGTTTCCGGAGCTGACGGCTTTGACACTTACTTGCCCCGAGCCCTTCGCCGCGGAGGTCACGGTCAGCGTGATCGTGCGGCTTTGCTGCGCGGCCAGTTCGCCGAGCTCGCAATGCGTTCCGGCACAGCCTTCCGCGCTGATCGACAATTCCGGCGAGGCCGCGAAGTCGACCACCACGCCCTTGGCCGGAGCATCCGAATCGTTGCGGATTTCGGCCTTGCCCGGAACCGCTTTGCCGCCGAGCCAGAGCCGGTCCCGGTCCAGGTTCAGCGCCACGAGCAGGTCAGCAGCCTTCGGGTCCACCGGCTTCGCGGGGTCCGGCGCCTTGGCCGGTCTGGCTGCCGGCTGACTCTCCTCCCAGGCCGTCTGGGCGACGGTACGCAACCCGGCACCATTGCTGGCATCCAACGCATAGATCCCCTTGTTGCTCGGCCTGCCCGCAGGCTGGCCGGTGAACAGCAGCTCCTTGCCGTCGCTGCTCCACGCGGGGTCTGCAGTCTGATCCAGAACCGTCCGGCTCGCCGTAGGCTTGCCCTCGGGAAAGATCCCGGTAAGCTGCTGCTGCTTGACCGCCGTGCCGTCCTGGTCGATCGCCGCAGTGTGCAAAACCTCCCGGTCCTGGTAGGCGATCCGGCCATCGGAGCCCCAGGCCGGCGATGCACCGTCGACGATCGGGCAGCCGGCACTGCGCAACGCGCATCCTTGGGTGATCGGGCTCACCTCAGCACTGCCCAAGTCGGCAACCCACAGTTGCGGCCGCGGCGCCATGAAGGCGCCCGGCGCCGGCGGCGGCACCACCACCCCCGAGGGCGCAGCGGCCCCGGCCGCCGCAGCCGGCGGGATCGTGGGGCCCGGCGTTTCTTTCACATACGGTGAATTGAGCTCCGCGACATTGTTCCGCGGGTAGTCTCCGGCCTGCAGATCGACGGAGCCGAAGACCTTGAACCCGTAGCTGGTCCCGCTGTACACGTCGAATTGGAACTGGAATTCCGTACCGGGTGCCAGCGACGGCACCTTGCAGCGCAGACTCGCCGGAGTGCTGCCGGCAAGACAGCCCTGGGGGATGTTGCTCAGGTCATCCGGGGTCAATGCGGGCAGCCCGTCATTGCGGATCGCATTCAGTTCGACGGCGGTCGGTTCACTCTGCCGGTCGCCGTCGTTCTTCACGTGCACCCCGACGGTGGTTCGGCCGAACCAGCCCTGCACCCCGGCGAACGCCGGCGGAGTCACGATCCTGGTCTCGTCGGCCAACCGCAACGACGGGTCGGCACCCCAGAAGATCCGGGACAGCACCAGCTTCCTGCTGTCCGGGGAGAAGCTGGGACTCGCTTCGCTCCAGTCCTTGCCGGTGGCGGTCCCCGCTGGCAGCTGAGAAAGGTTCGAGATCGTGCCGTCGGCGGCATAGTCGCCGACGAATACCCGGGCTCTGCCCAGGGTCGATATTCGGCTGAACGCGATCCGTTTCCCATCCGGTGAGATGGCCGGCTCGCCGAGCCAGTCATGGGGTTCTTGGCCCTGGTACTTGAGCAACGTCGGAGTTTCCGCAGCCGTCGGGCCCGTCAGCTGGCCGATTTTGCGGCCGTCTTTCGTACGCTGACTCCACAACAGCGTGCCACCGTCCGGAGTGAACGCCGGCTCTCCGGCATCGGCAGCGGTCTTGGCGTCGCCGGGCACCGCGGGTACTTCGCCGCCGACGCTCCCGGTGCCGCCGTTGACCGGGCCGAGCATTGCCCGGGCGTCCTGCGCCGGCACCGTATAGCCGATGATCGCCCGGTCCTGGGCGTCGTCCCCGCTCTGGAACCGGGAGATCCAGGTCGGGTGGGACTCTGCCACACCCGGCCGGTCTGCGACGGCGGAAGCGTCCTCCGGATCGGCGATCAGGCGGGCATCATTCCAGTCGTCGCCCTGCAGGTACAGTCCGGCTTGGAAGATGTCGCCGGCCGGGTCGCTCCGTTTGCTGCTGAATGCGATCCGGTTCTGCTCGCCGCCGAACGTCCAACCGGGCTCCCAAGCAGATTCGTCGCTCTGCCAGATCCCCTGGTCCGGCGCGACTCCGAAGCCGCTCTGGTCCTGCCACAGCGAACTGACGGTCAAGGGTTCCGCCGCCTGCGCGCGCAACGCTGCACCGCCCCGGCCGAGCTGGAAACCGGCCAGACTGCCGTCCGCCCGGTACCGGTTGGTGCTGAAGACCACCCACAGGGCGGTGCCCCGGCACCCCGGGCATCCCACGGAACCGGCTGCCGCGCCCTGGCCGACGTCCGCGACACCCCCGTCGCCGACGATCCCCACGCTCGGCTTGCCGTCCGCGAAGTCTCCGGTGGTGAGCCGGTACTCCTCCGGCGCAGCGAGGGAAGCAGATCCTTGGATCGCCTCGAGCAGATAGATGCTACCCAAGGCGTTGTCCTTGGTGCCGCTGAAGACCACGAAGTCGGTTCCTGGAACCCAGGACGGCCAATTTCGATCGCCGGCGCCGAAGGTGAGCTGACGATTGGCGTAATTGCAATCCGCCGCGTCCGCGGCGTCGGCCTCCGGGCCGGCCAACGACGAACTCGGCGTGGCCAGCCACAACTGCCACTGCTTTCCATCGAAAGCCGAATACACGATCATGCCGCGGTTGCCGTGGATCGAACTGTGCGCTTTGGGCGTCTTCGGCGAGCAGGTGACCCGGACTTCCCGGCCCTTGCCGTCGATCCGATAAAGATCCTGGCCGCCGTCCGGGGTGCTCCGGGTTTCGACGTTGTTTCCCACCGGCAGCGGATCGCCAGGGGCCGCCGCCGAAGCCACCGCCGGTCTGGCCGTGGGTTCAGCCCTGGAGCTGCCGTCCTGGGGCAGGTTCGGCCAATCACGGTTCTGCCAGGAGTAATACGGCCGGGGACCATCCTCGGATGGTTTGCCGTAACGGCGGAAAACTTCGGAAACGCCCAAGGTGTTCCGGTCCTTGCGATAAGCCAGCTGCGGCTCCTTGGCCGGCGCCAGAATTGCTGCGGCCGCGATCGGCGCCGGCTCGGAAGCAGCGGCCGGGCCAAGCAGCCCGGCGGCCAACGCGGCCGCCAGGCCGATACTGCGCAACCGCACTAGATCAGGCCTTCCCGCAGGGCGTACGCCACGGCGTGCGAGCGGTTGCGCAGTTGCAAACGGCTGGTCACATCGTGCACCACGTTCTTCACGGTCCGCTCCGAGTAACACAGCTCCTTGGCGATGTCCTGGGTGTCGAAGCCGTCGGCCAGAAGCCGCAGCACTTCGACTTCCCTCGGGGCCAGCCCGTTGAACATCATGCCGCGCGGCGACAGCACATGACGTTGCAATCTGCCCACTTGGCCGAGCAACTTGCCGAGCAGATCCGCCGGCACGGTGCCTTCCCCGGTCGCCGCGCCGGTGAGCACCGCAACCATGCGTTCCGCAGAGGCTTCGCTCCGACGGACCAGGGCCACGACGCCGGCCTCGGCCGCGTTGACCACGTCGGCTTCGTCCAGGTTCGCCGCCATCAACACGATCCGGCGGTGACCCGCCCGGTGGAATTGCCGCAAGGCACCCACTGTCTGTTCATCCAGTTTGTCGGCCAAGATCAGAATGACTTTCGCCTGCATCACATCGGCCGGTCCCACGATTTTCACTTCGGGACGCGGACGCAAGTGGCTGACCACCCCGGCCAGGGAGATCGGGTCGCTGGCGTGGACGTGCACGGCAATCGGCTCTGAAACGGTCATGGTTCTCGGTGTCTTTCTCTCGTTAAGGTCTGCGGCGCAGCTCTCCCCCCCCCGACCTGCACGATTAGTCTGCACAATGGTTCTCAACAAGCACTCAACAAGAACTCAACGGGCAAAACCTTTGCCCGAAAGGACAGCCGGGTGGACGTTCCGGAGCCCGCGGCACCGGCCTAAGGTCAACATTGGCCCGCACTATCCGCTGCGCGGGCACCGCCTACAGGAGAGCACATGACCACCATCGCCACCCTTGACTCGACCCCGGTCACCCTGACCCCAGGGGAACGGGCAACGGTAGAGCTCGATATCCGGAACGACGACGCCATTGTCGAGGAATACCGTTTCGAAGTCCTCGGATTGCTCGCCGAACACTGCACCGTCGAGCCGAAGGCGATCTCGGTCTATCCCGGACAAAGCGAAACCGTCACACTGAATTTCGCGCCGCCGCAGGACTTCGCAATCCCAGCCGGCCCGGTGGCCTACGGGGTCCGGGTACTGCCCAGCGAGCATCCGGAGGCGGCGGTGCTTCCGGAGGGCGAGATCAGCATCGCCGCCTTCACTGCGGTGACCGCGGAATTGTTGCCGCGTACCAGCCGCGGCCGCGGCTCCGGAAAGCACCGGGTTGCCGTGGACAACCGTGGCAATATTCCGATTTCGGTGCAGTTTTCCGGCACCGACCGGCAAGGTGCCCTGGATTTCCGATGGAATCCGGAAACCGTCGAAATTGCTCCCGGGACCGTGGCCTTTGTGGACCTGGCGGTCAAACCCGTCGAGGGTCTGATCCGCGGCGAAGCGATCACGCATCCCTTCACGGTCGGCGTCCAACCGGTCGGCGGCGAAGAGATCGTGCTCGACGGGAGCCACCTGCAGGAGCCTTCGATGCCAGGTTGGCTGCCCAAGGCGCTGCTCGGTGTGGTCGGCGCAGCCGCGCTGCTGGCGCTCGCTTGGTTCTTCCTGCTCAAACCGACCATCGAATCCGCGGCCAAGGACGCGATCCAAGCCAGTGTGCAACAAGCGAACCAGAAGGCCGAGGGCGCCAAAGATTCGGCCCAGCTGGCCAAGGACGCTGCCCAGGCCGCATCGGACTCAGCCAACAAGGTCAATGCCCAAGCCGGCAAGCCACCAGTGGCGATCAGCACGTCGCCATTCAACCAGCGGTTGGAAACCCAGACCAAGGCCGGCAGCCAGAGCGAGGTCGAGCTCACGGTGCCGGATCGCAGCACCATCAAGCTGACCGATCTCTCGTTGAGCAATCCGCAAGGCGACTTCGGCCGTTTGGCGATCAGCCTGGTCAACCCGGACGGCAGCCGGCAGAAGCTCTTCGACTTCGGCATGGAGAACTTCCGCAATGCGGACCAGCACGTCGGCACCCCGATCGAATTCTCCCAGGGCCAAAAGATCGTGATGAGCGTGACCTGCAACAAAGTGGGCAATCCGCCGAATGCGCCGAGCCAGCCGGACGGATGTGATACCGGTGCCCTGTTCGTCGGCACCCAGACCACGGTCAAGCCGTAGCCAGATGCCCAGCGGACCTGCCCTGCGTGCCGGGGACACCTGCCTCTGCAGCCTTTCCGACGGACCCAAACCGCACCTCGGCGGACCCTTGACCCCGGCCGCCGCGGTGGCCACCGTGCTGATCGGCGGCGCGCCCGCCGCTGTGGCGAACCAGATTCCGGGCAGCATCCCCTGCGTATCCCCGGTGCCGAACGGCATCGCCCAAGGCAGCGCCACGGTGTTCATCGGCGGTTATCCGGCTGCCCGGGTCGCTGATCTGTCCCTGCATGGGCAACCGATCATGCCCGGGCCCGGGTGCCCCACCGTGATCATTTCCGGATGATTGCCCGGCTTCGGCGCCGCCATGGAACAATTGCTCCATGGCTGAAAATATTCCGGGTACAGACACGCCCGCATCGACCGCAGTGAACTCGGTTCCGGACAAGCCGGCGTTGGAAGGCTTGGAAACCAAGCTCGCCACCCGCTGGCGCGAGGAAGGAACCTACGTCTTCGAACCGGAGACCAGCAGGGATCAAGTCTTCTCGATCGACACTCCCCCGCCGACCGCGTCCGGATCCCTGCACGTCGGGCACATGTTCTCCTACACGCAGACCGACGTGATCGCCCGGTTCCAGCGGATGCGCGGCAAAAACGTGTTTTACCCGCTGGGCTGGGACGACAACGGCCTGCCCACGGAACGCCGGGTGCAGAACTACTACGGCGTGCGTTGCAATCCGGCGACTCCCTACGACCCGGACTTCGCCCCGCCGGCCGAACCGGCCAAGAACGAACGGGATTTCATCCAAATCTCCCGGCGGAACTTCATCGAGCTCTGCGAAGAACTCGCCGTCGACGATGAAAAGGTCTTCGAAGACCTGTTCAGCACGCTCGGCCTCTCCGTCGATTGGAATCTGACTTACCGCACGATCGACGATGTCTCCCGGGCAGTGAGCCAGCGGGCGTTCCTGGCCAACCTCGCGGCCGGCGACGCCTATCTGGCCGAAGCCCCGACGCTCTGGGACGTCACCTTCCGCACCGCGGTCGCCCAAGCGGAACTGGAAGACCGGGAACGCCCTGGCGCCTTCCACCGGGTCGCCTTCCACCGGCCGGACGGCACGGACGTCCATATCGAGACCACCCGTCCGGAACTGATCCCCGCCGCGGTAGCCCTCGTGGCCCACCCCGACGACGAGCGCTACCAACCGCTTTTCGGCAGCACTGTGACCTCGCCGCTGTTCGGCGTCGAACTCGAAGTCAAGGCGCACCCCCTGGCCAAGCCGGACAAAGGCTCCGGACTGGTCATGGTCTGCACCTTCGGCGACCTGACCGACGTCACCTGGTGGCGCGAATTGGATCTGCCCACCCGCGCGATCGTCGGACGCGACGGCCGCCTCTTGGCAGACACCCCGGCCTGGATCACCGGGGCCGGCGTCGCCGCATACGAAGCACTTGCCGGCAAGACCACGTTCAGTGCCAAAGAGACGATCGTGCAGCAGCTGCGCGAAAGCGGCGACCTCGACGGCGAACCGAAGCCGATCGTGCACCCGGTGAACTTCTATGAAAAAGGCGACAAGCCGCTCGAAGTGGTGACTAGCCGACAGTGGTACATCCGCAACGGCGGCCGGGACGCCGCCCGGCGGGAGAAATTGATCGAGCGGGGCAAGTCGCTGGAATTCCATCCCGCCTTCATGCGGGCGCGTTATGAAAACTGGGTGGCCGGGCTCAATGGCGATTGGCTGGTCTCCCGGCAACGCTTCTTCGGCGTGCCGATCCCGGTCTGGTACCCCTTGGACGGGTCCGGCGAACCCGACTATGCCAACCCGATCCTGCCCGCCGACTCGGCCTTGCCGGTCGACCCGGCTGCTGAGCCGGCGCCGGGGTTCAGCGAGGCGCAGCGCGATCAGCCCGGCGGGTTCAGCGGCGACCCGGATGTCCTGGACACCTGGGCCACTTCTTCGTTGACCCCGCAGATCGTCGGCGGTTGGAGCCGGGATGAAAAGCTGTTCGGCAATGTCTTCCCGTTCGACCTGCGCCCGCAAGCCCACGAGATCATCCGTACCTGGCTGTTTTCCAGCATGGTCCGCGCCGACGCGCTGCAGGACGCCACACCCTGGCGGCACGCGCCAATCTCCGGTTGGGTCTTGGACCCGGATCGCAAGAAGATGTCCAAATCCAAGGGCAATGTGGTGGTTCCCACCGACACCTTGGAGCAGTTCGGCGCGGACGCGGTGCGCTATTGGGCGGCCTCGGCGCGCTTGGGCGTGGACACCGCGTTCGACGTCGGGCAAATCAAAATCGGCCGCCGCTTGGCGATCAAACTGCTCAATGCGTCGAAGTTCGTGCTCAATCTGGGCGCTACCGAAGCCAATGTGCTCAACGCGGAAGAAACCCCCGCGTCAGGGACCCTGATCAATCCTCTGGACAAGGCGCTCCTGGCCCAACTGGCCGATGTGGTCGATCGGGCCACCAGCGCCTTCGAATCCTACGAGTTCGCCCGCGGACTGCAACTGACCGAAAGCTTCTTCTGGTCGTTCACCGACGACTACGTGGAACTGATCAAAGATCGCGCCTACGGGGCTGCCGGCCAAGCCGAACAGGCCAGCGTGCTGGCCGCATTGGCGACCACCTTGGATTCCTTGTTGCGCCTGTTCGCACCATTCCTGCCCTTCGCCACTGAAGAGGTCTGGTCCTGGTGGCGAACCGGCTCAGTGCACCAGGCCAGCTGGCCCGAAGCCGTGCGGTTGGGCGAAGGCGATTTGAGCATGCTCGGCACCCTCGGTGCGGCGCTGAGCGGATTGCGGAAAGCCAAGTCCGAGGCCAAGGTGAAACAACGCACCGAGGTGCTCAGTGCCCGGATCGGAGCCCCCGCCGGCCAGCTGCGCCAGGTGCAGGACGGATTGGCCGATCTCAAAGCGGCGGCCAATGCCCGGGACCTGACCCTGGTCGAAGCCGATGAACTCGCCGTCGACGAGGTCAGACTCGCCGAAGCCGAACTCGGCTGAACCACCACGGCGAACGGCGCAGCAGCCCATGGCTGCTGCGCCGTTCGCCGTTAACCGCGGTTCAGCCGAATTGCGGCGATTCGGTGCGGCTGCGCTTGATCTCGAAGAAATACGGGAAGCCGGCCAAGGTCACGGTCGCGTCCCACAGCCGACCGGCGTCTTCGCCGCGCGGGATCCGGGTGATTACCGGGCCGAAGAACGCGGTTCCGTTGAAGGCGACCACCGGAGTGCCTACTTCTTGGCCGACCCGGGAAATCCCGTTTTCGTGACTGGCCCGGAGTTCGGCGTCGAAGGTGTCTTTGTGCGCGTATTCGGCCAGCTCGGCGGGCAGTCCGGCTTCCGCCAGTCCCAATCTGATCGCCTCGTCGTAATCGTCGATGCCGTTATGGTGGATTTGGCTGCCGATCGCGTCGTACAACGGTTTGACTACTTCGTCGCCGTGCAACTGCTGCGCCGCGATCACCACACGTACCGGGCCCCATCCTTTGCCCAGCAGGGACTTGTATTTCTCGGACAAGCCGTCGCGGCCTTCATTCAAGACCGACAGGCTCATCACATGCCAGGTCACGCTGATTCCGCGGACTTTTTCCACTTCGCCGATCCACCGCGAGGTCACCCACGCGAAGGGGCAGAGCGGGTCGAACCAAAAATCTGCCTGGTTGCCGACCGGCGTCTGTCCGGCAGTTGCCACAGCGGTCTCAGTCATGAAGCGATCTCCTCGTAGGTGGGGGTGTTGACTCTGTCAATAACGCACATCTTCGCCCGGGCATTCCGAGGCTCGGGACAGGTTTCGGAGCGCAAGCCGGCAGCCGCGGACTAGGCCTGGAAGGTATCCCGGCCTTCCTTGACGTTGATCAAGACCGCTTTCAGCATTTTGTCCTGCCAGGACTGGTTCCAGCCGCTCTGCGTATCGAACAAGGGCGAAAGCCAGAACAGCAGCCCCAGAATGCCGCCGGTGAACTGGTTGCCCAAGATCAGCACCGCGCTGCGGAGCAAGGCCAGCTTCCAGCCCACCGGCTGTCCGGTGTGCACCGAAACCAGGCGCAGGCCCAGGATCCGCATGCCGGGCGTCTGCCCTTTGATCGCGATGAACCAGGAGAAGACCACAAAATAGATCAGCATCGCGAGAGCGAACACTCCAATGACGATGAACATGCTCCCCATGAGCTGGCTGAATTGCTGTTCCTGGGCGCCTTCGCTGAGACCGGAGGGCTGGGCAACGACGTTGAAAAGGCTCATGAAATACGGGATCAGCCCGAGCAGGGTCAGAATCATGATCGGAATCCCGAAGATCAAACCGTCCAGCAGCCAATACAGGATCTGGTTGGTCGCGCTGGCCGGCCGGGTACCGCTGAGCGGATGCTGCGGCGGAGCATAGCCGGGGTTCTGCTGTCCGTCTTCTGATCCGGCCTGCTACCGGCTCATGCAGACTTATTGCGCCGCTTGGCCACCACGTCGTGCGGAATCAGCGTCGGCTGGCCGCCTTCGCGGACTACTTCGGCGGTGACCACGGCGGAAGCGATGTCTTCCCGGCTGGGCAGCTCGAACATCACCGGCAGCAGGACTTCTTCCATGATCGCGCGCAGTCCGCGGGCACCGGTACCGCGTTCCAGGGCCTGGTCTGCGATCGCTTCGAGCGCATCGTCTTCGAAGACCAAGTCGACGCCGTCCAGGTGGAACATCTTCTGGTACTGCTTGACCAAAGCGTTCTTGGGCTCGGTCAGAATCTGCATCAGAGCCGGCCGGTCCAGATGCGAGACCGTGGTGATCACCGGCAATCGGCCGATGAATTCCGGAATCAAACCGAATTTGAGCAGGTCTTCGGGCATCACATCGCCGTAACCCAATTCGTCCTCGGCCAGCGCGCCCAACGGAGCGCCGAACCCGATGCCCTTCTTCCCGGCCCGGGCACCGATGATCTCCTCCAAACCGGCGAAGGCTCCGGCCACGATGAAGAGCACATTGGTGGTGTCGATCTGGATGAACTCCTGGTGCGGATGCTTCCGGCCGCCCTGCGGCGGCACCGAAGCCACCGTGCCTTCGAGGATCTTCAACAGCGCTTGCTGCACGCCTTCGCCGGATACGTCGCGGGTGATCGACGGGTTCTCGCTCTTGCGTGAGATCTTGTCGATCTCATCGATGTAGATGATGCCCTGTTCGGCCTTTTTGACGTCATAATCGGCGGCCTGGATGAGTTTGAGCAGAATGTTCTCGACGTCTTCGCCGACATAGCCGGCTTCGGTCAGGGCGGTCGCGTCGGCTACCGCGAAGGGAACATTGAGCCGCCGAGCCAAAGTCTGCGCCAAATAGGTTTTGCCGCAGCCGGTGGGCCCGATCAAGAGGATATTGGATTTCGAGATTTCCACCTCGTCGTGCAGGCTGCTGTCCGCAAGCACCGACCCTTTGGACCCGGCCTGGATCCGCTTGTAGTGGTTGTAGACGGCCACCGAAAGCGAGCGTTTTGCCGGTTCCTGGCCGATCACGTATTCCTGCAGGAAGTTGAAGATCTCCTTGGGCTTGGGCAATTCGAACTGTCCCAGATCCGCCACTTCGGCGAGTTCTTCTTCGATGATCTCGTTGCACAACTCGATGCACTCGTCGCAGATGTAGACGCCTGGTCCGGCAATCAGCTTGCGAACCTGCTTCTGACTCTTTCCGCAGAAAGAGCACTTGAGCAGATCTGTGCTCTCACCCATACGAGCCATCGTGTTTTCCTCCACAGCTGTTGACGACTACTTTCCACTCTAGGCCAAATCTCCGCCGATGGAATGCCAGACGCCGGGGTGTCCAGTTAATCTGAACTCCCCGGCGTCGTTGGCCCGATTCCGGACCGGCATCCGTCCGGTGACTATTTGGTAATCGCGGCGGCCTTGATCTTCCGCGACTCGAGCACCTGGTCGATCAAACCATAGTCCATCGCCTCTGCAGCGGTCAGGATTTTGTCCCGCTCGATGTCGTTGTTGAGCTGCTCCGGGGTGCGGCCGGAGTGCGAAGCCAAGGTCTCTTCCAACCAGGAGCGCATCCGCATCACTTCGTTCGCCTGGATCTCCAGATCGGACGCCTGGCCGCCCTGACCGCCGGAAAGCGCCGGCTGGTGGATCAGCACGCGCGCGTTCGGCAAAGCAAGGCGCTTGCCCGGGGTGCCCGCAGCCAACAGCACCGCGGCTGCGCTGGCAGCCTGGCCCAGGCAGACGGTCTGGATTTCCGGGCGGATGTACTGCATCGTGTCGTAGATCGCGGTCATCGCGGTGAACGATCCACCAGGCGAGTTGATGTACAGCGTGATGTCACGGTCCGGGTCGGTCGACTCCAGCACCAGCAACTGCGCCATGATGTCGTCTGCGCTGGCATCGTCCACCTGGACGCCCAGGAAGATGATCCGGTCCTCGAACAGCTTGGTGTAAGGGTCCTGGCGCTTGAAGCCGTACGGGGTCCGCTCTTCGAACTGCGGAAGGATGTAACGCGAGGTCGGCAGATTCTGCGCGGCGCCCCAGACGTCGGTCGATCCTGCGGCGGTGAAATTGAGGCTCATGATGTTCTCCTGTTGGTCCTTGCCGCTTTTACTTCGCGTTCGTTCCGCCGCCGCCGGCTACCGAGCCGGCGTGGGCGCTGATCTTGTCGAAGAAACCGTAGGACAGCGCTTCTTCGGCCGTGAACCACTTGTCACGGTCATTGTCCTTGAGGATCTGTTCCACGGTCTGCCCGGTCTGCTCGGCGGTGAGTTCCGCCATGACCTTCTTCATGTGCAGGATCAGCTCGGCCTGGATTTTGATGTCCGAGGCCGTTCCGCCGATTCCGCCGGAAGGCTGGTGCATCAGAATCCGGGCGTTCGGCGTGGCGTAACGCTTGCCCTTGGCACCGGAGGACAGCAAGAACTGACCCATCGACGCGGCAAGGCCGGTCGCCACGGTGACCACATCGTTCGGGATGAACTGCATGGTGTCGTAGATCGCCATGCCAGCGGTCACCGATCCGCCGGGCGAATTGATGTAGAGGTAGATGTCCTTGTCCTGGTCTTCGGACGCCAGGAGCAGGAGCTGGGAACAGATCATGTTCGCATTGTCGTCCCGGACCTCGGAACCGAGCCAGATGGTGCGCTGCTTGAGCAACCGGTTGTAGACGTAATCGTCCTGGCCGCCCGGGTTAACCGTGGCCATGTGCGGTGCTGCAAATTCTGAGTTTGCCCGTTCAGTCATGTTTACGCTTCCTTCATTCCGGACCAATGTCGCTATATGGACAGTAGCCGTTCCGGCAGCTGATATCTTCCGCAAAACCGCACTGTTCGCTGATGGCGCATCACGGCTGCCCAGAGCAGAATTCGCGGCTCGAAACCAGCCAAAAAGAACGCCGCCGCGCTCCGGTCAGGAGCACGACGGCGGTCAGGGTGCTTCGGTGGGCGGACTCGCCCGGTGGTCGGCTCAGAACCGGGCAGCGCCCGGATCGTCGACGGCGACCGCGGCGGCGGGCTCTGCGGACTCGTCGCTTTCGTCGCCTTCGACGACGCCGGCCGCTTCGTTCAACGCGGCTTCCAGGGCCGGATCGACGGCCGGCTTGACGAAGTCGCTCAAGTCGACCTCAGCGCCGTCGGTGTCGGTGACCTTGGCTTGGCCCAGGACAACCGCCAAAGCCTTGCGGCGCCGCACCTCGGCGACGATCATCGGAACCTGTCCCGACTGGTCGAGCATTTGCGCGAACTGGTTCGGATCCATACCGTACTGGCTGGCCGAGTTCACGATGTAATCGATCAGTTCAGCCTGCGAGACGGTGATCTCTTCCTTTTCCGCAATCGCGTCGAGGATGATTTCGTTCTTGAAGGCGCGTTCGGTGTTCTCCCGGACCTCGACGCGGTGTTCCTCGGTGTCGTGGTCTGCTTCGCCATGCGCATTGGCCGGGTCGAAGTGCTGCTCGATCTGCTCTTCGATCACGGATTCCGGAACCGGAACCTCGATCAGCTCGACCAGCTTCTCCATCACCTTGTCGCGGGCTTCAACGCCCTGCTCCACGGTCTTGGACTGGTTCACCTGCTTCGCAAGGTCCTCGCGCAGCTCCGCGATGGTGTCGAACTCGCTCGCCAACTGGGCGAAGTCGTCGTCGGCGGTGGGCAGTTCGCGCACCTTGACGCCGGTGACCTTCACGGTGACCTGGGCCTCTTCGCCGGCATGGTCGCCACCGACCAGCTTGGTGTCGAAGATTGCCTCTTCATCCGCGCTGAGGCCTTCGACTGCTTCATCGAGGCCTTCCAGCATGGTGCCGGCTCCGACCTGGTAAGACAGTCCGGTCGCCGAGTCGACAGCTTCGCCGTCGATCTTCGCGGTGATGTCGATGGTGACGAAATCGTCCTTGCTCGCCGGGCGGTCCGCCGGGGTCAAGGTTCCGAAACGGCCACGCAGATCATCCAGCGCCTTGTCCAGATCCTCATCGGACTGGGCAGCCGGAGCGACCTCGACGGCGATGCTGGAGTATTCGGGCAGCTCAACCTCGGGACGGACGTCGACCTCGACCTTGAACTTCAGTTCGCCTTCGGTCGCCGCCGGGTCCGGGACCTCGGTGATCTCGACCTCGGGGCGGGACAGCGGCTGGATGCCGGTTTCCGCGACCGCCGACTGGTACCAGCCGTTGAGGCCCTCGTTGATCGCGGTTTCCAGGACGTAGCCACGTCCCACACGCTGATCGATCAGGCGGTTGGGCACTTTGCCCTTGCGGAAGCCGGGGATTTGAACCTGCTCCGCGATGGTCTTGTAAGCCTCGGCAATGCTCGGCTGCAGTTCCTCGAAAGGAACTTCAACATCGAGCTGGACCCGTGTGGGCGAGAGGTTTTCGACAGCGCTCTTCACTGCGTATTACTCCTGAGATCAACTATAGGATGGGGCCGAACAGATACTGCGTTATTGCGGTGTCGGGGCGACAGGACTCGAACCTGCGGTCTCCTGCTCCCAAAGCAGGCGCGCTAGCCACTACGCTACGCCCCGTGGTGCTCGAGACAGTCTACGGGTTACCGGCCCCGCACGCACATCGGCGAGCATTTGCGAACCTCCGGTTCCGTATGATGTAGTTGTATCCGGCCTGAACAGCTTTTGGTTCGGGATCCGGGGATGTAGCTTAATGGTAAAGCCTCAGTCTTCCAAACTGATTACGCGGGTTCGATTCCCGTCATCCCCTCGCCTTTGGTCCTCGGAATCTACCGAGGGCCTTTCTTTTTTCCTTGGCTCCAAGCACTCCCCCGACACGGCGGACGCGCCCCGAATTCATCCAATGAATGGCCTAGGCGGCCTATACTAGGCACAGAACTCGACGCCGACCTCAGCATGGACCGGCAGACCGACGAAGGGGACGTCATGCGAAAGCTCACCGGATTGCTTGTAGCTTTGCTGACCTTCTGTGCGCTCTTGACGGGCCTGGTCCGGCGACTGCGTCCAGCCAAGCCGAGGCCGCCATTTCGGCGGCCTACAACCGGCCGGGAGTAGCCGCCGCCCTCGGGTCTTCCGTGAGCGCAGTCACCTGCGGACTCAAAGACAACGGCTGCTACCAAACCTTCCAAAACGGCGCCATCAACTGGACCCCCAACACCGGGGCCAAAATCACCAAAGCCGGCGCAATCCGCTCCTACTGGGCCAGCCAAAACTACGAAAACGGCCGATTCGGCTACCCTGTCACCGACGAAATCTGCGGCCAAACAGCCGGCGGCTGCTACCAAGACTTCCAAGGCGGATCCATCCTCTGGTCACCCACCACCGGAGCCCAACCCAGCACCCCCGGAGCCATCCGCACCACCTGGGCACAAACCGGCTACCACGGCGGCCCCCTCGGCTACCCCACCAACGCCGAAACCTGCGGACTCAAAGACAACGGCTGCTACCAAACCTTCCAAAACGGCGCCATCAACTGGACCCCCAACACCGGGGCCAAAATCACCAAAGCCGGCGCAATCCGCTCCTACTGGGCCAGCCAAAACTACGAAAACGGCCGATTCGGCTACCCTGTCACCGACGAAATCTGCGGCCAAACAGCCGGCGGCTGCTACCAAGACTTCCAAGGCGGATCCATCCTCTGGTCACCCACCACCGGAGCCCAACCCAGCACCCCCGGAGCCATCCGCACCACCTGGGCACAAACCGGCTACCACGGCGGCCCCCTCGGCTACCCCACCAACGCCGAAACCTGCGGACTCAAAGACAACGGCTGCTACCAAACCTTCCAAAACGGCGCCATCAACTGGACCCCCAACACCGGGGCCAAAATCACCAAAGCCGGCGCAATCCGCTCCTACTGGGCCAGCCAAAACTACGAAAACGGCCGATTCGGCTACCCTGTCACCGACGAAATCTGCGGCCAAACAGCCGGCGGCTGCTACCAAGACTTCCAAGGCGGATCCATCCTCTGGTCACCCACCACCGGAGCCCAACCCAGCACCCCCGGAGCCATCCGCACCACCTGGGCACAAACCGGCTACCACGGCGGCCCCCTCGGCTACCCCACCAACGCCGAAACCTGCAACGGCGAAGTGTGCCGCCAGAGTTTCCAAAACGGCATCATCACCTGGACCCGCAGCGCTGGAACCAGCGTCGGCTACAACTCGCTGGTGGTCAACAAGCGACGCCCGCTGAATCCGATCGACTACGCTCCCGCATCGACTCGCAACGTGTCTGGGGTTCCGATGGAAGCCGTAGCTGGAAGCGCAGCCAACAGCTTGATCTCAGCGGCAGCGGCCGAGGGCGTGACCGTGACCACAGTCAGCGGATACCGCGATTATTGGACGCAGAAGGGACTATACGAAGACTACGTCCGTCGATACGGCCAGCAACAAGCAGATCTCATTTCAGCCCGGCCCGGTTTCAGCGAACACCAGACCGGCCTCGCTTTGGACATCGGCGACGTAACTACCGGCTGTGGACTGCAGGACTGCTTCGAAAACACCGCGGCCGGCACTTGGGCGAAAAACAACGCCTGGCGCTTCGGATTCATCATCAGGTACCCGAAAGGGTTTACGTCTACAACCGGATACTCCTATGAACCCTGGCATCTGCGGTACGTCGGCACCGGGATCTCGACCGATATGCGCAATCACAACGTTTCGACCTTGGAGCAATACTTCGGATTGCCCGCTGCACCGGACTACTGAAAGGTTGGCGGCCGCGGCGCCTTGCCCTGGCCGCCAAACTGCTCGAGGTCGGAACCCGGTCTGGCGGAGCCCCAAGTCAGGCTAGACCCACCGACGGCGTGAAATCAGCACGATCCCAAGGCCGAAAAGGATCGCGGTGCCCGATCCGATCGCCAATACCTGGGCTCCGTTGGCTCCGGTTGCCGCAAGCTCTTCGTACCCACCAGAAGGATTCGCATTGCTGCCCGAGGTCGTTCCATCGTTTCCCGCTTCGCCCACCGGCCAGTCCGGAACGGCAGCCAACCGAATCCCGAAATCCAACGAATAAATACCCGAATCGATTTCGGCAGGCGCCTCCGAGACTTTAGTCCGGTCAACCTCTCCCCGCACAGGCAGGAGTTCCAGCGAGTAACCAGTACCAATCGGGACTCGGGCATCGAAGGAGTACCGGCCGTCCGAATCGGATGTCGCCCTAACTATTTCGGTTCCATTCGAGGATTTCAAGAGCACCACGGCACCGGCGACCCCGGGTTCATCCTCGGTCCGTGCGCCGTCACCGTTCATGTCGTTGAAAACGTATCCCCTGATATCAGTACCGGTATTGATTGCGATGTTCTCGACATACTCTTTTCCCCTGGTCACCCACTTGTCTCCAGCACTTCCTGGAATCGGATCACCGACCTTGATTCTTTTGTCACGATAGCTGAGAAAGAAGGAATCGCTCTCCTCAGACATCCCGAAGAGAAAACTTCCATCTTCCCGGCTGTACATGGCGGCATACGGATGATTTGGCCTGGGTTTCGTTCCCATTCTTATAGGAGGATGGAGTTATGTCGAAACAGTATCCGAGGGATTTCAGGGATCGGGCTTTGCGTCTTGTTGATGAGGCTTTGCCTGATCATGAGACGGAGTTCGCTGCGATCACCCATGTCGCGGGCAAGCTAGGGGTTAGCCCTGAAGCTTTACGTCGATGGCGGCGTCAAGCTCAGATTGATGCCGGGACCAGGCTAGGAATCAGTAGCGAGGAAAACGCTGAAATCAAACGCCTTAAACGCGAGGTGTTGGAACTCAAACGCACGAATGAGATTTTGAAGGCTGCGTCAGCGTTTTTTGCCTCCGAACTCGACCGCCCCACACTGAGATGATCGGATTCATTGACATGTACCGTGATCGTTTCGGGGTCGAGGGTATCTGCAGGGTACTTGGCCGTGCAGATTGTGGGTTCCTGACCGCACGCGGGTACCGGGCTTTCAAAACCAGGAAACCTAGCAACCGGGCTCTAAAAGACCTTGAGCACGGAACGATCTTGAAAGCACTCCACGCCGCGAATTATTCCGTCTACGGGGTAAGGAAGCTCCACCAAGCAGCCCTGCGAGCCGGGCTAAGCCTGGGGCGTGATCACGTGGCAAGGCTGATGCGGGTCAATCATCTGCACGGGGTTCTCAGAGGACGGAAGCCACGCACCACCACACACAAAGCCACGGACTATCGTCCTGATGATTTAGTGAACCGCCGGTTCACCGCCCCAGCGCCGAACCGGCTCTGGGTTTCGGACATCACCTATGTTCCCACGTTCGCCGGCTTCGTTTATCTGGCTTTCGTCACTGACGTTTACTCTCGAAAAATTGTCGGCTGGGCTGCATCGAAGTCCTTGAAAACCGTGGACTTGCCGCTGTTCGCACTGAACACGGCAACATTCAAGGCCGACGACACCCTGGGCGGGCTGGTCCATCACAGCGATAAAGGCAGTCAATACGTCTCCATCGCTTACACCGACCGGCTGGCTCAACTCGGGGTAAAAGCATCAGTTGGCAGCGTCGGCGATTCCTATGACAACGCCCTGGCCGAGTCCATCAACGCGATCTACAAGACCGAGTTAATCAAACACCACCGGCCCTGGACCGGGCTTCAGCAAGTCGAACTAGCGACCTTGGAATGGGTCGATTGGTACAACAACACTCGACTCCACGCCGGCCTGGGCTACCAAAGCCCAGTAGAGTACGAAAACAACCACACACTAAACCAAACCGATCAGAGGGCAGCAACCACTACCCTCATAAACACCTAGGAACGAAACCCAGGCCAAATCACCGGCCTACAGCACCAAACTAGCGAACTACCGAAGGGTTAATCTATCCCCTGTGAGTTATTCGCTAGTCCGGCAGATGGCGCACCTGGCACTGGCAACCTGGACAGTAAAAAAGGTTTCGTCCGGCCAACTCTTTCCCGAACACTGCCTCGCCGCAGATCAAACAGGCCAAGCCGGTGCGCCTGTAGACATAATGGACGTCGTCTGGCCGGTCCCGGTTTGCCAACTCGGTAGTGATGATCCGGCCCTTCGCCACCCCCTCTTCGAGCAGTACGACGGCGTCCGCCCACAGCATGCTGACCTGCTCAACGCTGAGCTGCTTTCCCGACAGCATCGGATCGATTCTGTTCCGGAACAGCAGCTCCGCCCGGTAGACGTTGCCGATCCCTGCCACGATGTTCTGATCCATCAGCAATACTGCCACCGGTCGGGCGCTCGAACGGATTCGCTGGAGGAATTCGACAGCGCCGTCGTCAGACCGGGCGGCATTCAGCGGGTCCGGGCCCAGTTTCGCCCGGATGGCAGCCGCCTCAGTCGGAGTGAGCACCTCGCAGGCGCTCGGTCCGCGCAAATCCGCCCAGCCATGGGCCGAAACCAAGCGCAGCCGGACGGCACCGATGGGCTCCGGCGGGCCGGTATAGCTGACCTCTTCAGATCCGAGTTCCCGTTCCCCCACCCGCCGCGGCGCACCAATACTCGAGGCACCGCGGAAGGTTTCATCGCCGCCGAAGTCCCAGGCGCCGTAGAGACCCAGGTGCACTCGCAGGATCACCCCGGATTCGAACGCCGCGAAGAGCTGCTTGCCATGGGCTTGCGCGCCGGTCAGAATCTGTCCGTCGATCCGCGCCGCCCCATCGGCGAACCTGCCCTGCGGACTCGAAGCCGTCAAGCGTGCATTGCCGAAGACGTCGTTGAATTGCCGGGCCAACCGGTGAATTGTGTGCCCCTCGGGCATGGACCATCCTTCTCTGCGCTAGCCGCCAGCCAAATGTCGGTGGCGGCGTCCGGTTTTGGACGCCGCCACCGACCCTATCAAGCGGCAACACAACTCGTTAGGCGCCGACCCTCCGTCGGCTGAACCAGACGGCTCCTGCACCGGCGACGAGCAACCCGGCACCGAGGCCGAAGGGCAACGGGGCGACCCCGGTATTCGCCAATTCGGACTCGGCCCCCAGCACATTGTTGACCGACGGACCAATCGGCGCCGGTTGGTTCCGCACGAGCGCCGCATCGACCTGTTTCATTCCTGCTGAACCTGATCCGACCGAAAGGTCCAGCGTCGAACTGATCCCGGCCGACCCCGGAACCGTGAACAGATATCCCGCGGGATTGATGAACTTGACCATGTAAACACCTTGCGGCAGGTTGTAAAAAAGATAGCGGCCCTCCGCCACGGTCAAGGTTTCCCGGCCCGGCAGCGGATTGAAGTTCCGGTCCAGAAGGATCACCTTCACGCCGACCAGCCCCGGACTGCCCGGTTCCCATTTGCCGGTGCTATTCACGTCCTCGAACACGGTTCCACTGATTTCAACCGGAAAAATCTTCGAAGGCCCACCGACCTTGCGCAAGCCGGCATCGAGGTCGGCGAGCTGCTGGCCCCGGCTGAGTCTTATCAGCTGTGATTTGCCGCTGGGACTCGGCGCAGTGAAGGAACTCTCGTATCCAGCCGGTGCGGTAAACAAGACCTCGTAGCTACCCTGCCCCAGAGCGGAAAAATACTTTCCATCAGTGCCGGTGCGCTGCTCTACCATCGGCATGCTGAGGTCGGTGCGCTTGATCTGGACGAGCACGTCGGGCACCGCCGGCTCAGTCGCCTCCCGGACACCGTTGCCGTTGACATCCTCGAAGGCCCAGCCGCTAATGCTGCCAGTCTTCGGCACAGAACTACGGTCTCGCATCCCACCGTTGACGTGCAGCATTTGCTGTCCGGATACCAGGACAAGTTGCTCCGTGCCGCCGCTGGATCCAGCCCAAGAGGCGTTTTCGAGCAATTGATACCCGGGGTCCGGGCTATTGAAAAAAAGATAGTCCCGGTATTCGGAGAAAAAAACCGAATAGGCTCCCGGAACAAGGTTGTCGAACAAATACCTTCCGTCGTCCCCGGTCCGCGTTGATGCTACCTGTTTGTTGGACTTGTCTCGGAGCACGACCTCCTGGCCGGGCAGCACTGCATCGCCGTCATCCAGATAAGTGCTCTGATCCACGTCAAGAAAGACCACTCCGCCAACGGAGGCACCGGGAACCGCCGCATCCGCGCGCGCCGTCGGGCTTACCCCCACGATGTAGAAAACTGCCAGCAGACCGGCCAGCAAAAATCCAAGGATCGGTTTGACGAAAGACTGTGGAGCGCCCCCCTGCCTCGTCAAAACCGACACAGAACCGTCCATTGAGTACCTCCAGAAATAGTGGAACCGACGCTGTCGTTACGACACGCGGCTGGCTGATCCCGAAAGCAGAGAGGGCTCTCGGTAGATCAATCATTGCTCACTGGAGGCAGTTAGAAATCATGATTTAGAAAACGTTTTGATAAAGTCGATAACACTTTGGACTCGAGCTCCCGAACCGAAGCCGAAACCGGTTACTCGACGACTTCACCGGTCGCCTCGAAAGCGGCGATCTTGCCGATCCTCCGGACATGCCGTTCCGCATTGCTGAACGGCTCGGTGAGGCAGGCTTCGATCAGTTCGGTAGCCTCCGCGACACTGTGCTGCCGGCCGCCGACGGCAACCACATTCGCGTCGTTGTGCTCCCGAGCGAGCTTCGCGGTCTCCAGATTCCAGACCAACGCCGCCCGAATCCCCTTGACTTTGTTCGCGGCGATCTGCTCACCGTTTCCTGATCCGCCCAGGACTATCCCCAGGGCGAAGACACCCGCCTCGGTGTCGGCCATCACGCCCTGCGCGGCCTTGATGCAGAACGCCGGGTAGTCATCGTCCGGATCGTAGGACTGCGGCCCGTGGTCCACGACGTCGTAGCCCTGCCCGGTCAGGTGCGAAATCAAGTGCGCACTCAGTTCCAGTCCGGCATGGTCGGTAGCGATGTGCACGCGTGGCTTGGACATTTTTCTCCTCAAAGCGATGAACGGATCCACTGGTGAGCGTACTAGTTGTCACGGCCCGTCATCCAGCTGGAGCCGACGGCGGATCTGGTCCGCCAGGTTCCGGGCAGCAGCCTGATCCGGAGCGCTGATCAGCACCGCCGGGTGCGACTCGGTTTGCACGCGCAGAGCGGCACCGTTCCGGGTCAGGAACTGCATTCCGGTGCGAGGCCACCTGACTCCCGGACCGCCCAGGTCCCAAACCCTGGCTTCGAGCACTTCCACCGCGCGAATCTGCCTCAGCGGAAGATCGAGCACCGGGATCAAACCCGCCGCCTGCACGCGCAAATGCGGCTCCGGCTCATGCGATCCCGGCAGTGAGACCCGACCGAACAAGAAGGCCGTCACGGCCAGCACCAGCACCGCCAAGGCCAAAGTGATCCAAGGGCTGAGCAGCAAAAGCAATCCACCGATCAGCAGAAGAGTCATGCCCAGCAACACGAAACTCGAGCTTCGCGCGTGCACCCAGTAAACGACCCGCGGCGTCCCGGCCAGGGCGGCAGCTTCCTCCGCCAAAGCCCTTTCATCTTGCGCAGTCCACCGCGGATCCGGCTGGAAGGTGAACATCATGATCACCCCGAGGGCCACCGCCGCGCCTGAGCCGAGCGCGAACACCGTGCTGTCGAAGCCGCCGGCATCCGCCGAGGAGATCCCTTGTTGGCCGATCAGGAACCCCGCACCTGCTGAGGCGGTCAAGAGGCTCAAGAAGACCGCTGCGCCCATGAGCAGCCGCCGCAACCACCGGCGGTGCAGCCTGGCCCCGGCGATCGCCCCGCACACCGCGCCGGGGATAGCGATCGACAGCGCGGCGAACAGCACGAATGCCGGGAAACCGACGGTCAGGTCGGCGCGTTGGCCCGACCAGTGCAGACCCATCGGGTCCGGGACCGCCCGGCGCAGCATCAAGGCCACCGCCGCGAAACAGAAGGCCAACACCCAGGGGAATCCGATACCGAAGGCGGTGAACCTGCGGTCGAAACGTTCCTCGCGCACCTGGCTCATACGAAATTCCCGCCCGGTTCGGTCAGCCGCAGCAGCCCGGAATACAAGGCCCGAGCGGTCAATCCGCTACTTCTGGGCTGAGCCGGGCTGGGCTGGTTGGCAATCCGGAAAACGTATTCCCCTGCAGCTCCGCCCGCAGTGATCAGGTGCTGGGTCAACTCCGCCTCCGGATCTGCGATCAAGCTGATCGACACCCGGTCCATGTCGCCGACGGCGAGGCCGAGCGCCACCGCGACGTTCAACGAGCCTGGAAAGCGGGAAATCGCTTCCGCCGGGTTCCCCTCGAAAAGCAGCTGCGGCTCCAGAGAGCCGGTGATCCGCTCCCGTTCCGCGGCAGTCATCCACTCCTGGAGCAAAGCGACCGGCCGTTTCCTGGTTTCCAGATGAACCGAGTCGATGCCGCCGCTGGCCGCCGCAGCCCGGATCAGATCGAGCCCGCCGATGGCTCCGCTGCTCAAATGGACCCGGCCTGGGCCGGAATGCAGGACCGACCGCCGCAGCGCCGGATCGATGAAAGCGCCGACCGAGGTCACCAGCAAGTCCTTGCCGGCCTGGACCACCCGGGGTCCGTATTCGGCCACCGCAGCCACTCCCGCCGCCTCCACGAACACATCCGCGGCGTCCAGCAGCCGTCCGAACTGCTCCCCCGCGGCACCGGCCTCGGTTTGCCTGCGTTGCACGCCCAGCACCTCGAACCGCCCGGACGCGGCAAGATACCCGCGCAGATCCCGGGACACCGACCCATCGCCGATCATCGCAACCTTGAGCACCATGCTTCCAGTCTCTCAGTTTTCGGCCGGCAGCCGGCAGGGAGGTTCCAGCCACCATCCCGCCACCGCGATTGAGAATGAATCTCACGGCGCGGCGTGGAAGAATGGGCAAATGTCAGCCCGGTCACATTCCGGGAGAAGTCTTTACGCCCTCGGAGGCCCCCTTTGCCAGGAATGAACCTGACCCGTTCTGAGGCGCGCACCCGCGCCGAAAACCTCACCGTCGAAAGCTACGACGTCGAACTCGATCTGACCCGCGGCGAGCAGATCTTCGGCTCCACCACCACGGTCCGGTTCCAGGCTCAGGCCGGAACCGAGAGCTTCATCGACGCGATCACCGACGCCGTGCACTCGGTGACGCTCAACGGCGTCGAGCTCGACCCGGCCGAGGTCTCCGACGGCGTGACCATCACACTCCCGGGCCTGGCCGAACAGAACGAATTGGTCGTCGTCGCCGATGCGCGCTATACCAATACCGGCGAGGGCCTGCACCGCTTCGTGGATCCGGTGGACCATGAGGTCTACCTCTACAGCCAGTTCGAGGTCCCGGATTCCCGCCGGATGTTCGCAGTCTTCGAGCAACCCGATCTCAAAGCCAGCTTCCGGTTCCGGGTCACTGCCCCGGCGCACTGGGACGTGATCTCCAACTCCGCCACTCCCGAACCGGTCGACGCCGGCGCGGACGCCGAGGGCGGTGCCCGCAAGACCTGGGACTTCGAGCCCACTGCGAAGATCTCCTCCTACATCACTGCGCTGATCGCCGGCCCGTACCAAAACGTGCGCAGCGAACTGACCAGCTCGGACGGCCGGGTCATCCCGCTGGGCGTATTCGCCCGCAAGTCGCTCATGCAGTACCTGGATGCCGACAACGTCTTCGAGTTGACCCGGCAGGGTTTCGAATTCTACGAAAAGCAATTCGGCACGCCCTACCCGTTCGGCAAATACGATCAGCTCTTCGTCCCGGAGTTCAATGCCGGAGCCATGGAGAACGCCGGCGCGGTGACCTTCTTGGAAAGCTATGTCTTCCGGTCCAAGGTCACCGATGCCCTGGTCGAACGCCGGGCGATCACGATCCTGCACGAGCTGGCGCACATGTGGTTCGGCGATCTGGTGACCATGCGTTGGTGGAATGACCTCTGGCTCAATGAATCCTTCGCGGAATTCATGTCCACCCTGGCTGCCGCCGAGGCCACCGAATTCACCCAGGCATGGACCACCTTCGCCTCCCTGGAGAAGTCCTGGGCCTATCGGCAGGACCAGCTGCCTTCGACCCACCCGATCGTGGCCGAGATCCGGGACCTGGAAGACGTCCAGGTCAACTTCGACGGGATCACCTACGCCAAGGGCGCTTCGGTACTTCGCCAGCTGGTCGCCTGGGTGGGCCAGGAAGAATTCATGGCGGGAGTCCGCGCCTACTTCGGCAAACACTCCTGGGGCAACACCGAATTGGTGGACCTGCTCAGCGAGCTGGAACAGGCCAGCGGCCGCGACCTGAAGCAATGGTCCCGGCTCTGGTTGGAAACGGCCGGCGTCAATACCCTGCGCGCCCGGATCGAGACCGACGAAGCCGGTGTGATCACCTCCTTCGGCATCGAGCAGAGCGCTGTCCCGGATTATCCGACCATCCGGCCGCACCGTCTCGCCGTGGGCTTCTACGACCTCGACGGCGACGGCAAGCTGGTTCGCAGCCACCGGCTGGAACTCGACGTGGACGGCGAACTGACCGAGGTCGCCGAACTCGTCGGCCGCCAGCGGCCCGATCTGGTCTTGCTCAACGACGATGATTTGGCCTACGCCAAGATCCGGCTCGACGAGCATTCGCTGGCGACCGCCACCGCCCATCTGAAGGATTTCGCGGAATCGCTGCCGCGCACCCTGGTCCTGGCCTCGGCCTGGGACGCTGCCCGCGACGGCGAGACCCCGGCCCGGGCCTATGTGGATTTGGTACTTGCCAACATCGGTGCCGAAACCGATTCCTCGGTGGTCACCGTGCTGCTGCGCCAACTCGCCAGCACGCTGGCGTTCTATGTGGCGCCGGAAGCCCAGCACGAAACCCGGATCGCCGCCGCAGAAAAGCTCTGGGCTCTGTTCACCGCAGCGGTTCCCGGTTCCGATTCGCAGTTGCAGTTCGTCAAGAGCTTCGCGGCTCTCGCGCAGAGCTCCGAACAACTGGACACGGTGTCCGATCTGCTGACTGGTTCATACCGGCTGGACGGCTTGGACATCGATCAGGACCTGCGCTGGGAGTTGTTGACTTCGCTGGTGGCCGGCGGTCGGCTCGGTCAGGCCGAGGTCGACGCCGAACTCGAGCGCGACCACACCCAAACCGGCCAACTCGCGGCAGCCACCGCTTCAGCCGCAATCCCCACGGCCGAAGCCAAGCAGAAGGTCTGGGACGCCGTCGTGGTCGAAGGCAGCCTGCCCAATGCGGCGCAGCGCGCAGCGATCGCCGGGTTCGGCCGGGTCCACGAGCAAAGCCTGCTGGAACCGTTCCGCAGCCAGTACTTCGCCGCGATCCGCTCCGTGTGGGCGGAGAAATCCCATGAGATCTCCTCTACCATCGTCAACGGCTTCTACCCGGCGCACCTGGTGTCCCAGGCGACCATTGACGCGACCGATGCCTTCTTGGCCGAACTGGGCGAGGAAACCCCCGCGCTCCGCCGCTTGGTCTTGGAGAACCGCGACGGCGTGCTGCGGGCGTTGAAGGCCCAAGCCGCAGACCACTGAGCCCCGAGCCCTGAGCCCTGAGCTCACCTTGCACGGGGCGCGAACGCACACTTGGTGCGGGTGTTTTCGGAAAACACCCGCACCAAGTGTGCGTTCGTCAGGGTCCCAACGTGGCGAACGGAGTTCGACACGAAAGGGCCGAACGCTCACGTGTGCGTTCGCGCGGGGTTCACGCTTACCGGCAAGGCGGGCGAAGCCTAAACTAATCGCATGAGCGGAAGAATCGGCAACGAACACCACTACGCGATCCACACGGTATGGACTGGGAACCGCGGCAGCGGCACGTCCGGTTATCGGGACTACGGTCGAGACCACACGGTCAGCGCCGTTGGCTTACCGGACATCCTGGGCTCCGCCGACGCCACTTTCCACGGCGACAAGACCCGCTGGAACCCGGAATTGCTGTTGCTGACCGCGTTGAGCGAATGCCATATGCTCTCCTACTTGCACGTCGCGGTGAACCATGGCCTCACGGTGACCGGTTACACCGACTCCGCAGTAGGCACCATGGTGCTCAATCCAGACGGGAGCGGCCAATTCAGCTCGGTCACCCTGCGCCCGCAGGTCGAGTTGGCCGACCCCTCGCAAGCCGAGCTGGCCAAGGAACTGCACCACGAAGCCGCACAGAAGTGCTTCATCGCCCGGAGCATGAATTTTCCGGTAACCCACGAGCCGCTCTGAGCCCTCCCCGGCCCGTCCAATTCGTGGGTTCAGTGGGCACAGACGGCCATGCCCACTGAACATGCACATTGGACCGGCGCACAGCCGAGATAGCGCTGAGGCAATTGCGTGGCCCGCGGCGCTTAGCCGGCCAGCAAAGCCAATAGCTCGGCTTCCCGGGCTTGGCCGAGTCCAGCCCGGCGTTCCCGGCCGAGGCCCCTGGACTTCTCGTCTGCGAGCACGGATTCCAGCGTCTGGTCGAAAGGACGCAGACGCAGCCCGGCCGCACGCGCCGCAGCGCCACGTCGGGCCATCAAGCCGAACGCGTCTTCCGGCAACCACAGGGGCAAAGACTCCGGCCCGGCCCACGGGGAGACGCCGTGCGCGCTGAGCCACGCCGGGTCTGCAAGTCGCAGCCGGCCGGAATACCCGGCGACTTCCATCGCGGCTCCGATCAGGGTGCGCCATGGCACCGTGGGGCCGCATGCGTCGAAAACGCCACCGGTCCCGGACTCCGCGAGTTCCACCAGCCAGAGCGCAAGGTCTCTGGCATCGATTACTTGGGTGGCCATCGCGCCCAGGTCCGGAAGCAGGGCCGGGCCGTTGTCCCGGGCGAAGCGTGCCGGCCAATAACCATAACGGTCGCTAGGGTCGCCCGGCCCGCAGATCAGTCCCGGCCGGACGATCGCGAATGGCTCCGTGGCCGAGCCGAAAAGTTGCTCGCATGCCACCTTCGCCGCACCGTATTCGGCAGCAGCATCCGCCCCCTCGGCCAAGCCCGGCAGCAGCTCCGCGGATTCGTCCTGGCCGGCCACCGCTTGGTCGGCGTAGACGGACAGCGTCGAGACGAAGGTCCAGTGTGCCACCCGACCGGACAGGGCTTGGCGCGCCGCCCCGACCTGCACAGGATCCCTGGCCACGTCGATCACAGCGTCCCACTCACCGGTCAAGCCGGCAAAAGCCGTCACCCCCTGGTCGCGGTCCGCCACGTGCAGCATCGCACCGGCGGGAACCGGCCGGCTCCCCCGGGCCAGCGCGGTGACCTGGTGGCCGCGGGCTACCGCCGCCCTGGCGATGTTGCGGGAGAGGAAGACCGTTCCGCCGAGGATCAGAAGTCGCATGCGATCAGCCTAGTCAATGACAGAATAGATGCAGAGGAATTGTCTTCTGCTGAGAGAGGAGCGCTGCCCGCAGTGCCGCAATGGACCCAAGACCCCCTGTTGAACAGCTGGATCAGCGCCGGATTGAGCGTCGTGATCGGCCTGCTGGTGTGGGGGGTCGGAAAATTCGTCATCGCCAAGCTGGTGCGCCGGGTGCGCAATGGCAGCTCGGTGTTCAAGTTACGGGCCCTGCGCTGGGCGCAACCGGCGCTGCGTCCGCTCGACTCGGAACGCCGTGTGCAACGGGCCGGCACCATCGGGACGCTGTTGACCTCAGTACTCGGCGTGGTGATCGTGGTGATCGTCTTCATCTACGTGCTTTTGGCCTTCCAGATCAATGTGGTCCCGCTGCTGGGCGGCCTGGGCATCCTCGGTGTGGCGATCGGCTTCGGCTGCCAGCAGCTGATCCGGGATTTCCTCGCCGGGATCTTCATCACGCTCGAGGACCAATACGGAATCGGCGACGTGATCGAAACCTCGGAAGTCGTCGGGATCGTGGAATCAGTCGGCCTGCGGATCACCAGGGTGCGTTCTGCCGACGGTGCGATCTGGTACCTGCGCAACGGTGAAATCCTCCGGGTGGGCAACCGCTCGCAAGGCAACTACCAAGCACCGGCCGACGGCGATGAAGGAGCGGGAATCTGAGATGACCGAAGAACCGCAAGGCCTACCGATTCCGTCCCGCTTCGGCGAACCGCTGGCGCGGCTCACCCCGGTCAGCGGGCCGGCCAGCAATTTCACCGCACCGCCGGAGAACTTTTACCAGACCGTGGGCGGGCACGATACCTTCGTGAAACTCGTGCACGAATTTTATCGCCGGGTCGCCGACGACGACCTTTTGCGCCCGATGTACCCCGACGAGGACTTGGCTCCGGCCGAGCGCCGGATGCTGATGTTCCTGGAACAGTATTGGGGCGGTCCCAAAACCTATTTGGAAGAACGCGGGCATCCCCGCCTGCGGATGCGGCACGCCCCGTTCGCGGTCACCCCGGCGGCCCGGGACCGCTGGTTGGAACTGATGCGGGCGGCTTTGGACACCCTGGAGCTGCCGCCGCTGCAGGAAACCACCTTGTGGGACTATTTGGAACGTGCGGCGCACTCGATGGTCAACTCGGCCTGAGTGGCGAAGCCCCTGCTGGACCTGGCCTCTGCTCAATCTGAGTCGCCCGGCCGGCTAGCTCAGTTGACTGCCCGGCCGCACCAAAACGTGCCCGGCTCCGCTGCTGAGCCTGAGCCAGCGGGCGGACTGGAAGAGCGCCACCGGCTCGCCCGGTTTCCAGAAGCCCAGGGCATAACCGGCGAATGCAGCTCCGGCGGGCACCCCCGGGACATCCGGCAGCTCTCGCCCCCAGACCGAGGCACGCGCGTTGTTGACGATCAGGGCGCCCGGATTGACCGGAATGATCTGTGCCACCTCGCGGACGCCGGTTTTTGCCGCCTGGATCAATCGGTCCGCGTCCAACTGCGCCACGAGCCGCCAATCGGCCCGTGGCGGGCTCACCGAGGCCCAGGCTTCCCGAACGCCCATCGGCGGGACCGGCAACTCCCGGTCGCCCGGCTCAAGCCGGGCGAGCCGGTCCGCGACCGAAGCCAGACTCACGGTATCGTCTGAATCCGCCTGCCGCGCTACGGCCATGGTGCGCAAACCCAAAACCGTCGGGGTGCCTTCGCCGAGCAGCTTGGGACGCATCGAGCAAACCCAAGCCGCCAGGACCCCGCTGCTCGCCTGCAACCTGATGGCGCCGTCGTCCGCGGCCCGGGCGCGGGAAACGAAGGTACGGAAGTCGGCGACTCCGGCGTCGTCGGAAAAGACCAGCGTCTGGCTCATTCGGCGGCCCTGCCTTGCTCGCCCGTGGGCGGTCGTCTGCGGAAGTCGATGGGTTCGCCCAGCCAGTTCTCCAGGGCGTGCCGCTGCGGTCTGTCCAAGAACACCGGCCGGCCGGTGTTCCGCGAGACCAGGACCATACCCGAAGCCGCTTGGGCATAAACCTTCGACCCGTCGGCTTCGGCCACCGTGTAACCGAAATCGAAGCTCGCTGCACCGATCCGGGTAATCCAAATATTCACGAATACCGATTCAGTGCGGAAGGTCAGCGGTGCCAAGTACTCGATTTCATGCCGCCCGACCAAAGTGAACTGATCGGCTGCGACCAGATCATTGAAGCAGTCGCCCGCCTGCGCTCCGGCTCCTGCGGCTTCGCCCAAGGGCGTGTGCGTCAGCTGGACCCGGGCATCCTCCAAAAACTGAATGTATTGCACATTGTTGACGTGTCCGTAGGAATCGATGTCCCCGAATCGGATCTGCAGGGGAATCTGAATGACCGAGCTCATGCGCTCATCTTCGCAAAGCCCGGCGGCAGGCCCAAATAGTGTGTCCGAAAACACCGCAGTTGAGCGAGTTCCCCGCAGCGCAATAGAGTCAGCTCATGACTGAAGCTGCCCATGACCCGCTGGCCGATCTGCTCGGATTGCTCGACCTCAGTGACGCGGATGGTGCCCGCACCGATGAAGACCTTTACGTCGGCACCTCGCAAAAGCGCCCCTCGCAACGCGTTTTCGGCGGGCAGGTCCTGGCCCAAACGCTGGTGGCGAGCTCGCGGACGGTGCCGGAAACCCGGGCGGTGCATTCGATGCACGGGTATTTCCTACGCGCCGGAGACGCGAATCAGCCGATCACCTTCGGTGTGCAGCGACTGCGCGACGGCCGGTCCTTTTCCGCCCGCCGAGTGCATGCCTATCAGAACGGCGAGCCGATCCTGTCCATGATCGCTTCTTTCCAGGAACCCGATGACGGCTTGGACCACCAAGCCGAATTCCCGGAAGGAATTCCGGATCCGGAATCTTTGCCGAACGCCGCCGATCTCCTGGGGAGCCTCGACCATCCGGTAGCCCGGGAGTGGACCGTGGAACGCCCCTTCGACGTGCGGCACGTCGGAAGCAACATCTATTTCTCAGTCGACGACGACCGCAGACCGCAGCAGGCAGTCTGGCTGAAAACGGTGGGCGCCATGCCCGACGATCCGGTTCTGCACCGCGCCGCATTGGCTTTCGCCAGCGACTACACATTGCTGGAACCAGTCTTGAGGAGGCACGGAATGCCCTGGCGTTCGGCCGGCGTCAGCATCGCCAGTCTGGACCACGCCATGTGGTGGCACCGCCCGGTCCGGGTCGATGATTGGCTGCTGTACGTCTCGGACTCGCCCAGTGCCTCTGGTGCCCGCGGCCTGAGCTTGGGCAAGTTTTTCAACCGGAGCGGCGAACTGGTGGCTTCGGTGGCGCAAGAGGGCATGATCCGGGTGCCCCGGGAGAAACTCTGATTAACGCCTTCGGGTCCCGGCGCTACGCAGCGATGGCGTAGCACCGGGACCCGAAGCCGGTCCGGAGAGCAGATGCTCCGCTGGGTCAGTCGCGCGTCAGCTTGCGATAGGTGACCCGATGCGGGCGGGCCGCGTCCGCGCCGAGCCGCTCGACTTTGTTCTCCTCGTAGGATTCGAAGTTGCCCTCGAACCAGTACCAGTTCGCCGGATTCTCCTCAGTGCCTTCATAAGCCAAGATGTGCGTGGCCACCCGGTCGAGGAACCAGCGGTCGTGCGAAACCACGACGGCGCAGCCCGGGAACTCCAGCAAGGCGTTCTCCAGACTGGAAAGGGTTTCCACGTCCAGGTCGTTGGTGGGTTCGTCCAAAAGCAGCAAATTGCCGCCCTGCTTCAAGGTCAGCGCGAGGTTCAACCGGTTCCGCTCGCCGCCGGAAAGCACTCCGGCTTTTTTCTGCTGATCCGGGCCCTTGAACCCGAAGGCTGCGACATAGGCCCGGGACGGCATTTCGACATTGCCGACCTTGATGTAGTCCAAGCCGTCGGAAACCACTTCCCACAGAGTCTTGTCCGGATCGATTCCGCCCCGGCTCTGATCGACGTAGGAGATCTTGACCGAGTCACCGATCTTCAGCTCACCGCCGTCGAGCGGTTCGATGCCGGTGATGGTCTTGAACAAGGTGGTCTTGCCGACGCCGTTCGGACCGATCACCCCGACGATGCCGTTGCGGGGCAAAGTGAAGGAGAGCCCGTCGATCAGCGTGCGCTCGCCGAAGCCCTTTTTCAGGTTGCTCGCTTCCAGCACCAGGCCGCCCAAGCGCGGGCCCGGTGGGATCTGGATTTCTTCGAAATCGAGTTTCCGGGTCCGGTCCGCCTCCGCGGCCATTTCTTCGTAGCGCGCCAGACGCGCTTTGGACTTGGTCTGCCGCCCCTTGGCGTTCGAGCGGACCCACTCGAGCTCTTCGCTCAATCGTTTGGCTTGTTTCGCGTCTTTCTTGCCTTGCACTTCGAGGCGCGCGCGCTTCTTCTCCAAGTAGGTGGAGTAGTTGCCTTCATAGGGGTACAGCTTTCCGCGATCGACCTCGGCGATCCATTCGGCCACGTGGTCCAGGAAGTAGCGATCATGGGTGACCGCCAGGACTGCTCCCGGGTACGCGGAGAGGTGCTGCTCCAGCCACAGCACGCTTTCGGCGTCCAAGTGGTTGGTCGGCTCATCGAGCAGCAGCAGGTCCGGCTTCTGCAGCAGCAACTTGCACAAAGCCACCCGTCGCCGCTCACCACCGGAGAGGACGGTCACATCGGCATCCGGCGGCGGGCAACGGAGCGCGTCCATGGCCTGTTCCAACTGGGAATCGAGGTCCCAGGCATCAGCCGCGTCGATGGCTTCCTGGAGTTTGCCCATTTCTTCGAGCAGGGCGTCGTAATCCGCGTCCGGATTGGCCATCTCTTCGGAAATCTGGTTGAACCGCTGGATCTTCTCGAAGATCTCGCCGACGCCTTCCTGGACATTGCCCAGAACCGTTTTCGCTTCGTTCAACGGCGGCTCCTGGAGCAGGATGCCTACCGTGTAACCCGGGCTGAGCCGGGCCTCGCCGTTGGACGGAGTGTCCAGACCGGCCATGATTTTGAGGATCGTGGACTTGCCGGCACCGTTGGGGCCGACGACTCCGATTTTGGCACCGGGGAAGAAGGACATGCTGACATCGTCGAGGATGACCTTGTCGCCCACCGCCTTGCGGGCCTTGGTCATAGTGTAAATGAATTCCGCCATGCCTCAAGGCTAGTGCTTGCACCCGGAGAACTCACATTCGCCGTTTCCTGCAGAGCTCAGCGCTGGTCCCCCACGAAGCACAATCCGGTGGGCAATACTGGCTGCACCGTCGTGGACACCGCGCCATTGCGGATCTCGCCGATCACGCAGCTCTTGTCCACTTTGACCGAACCTTGGACGGCTTCGACTTCGAGTCCGGTAGGCGTCTTCGAAATCGACACTTCCACCGCCGACGGCGTCGCCGCCAATCCTTGCAGCGCACTGCGGACCTGGTCTTGGCTGGGTTTCGGACTTTGCCCGGCCAGGGTGCCCAGCGCCGAGGTGACTTGCGCCAACATCAGATCAACTGGACCGGGTGCGGCCGTCGACGTGCCGGAACTGCTCGGCGAGCTGACCGCCGGAGTCTGCGTGTTGCCTGAGCATCCGGCCAGCAGAAGTACGCCGAGGAGGCCGGTTGCGATACCTCCGGCCAACCGGGCACCAGGGGTTTTCTGTAGTCCGCTCACCTTTTCATTCTGCCATGCCGACCGGGTACGGCTTCCGCACTGCGGTTCGCCCCGAGGCGAGTACTGCGAGAACCCCGAACACCGCAGCGACGGCCAAGGCCGCGAACACCGGCCACAGCCCATCGGCGCCGGGTCCCATCGGCCGCAGCGAGTTGACGAAGCCGAACACCACGCCGATGATCGCCAGGGATGCCGCAGCGCCAATCGAATCGGCCATGGAAAGCGCCGAGCCGACCGCACCTTGCGCCCCCTCCGGTGCCTCGGCCAGGGTCAAGGTGCTGAGCCGGGGCAGGCCGAACCCCATACCTGCCCCGCCGAAGAACCAGATGACGATCAAGGCCGACGGCGGCCAAGCCAGAGCCGTGGCGAGCACGGCGGCGAGGATCGCGCCGCAGACCAATCCGGCACCGATCCGAACCGCCAACCCGTGCGGCACCCGGGTGCTGGTGCGGGCTTGGACCTGCGAAGCCAGCCCCCAGGAAAGGGCGCTCACGGTCAAACTCAGCCCGGCCACTGCCGGGCTGAATCGGTAGTGGTCCACCAGTGCCAGAACCAAATAGACTTCGGTGCCCGAAAAGGCTGCGGAGAACATTCCGCGTAGCATGACCATGCTCGGCAGGCCCCGCCTCGCGATCAAGGTCCCGGCCGGGAGCAACGGCCGGACGGTCAGGACCACCCCCAGCAATCCGGCTGCCGCGATCAGCACGGCAAGCCCGCCGGCGAATTCGGCCGCAGCACCCAAAACCAGCATTGCGAGCGCGGCGAGCACTGCCCATACCGCCCGTTTGACCCACGGCGCGGGCGGTGCCGAGGAAACTTGCGGCCCGGAGGACAACGTCTTCTGCGTCTTCAAACCAGGCAGCATCAACATGAGCACCAGGGGCAAAAGCAGGAACACCGCGAGGAAGACCCACCGCCAATGGAACTGTTCGGCGATCATCCCCGCGATGAACGGTCCCACGACTGCCGGCAGAGCCCAAGCTGCTGCGAAAACCGCGAACACGTTCGGCAGCAGCGCGCTCGGGTAGATTCTGGCGACCAGTACGTAGATCACCACGCTCAGCGCGCCGCCGCCGATGCCCTGGACCGCCCGGGCCAAGACCAGCATCGGCATGCTCTGCGCCAGCCCGGCCAAGAGCAGGCCTGCGGCGAAGACCAGCAACGCGGCGAACAACGGATGCCGCGGACCTCGTCGGTCCGCCCATGATCCGGCAAGCACCATCCCGATCATCCCGGCCGCGAAAACCATTCCGAAAGCCAAGCCGTACAAGGCTTCCCCGCCGAGATCCCGGCTCACCGCCGGCATCACCGTGGTCACCGCCAAAGATTCGAACGCGGGGAGCAGGATCAACGAACCCATGCCCAAGGTGGTCAGCAGATATCTCGGTGCCCAGATCGACGTCTGGTCGGCGTCCACTGCCTTTGCGGCCGCTTCGTCAACATTCACCCCACCAACCTAGAACCTCAACTGCGATTGAGGTCAATGGCATAGCCTCGAAGCTCGCAGCTCCGGCGAACTCACTGCTGGCCCGACCGTCGGTCCCGTCCCGGCGCAGCAGGCCGCGGCCGCCCCTGGAATCTGTTGACGTGGCGCTCCCGGAGCCGAATAATCGATGGTCATGAGCGAGGAAGAGCCGAGTTTTCCCGAAAGAAGCCCGGTTGCTGTCGATATCCAGCTTGCCCGTCGGCTCGTCGACGCCCAGTTCCCCGAGTGGGCCGGGTTGCCCCTCCGGGCGGTCGAAATCAACGGTTGGGACAATCGGAGCTTTCGGCTCGGTGCACAGTTGACGGTCCGCTTGCCAAGTGGTCCGTGGTACGCGCTTCAGGTTGCCAAAGAACAACAATGGCTCCCCCGGTTGGCTCCCAAGTTGCCGTTGCCGATTCCTGAGCCGGTGGCCGAAGGAATACCCGGGCAAAGTTACCCTTACCCCTGGTCGGTGTATCGCTGGATCGATGGCCGCGTCGCCCACGAAACCGGAATCTCGGACTTCTCCGAGTTCGCGACCGCCTTGGCTAGATTCCTGAAGGCATTGCATCGAATCGATCCGAGCGGCGGGCCGGCACCGGGAAAGCACAATTGGCATCGGGGCGCGGCCCCTTCCGTTTACGCGGCGGAGACGATCGACGCCATTGACGCGTTGGGCAGCGAAATCCCTGGTGACGCGGTCAGAAGAATCTGGGATCACGCGGTCGAGTCGCGGTGGCAGGGCGATCCGGTCTGGTTCCATGGCGACGTGGCCACCGGCAATCTGCTGACCCGCGATGGCAGCCTGTCAGCGGTCATCGATTTCGGCAGTTCCGGTGTCGGCGACCCTGCCTGCGACTTGGTCATCGCCTGGACATTCTTCGACCGAGCGGCCCGTGATGCGTTCCGTGCGGCGCTCGGCGTCGACCAGGCAACTTGGTCCCGCGGACGCGGATGGGCACTGTGGAAAGCTTTGATCAGCTTGGTGGACGCGCTGGAACACAATCCTGGCGCAGCCGCCGGACCGCGACGCGATCTCCGCCGGCTGCTCGACGACTTCGGAGCGTCCGACTGAGTCCCAGTTTTTCTGCCCCGGCTTCTTCGCTGCCCGCCGTAGCGGACGATCAGAGCGGATGATGAAGCGGTCGGGGCTTCAGAAGACGCCCAGTCGCCCAGCCCAGGACAGAAAGCTCTGCCAGCGCAGTCTGGCCAGTTTGGTCTCAATACGGCGCATGCACCGGCGATTCGACATCCTCGGCACCATCCTCTGCCTGCTCCGGCTCCGAATCCCGGTCATCCCGATCCACGGGTTCGCCGCTATCCTCCGCTTGGGACAGCAGAGTTCCGGATGGCGGATCAGCAGCCGCGCCGCCGCTTGAATCCCCCGGCTGCCCCGATGGTCCAGAAGATTCAGAGGGTTCAGAGGATTCAGCCGAAATCTGACTTGTCTGCACCGCACGGCGGAACTTTGCGGTGCCCCACACCAAGTCATGGCCGACCGCATCCGCATCGATTTCCGGCGCGATGCCACGCCGTCCGTCGTCCTTTCTCCACTGCCGCAACTTCAGTTTTCCGGTCACAATGACCCGCTCGCCTTTGCTGATGCTGGCTGAAGCGTTCTGCGCGAGCGCGCGGAACATCGATACCGAATACCAGTTCGTCGCCGCATCGATCCACTGGTTCCGGCCTCGGTCGAACCGCCGTTCGGTGGAACCCAATCGAAAATTCGCCACCGGAAGCCCGGATTCAGTCAGCGTCATCTTGACTTCGCTGGCTACGAAGCCCCGGACTGTCACAACATCGCTCATGGTGTTTGCCCCTTCCGCCCATCATTTGATTCGCCCGCCCATCTGGAGCGGTGTGCCAAGTCTGGCGGCAGACGCGGGCGGCAACCAGTCCCAGGTTCCGGGAAGTGGGGAAACTCCGGCTTTCTATCCCCTGTGGAGGATAAGTCGAGTCTTTCTCGCTGGATTCGGTACAGTAGTCACGGTGCTTTCGCCCGGTGAAATCACCCAGCCCCGGTAGCTCAGCGGATAGAGCAGGAGCCTTCTAATCTCTTGGTCGCGGGTTCGATTCCCGCCTGGGGCACAGCGCTTCGCGCCTGGCTTGCCGAAGCCGGTAGATCGGCAGGCCAGGCGTTCCCGGTCTTGCCGCAGTTTCTAGCATCCCTAGGAGTATCCATGGGGCCATGGGGCCTACCGCTGTCGATCATCGCCCTGCTGATCTTGGTCAGTTGCGTCGTGCGATTCTCCCGCAACTTGTCCTACCGGATGGTGGGCATCATGACCGGCCTCCTCCTGATCGCCATCTGCCTGCTGGTGAATACCGACGGCGTCTATCAGGGTTTCGATCAGCTAATGGGCGGGGCCAATCATGCCTATTTGCTGGTGCAGCTGACCTTCCTCTTCGGTTTGTTCTTCGTGAAGAACGCCTTTCTGCCCGATCCCGAAAAGCTCGCGGCCGGCTCCCGATTCCCGGTTGCCGCCGTCGAACTCGGCATCGCCGTGGTTTTCGGAACAGCGGTCACGGTACTCTTCTTCCTTTCCGATCTTCCGGTGACCGACTTCCGGGTGGAGTCCTACCGGCTGCAGCCGGCGGTCATCGGTTTCACGCAGTTGATCAACATCTACATCGGCGTGAGCAGCTACCAATTGGCGGCCCGGACGTTGCGGTTGAGCCGCGGGCTCAGTGGCGCCCGCCGCGTCTGGTACTCCGTCATGTCGTTCGGATTCCTGATTGCCTGCATCGCGGTCATCGAACGTCTGGTCGCAGCGCTTAGCTCGCTGTCCACCGGTCAGCTGCCGGCACCCGTCTACCAGACCGTAGACGGGATCTTCGTGCTCCTGGCGCTGCTGCTGTGCACCACTGCGGCACTCGGTCTGGCCCTGGCGCACCGAAGCCGGCGCCGAACCGGGCAGAGCGCAGAACGCGACGAACTGTTCTAACCGGGATGCCCTTCCGCACCGGGCGGAGAACCGGCCGAAAAGCGCTTCCTTCTTGGCGCTCCGGCTAGCACAATGAACACATGCCTTTTCCGAAACCATGGCTCAGTCCTGAGCTCGTTTCTGCCGGCCGCGCGCCAATGCACGCGCTGGAGCACCCGGAGCAGTTGCTGCTCGACGGCCTCTGGGACTTCGAATTGCTGGACTCCCCCGAGGCCGAACCGACCGGACAGTGGCGCCAGATCCGAGTCCCCGGGGCCTGGACCATGCAGGGCACCGCCGACCTGCCGCAGTACACCAATATCCAGATGCCATTTCCGCAGAGTCCACCAGAAGTTCCGGCGAGGAACCCCACCGGACGCTACCGGAAAAACTTCACCGTGCCGGAAGCCTGGCGCGGACAACGCCTCGTGCTGCATGTCGGAGCCGCGGAAAGCGTGCTCCTGGTCAGCGTGAACGGGCAGCAGATCGGCTTCAGCAAGGACAGCCATTTGGCTGCCGAGTTCGAGCTCGACGGGCTGCTGAACGACGGCGAGAACGAGCTCCTGCTCACCGTAGTGAAGTTTTCGGACGCCAGCTTCATCGAAGACCAAGACCAGTGGTGGCATGGCGGGTTGACCCGGAGCGTTTACCTCTACCGGACGCCGCCCAATTATCTGCAAGACGTGGCCGCGGTCGCCGACTTCGACCCGCTGACCGGCGACGGCACTTTGGAGCTGACCGTCACGGTAGCCGGCACCGACGCCCAGCTGCCGGACGGCTACCGGGTTCGCGCGACTTTGGCAAACCAGGCACCGGTCGAAGCAGAGCTGCCGTCGCAGCAGCGGAAGGGCTTTGTCCTGGATCCGGAAACCGTCCCGGACGCAGCCCTCGGCGACCTGGACTTGCCCGCTGCCGTCTACTTGTCGGCAGCCGGCATCGAGTTGGATGATCGAGTCGAGGAATTGGTCCAGGGCTACCACCGGGCGACCTGGCGGAAACCCGGCGAAGTCCAGCTCCGGATCCAGCCCGGCCAGGTACAACCCTGGTCCGCCGAGCTGCCGCAGCTCTACCGGCTACTGGTACAGCTGATCGATCCCGAAGGCCAGCTCACCGATGAAACCTGGATCGACGTCGGCTTCCGCCGGGTAGCGGTCGATGGCCGGGATTTGCTGGTCAACGGGCAGCGGGTCTGGATTCAGGGCGTCAACCGGCACGACTTCGACCCGCATACCGGTCGGACCCTGGACCGGGAACAGCTGCACCAGCAATTGGCCCAACTCAAGCGTTTCAACATCAATGCCATCCGCACCTCGCATTATCCGAATGATCCGGTGTTCCTCGAGTTGGCCGACCGCTTCGGTTTTTACGTCATCGATGAAGCCAATATCGAATCCCATGACTGGGCCAGAAGCATCTGCGACAACCCGCGGTACCTGGGCGCCTTCGTCGACCGGGTCTCCCGGATGATCTTGCGGGACAAGAACCACCCCAGCGTGATCATCTGGTCCCTCGGCAATGAAAGCGGCAGCGGAGCCAATCACGACGCCGCCGCAGGCTGGGCGCGCGGCTACGACCCGCACCGTCCCTTGCACTACGAGGGCGCGATCAATGCGGACTGGCATTCCGGCCACCGGCAGACGGACATCGTGGCTCCGATGTATCCGCCGATCCAAGCCATCGTCGCCTATGCGCAGCATCCGGCGGCCGATCGCCCGCTGATCATGTGCGAGTACCAGCACGCGATGGGCAACTCGAATGGTTCGCTCGACGATTATTGGCGGGCGATCCGCTCGACGCCGGGGCTGCAGGGCGGTTTCATCTGGGAATTGTGGGACCACGGCCTCGATTCGGAGGCCACGGGGCAATACCGTTATGGCGGAGATTTCGGCGACACGCCGAACGACGGCAACTTCTGCATCGACGGTCTGCTGTTCCCCGACGGCACACCGCACCCCGCGATGCACGAAGTACGCCGGATCTTCAGCCCAGTCGAGTTCGAATCAACCGCCAACGATCTGCGCCGTGGAATCCTGCGTCTGCGCAATATGCAGCACTTCGCCGACCTCACCGGGTTGGCATTCAGCGCATGCCTGGTGCGGGTGGACGGCGAAGGCGATCCCCTCGCCCTGGCCGCGGCAGCCGGCCCGGGCGGGATTGCCGACGTCGTGCTACCCGATTCCTGGACCGAAGCCTTCGGTTCAGCGCAGACGATCGGTCTGCGGCTGACCGTCTGCACCGCCGGGGATCTGCTCTGGGCCACTGCCGGGACGGAACTCGCGCAACTCCAGCTCACCGTCCGCGAACCAGCCTCCGTGGTCGCCTCCGGCGGGCCGGGCCAAGCGCTCGAGCTGGATGCCGAGGGCCTGCTGCGCCATCCTTTGCTCAGCTCCGCACCGGTGTTGAATTTCTGGCGGGCCCCGACCGACAATGACCGGCTGCGCTTCGGCGGCGAGGCCTTCGGCGGCAGCGGCCTCGACGCGGTGCAACGCGATCTGGAACAAGTCCGGTGGTCGGCCGACCGTTCGGCAGCCGTCGTCTCCAGCAGCTACCGGACCAGCACCGGATTCACGATTCGGCATCGGCAAGAAATCCGGAGCCTGCTCGACGGCGGAGTGGCAATTGAGGAAACCGTCGAGATCCCGGCCGGACTCGAGGACCTCCCCCGGGTCGGAATCATGCTGGCGCTGGTGCCGGGCTTCGAATACGTCGAATGGCTCGGCGAAGGACCGCATGAGTCGTACCCGGACCGCCGGGCTGCGGCGATGCCTGGCCGTTGGCGCTCCAGCGTGGCCGGACTCCAGGTGCCCTACCTTCGACCGCAGGAGAACGGTGGCCGCGGCCGGGTCCATGAACTCGATCTGAGCGCTGGCGAAACTTCGCTCCAGTTGCGCTTCGACCGTGGCATGCAGTTTTCCGCGGCGCATTTCCGGACCGAGGATTTGGTGCAGACCCGGCACAGCTGGGAGCTGGCTGCCCGGCCCGAAACCTTCGTGTACCTCGACGTCGTGCACCGCGGCCTGGGAACCGCATCGGTCGGGCCCGATGTCTTGCCGGAATACCGGATACCCTCCGGAACCTACAGCTGGGCTTGGTCGATCAGGTGAGCGGGCTGCTGCCCCGAGAATTGTCGGAAGTCCGCGCGGTCCTGGCCGGCCTTCCCGGGCTGCCAAGAACACCCCGGAAAAGGCCGGACTGTTCGTGACCCTTTGGCAACGTTCCGCGGATGGTCCGATCCGGCCGTTCGACGCGGATGACGACGCCGAGCTATTTCTGATCCGGGCACGGACCGGCGGCCCGCGGGGGCATTTCTTGTTCCGCAAGGAAGTGCTCATCGAGCGCGGCATCGTTTCGCAGTCCGGAATCGGCGGCAAACGCGGATTCCGGGTCTACCTGCCCTGGTGCTCCGGCTTGAATGCCCAGGCCCGCAGAACCCAGCTCTGGCAATCAGCGTGCTTCCTCTTCGATGGCGCCAGCCCCGCCCAGATCGAAGGTCATTATGCCTGCTGACCGAGCAATGATCACGGCGATCCGGCAAGAGCTGGCGCAGCTCGCCGATCCCGAACGGGCGGCCGGCATGGCCGCCTATATGAAGTCCAGCATGCCCTACCGCGGGGTACCGCTGCCTGCGGTCCGGAAAGTCGTGGCCGCCGCAGCCAAGGCGTTTCCGCCAGCCGACGCCGAAGACCTCCGGGACGCCGCGACCGAGCTTTGGCGCTCCGCCGAGTTCCGTGAAGAGCGCTATGCGGCCGCAGCATTGTGCAGCAGCAAACTGGCCCGCGGCGATCTCCGCTTCTTGCCGTTCTATTGCGAGATCGTCAGCTCCGGAGCTTGGTGGGACCACGTCGACGACGTGGCGCACCGGATAGCCGAACTCTTGGCGTCGCACCCGGACTCGATGAAACCGCAGATCATCCGCTGGAGCAAGGATCCGGACTTTTGGTTCCGCCGGCTCGCGATCATCAGCCAGCTCCAAGCCAAAGCCAAAACCGACCCAGATTTGCTCAGTGCCACCATCGGAGCCAATCTGGCCGATCCGGAGTTCTTCATCCGCAAAGCCATCGGCTGGGCTCTGCGGGACTATGCGAAGACGAATCCGAGCTGGGTGAAGGCCTTCGTCACCGAGCACATCGCGGAGTTGAGTCCGTTGTCGCGTCGCGAGGCGCTCAAACACTTGGCCTAGCGGCGGTTAGGATGAACACGATCATTTCACCGGATCCTCGGGCCGGTGATCGTGAGCCGAGCAGAAAGCACCGCCTTGTCGACAGCCCCCTCCAGCACCCTCGCCAGCAGATTCCACCGGCCGCGCAGCCTCTGGTTGAGCTTCGCGGTGCTGCACCTGCTGATCCTCGGCTTGCTCATGCCGCTGATCCTATCCGGCCAGGTGCTCAGTGATATCAGCTTCTACCGGCAATGGGCCTTCGACGGAATCGACCATGGCCTGTGGCGCGGCATATCCGTCGAATGGGTCTATCCGGTTGGTGCCCTGCTGCCGATCGTTCTGGCTGCCGGCTTCGGTGGTTTCCTGTACCAACTCGGCTGGTTCGTACTCTTCACGATCCTGAACTTCATCGGCATCTGGTTCCTCACCCGGCCCAGATCGGAACCGGGCTACTACGCCGCCTACTGGTGGATGGGCGCCACGGCCATCCTCGGTACCGTTGCGGTCGGCCGAATCGACGGGATGACCGCTCCCATGGTGGTCGTCGGCCTGCTTCTGCTCACCGCCCGTCCCTACCTCGCCGCGGCGATCCTCAGCCTGGCCACCTGGATCAAGGTCTGGCCGGCCGCGGTGCTGTTCGCGATCGTGGTGGCGAGCAGACAACGGCTCAAGGTGATCTTGTCCGGCCTGCTGGTCACTGCCGTCGTCGTCGCGGTCGTCTTGGCCGGCGGCGGAGCCAGATTCCTGCTCGGCTTCCTCAATGCCCAAGGCGGACGGGGCATGCAGCTCGAGGCACCCTTCACCACACCGGGCCTTTGGCAGGCGATCTTCCAGCAGAACGGCGCCTACGTTTTCGAAGACACCGTGATCAACACCCGGGAAGTCCGGGGCGGCATGAGTGAAGCCGTTGGCTCAGTGATGAATCCGTTGCTGGCCATCGCCGCGATAGTGATCGTGGTGTTGCTGCTCTGGGCCCTGCGCCGGGGTGCGGACGTCCAGAATCTGATCATCGCCGGCTCGCTGGCCCTGGTCGCTTCGTTCATCGTTTTCAACAAGGTCGGCTCGCCGCAGTTCCAGCTCTGGCTTGCCGCCATCGTCGCGGTCGGGCTGTTCTACGCCAAGGAACAATGGCGCTTCCCCGGCTATCTGATGCTCGCGATCGCAGTTTTGACCACACTGGTTTATCCGATTTTCTATGTTCAACTCTACGAATTGAACCCGTGGATCGCAGTCGTCCTTTCGCTGCGCAACCTGGCCGTCGTGGTACTGCTCGGCTGGGCGATCCGTGAAGTGGTCCGGCTGGCCCGTGGCTCCGGTGCCGCGCAGCGTGCGCAGCCGCCGCTGGGCTGATTTCCGAAAGCACGCGGCCAGATTCGGGAGGAACGCAGAACATGGCAATCAGCTTGACCACACCTGATGTCGACGACCTTGCCGGGGTGGTCGAGGTACTGCGCGGCTGGCAAGCCGAGGGCCTACCGATGCAGCTGCATCCGGGCGATCTGGGCTGGTTCATGCGGTTCGGCGTGGCGGCGACCGCGGCGGCCACCCGGCTCTGGCAGCAAGACGGCAAGATCCAGGGCATTGGATTGCTCGACGGCGCCGCCCTGGTCCGGTTGACTCTGGCTCCGGATGCCTGGTCGGACCAGTCTCTGGCGCAGAAGATGGCCGACGATCTCACCGACCCGGGACAAGGGCTGCTGCCGACCGGCGAAGGCTCCGTGGAAGCGCCGGCCGAAGCACCGCTGTTGGCCCGATTGTCAGCGGCAGGCTGGCACCCGGCCGAGCCATGGTCTCCGCTGCGGCGCGGGCTCGCCGAGCCGGTTCCGGAACCCGGGATCCGGGTCGAGACCGTCGGACCGGAGAACGCACACCGCTACGCCGACGTCCTACGCGCGGCCTTCGATAAATCCAGTTTCACGGATTCGCGCTGGCACGCCATGGCGGCAGAACCCGCCTACCGGAATGCCCGCTCGTTGCTCGGCTACGATGGCCGGGGAAATCCGGTGGCCGTGGCCACCGTATGGTCCGCAGGACCGGGCAAGCCGGGCCTGTTGGAACCGATGGGTGTTTCCGCGGAATTTCGCGGCCAGGGTCATGGCAGGGCAATTACGCTAGCCGCCGCAGCCGCACTCCGGGAACTCGGCGCCTCGAGCGCGCTGGTTTGCACACCCAGTTCCAACTCCGGCGGGGTTGCGACCTATGCCGCCGCGGGCTTCCAGGAACTCCCGCAGCGATCGGATTGGACCCGCGGTCCGCGCCAGGGACCCTAAATGACGTCCCGGATCTGCTGATCCTGCAAGAAGAGCTTCCGGGTCTTGCGATCCACCAGCACGATGTACAGGGCGAACCCCAGCCCGATCAACGCTGCCGCGATCCGGGCATTGTCCAAACTCAACCAGGCGTCACGCTGCTGCAGATAGGGGTAGACGTTCAGTTGGTCCGAAATCGCGTAGATCATGAAGAAGGACAGGATGAAGTACAGCGATTTCACCTGCCAATCGTTCCGGATCCCGGTCACCGCGAAGAGTGGAATCAGCCAGACGACGTACCAGGACTGGATCATCGGAGCGAGCAGCACCACAGCGGCAAAAGCCAGCGCCATTCTTCGGATGATCCGTTCATAGGTGCCGCGGAACATCAGCCACGCCACCAAACCGATCGCCACGACCTTGGCCACGTTCCAGATTCCGTGCGCAATCCCCCAGCCGTCCCAGCCGAAAGCTCCGGCCACGGTGGCCACGGTGAGCCCGATGGCACCCACCGGGGCGTACCAGATCCACACGCTGCCCGGGGCGGAAAGGCCGTTGATCCAGCCGAAGCCGAACCCGTTGATCCAGCCCATCAAAGCCATCAATCCCAAGGAAAGCGCGGCAGTCAAGCCCCAGAAGATGAACTTCCTCGACCAGCCGGCCTTTTTGCCCGCCCACAGCAATCCGGCGAACGGTAGCAGAATCACGGTGATCGGCTTCACGGCAATCGACAGCGTGATCAAAACCACGCCGAGGAAGCCGCGTTTGGTGGCGCAGTAGTACAGGCCTGCGACCGCCAAACCGATCATCAACGCATCGTTGTGCACGGCGGCGATGAAGTTGACCAGCAACAACGGATTGGCCACGCTGAGCCAGAGTGCCCGATGCGGATTGACGCCGTGCAGGACCGCGAGCCGGGGCACATAGATCATGCAGAGCACGATGCCGAACACCGAGGTCAATCGGAACAGGAAAACCGACAGCTCTGGGCTCCCGGCACTGATCTCGACTACGGCTTGCTCAATCCAGAGGAAAACCGGGCCGTAGGGCGTCGGCGCCTCTGCCCAGAGCTTGTCGGCCCCCAATCCGAACCAGTTCGACACCGAGGAGATCCCGTTCAAATACGGATCCACTCCGGCCTGCACCAGTCGGCCCTGGGCGATGTAGGCATACACGTCGCGGCTGAACAGCGGGATCGCGAACATCATCGGCAGGCCCCAGAGCACGATCGCCTGTTTGACGATCCGGCCCGACGCCGGCGGCCACCCTTTGGCGCGCTGGCCCAGTCTGAGCCAGGCCCGGACCAACAGCATCCCGCCGATCGCCAGGCTGCTGATCGACAACGCGGCACCGATCGGCTCCACCCGCATCCAGGTGAAAACCGGGTTCCGCCAAAGCACCGAGGAAGTGCCCACCCAACCGATGCCGACCGATCCGAACAAGAGGAGCAAGGAGCCGATCAACCCCGCGATCAGCGGAACCCAGGCATCATGGAGCCCATGGTCGGAGCCGGATTCCTCGGATTTTCCGGCCAGGCCGGATCCGGTCATCGGCGCATTGAGTTCTGCGCCGCGGCTATCCGGGCTCGGTCGCGATGCAGTCTCCGGGCGCTCCCCTACACCGGCGGTCGACTCAGGCGTTGTCATAGGGCAGATTCCGATCTTGCTTTTCCCGGGCCGCAGCAGTCAGCGATGCCGGCGGCGATGAAGCTTCGTCTATTTTAGACCGGATGGCGGCAACTCGCTCGCCGCAACACCGGAGGCGAGCGCACTGCAGCCGAAAGACCTCGGCGGAACGGGCCCGGCAGAGTACATTAGTCCAGTGTCTATTTCTTCTGAACGTATTGTCTGGATCGACTGTGAGATGACCGGCCTGGATTTGGCCGTCGACGCCCTCATCGAAGTCGCGGTCCTGGTCACCGATTCCGATCTGAACGTGCTCGGCGAGGGAGTCGACGTCGTGATCAAACCGGCGGACGCCGCATTGGCCCAAATGAACGACTTCGTGCGCGACATGCATACCGCTTCGAAACTTTTGGCTGAGCTGCCGCACGGCACCACTATGGAATCCGCCGAGGCCGAGGTCCTCGAATACATCAAGAAGTTCGTGCCGGAACCGGGCAAGGCGCAGCTCGGCGGAAACTCGGTAGGCACCGACCGGATGTTCCTGGCCCGCGACATGCCCGCTGTGGTGGAGCACCTGCACTACCGGGTGGTCGACGTTTCCACAATCAAGGAACTCGCCCGCCGCTGGTATCCGCGGGCTTACTTCCAATCCCCCGCCAAGCACGGCGGGCACCGGGCATTGGGCGACATCGTGGATTCGATCAACGAACTGCGTTATTACCGCGAGGCGGTTTTCGTGCCTGCTCCGGGCCCGGATACCGCCACCGCACAACGAATTTCCAAAAAAATCGGCGCGCCGGAGGCCGATGAGGTCGCGAGCACCCCTTCGGACCCTGTAGAGTAGTTACCGCTGCAAAACGCACTTGGTGGGATTAGCTCAGTTGGCAGAGCGCCTGGTTGTGGTCCAGGAGGTCGCGGGTTCAACCCCCGTATCTCACCCCAAGTAATGCGGATGAGGGCTGTATCGGAAGATTCCGGAACAGCCCTCATTCGTGTATTACGGTAGTTTCAGATCTTCGCCCGAGGGTCGGCGGCAGCGCTGAATTCGTTGCGACGATCCCGGGCGCAGTCTCCCGGGCGACCCAGTTCGAAAGGCCAGAACGCAATGACCGTGCACCCGATCGTCATCAAAGGCGAACCCGTCTTGCACCGCCGCGCCAAAGAGGTCGAGACCTTCGACGATGATTTGCGCACCTTGGTGGCGGATATGCATGAAACCAATCGGGTGGCCAACGGCGCCGGGCTGGCCGCCCCGCAGATCGGCCTCGGCTTGCGGATCTTCGTCTATGCCATGGAGAACGACGACGGCGTTCCGGCACAGGGCGTTCTGGTCAACCCGAGCCTGGTCTTGGGCAAGGTCTCCGGAAACGCTCCGGATCCGGACGATGAAGCTGAAGGCTGCCTTTCCGTTCCCGGTGAACATTTTCCGCTCAAACGCGCTGAATGGGTGCGGGTCAGCGGCTTCGACGAGTTCGGCCAAGCCCTCGAATTCGAGGCAACGGGCTGGTTCGCCCGTTGCATGCAGCATGAATACGACCATCTGGACGGCAAGCTGTACGTTGACCGCCTGGTGGACCGGTATCAGCGCAAGGCCCGGCGGGTCGCCAAAGACCACGGCTGGGGCGTCCCGGGGCTCAGCTGGATGCCCGGCGTGGACCCCGACCCGTTCGGCCATTGATGGACACCGCGGAGCTGCTCGATTGGGCGGACATCCAGGCCTCCGATCGTGCGGAGACCGGTTCGTTGCTGGCGGCCGAGCCCGGTCCGCAAGTTCAAGCCGCACTGCGCGTACTGCGCCGGCGTTGGATGGAGATCGGCGCGCCGCCGCCAGCTCCCGGGATCGATGAACTCGCCTGGTTGCATGCCCTGCTGCGATTCATCCCGGAGCAGCTCGAAGGTTACCGGGGCCGCGGGGTTCCGGAGGCTGTGGCCCGGGCTACGCTCGCCGACATCGGGCGGCACGTGGCGATTTCCCGGACCACAAATGGGCATTTCGGACTGGAGACCTGGAAGTGGCTCACCGAACAGGCCAGCGGAACCTTGTTCCAGCTCGGGCGGTTGCATTTCCACCTGATTCCCGGACCGGCAGGCATCCCAGGTTTGCGCGCCGGGGAAAAGGTCCTCGGGATGCACATCCCCGAGACCGGCCCGCTCCGGCCCGGGTTGGTTCAGGAATCCTTGGCACGTGCGGTGCAGTTCTTCGGCGAGTGCTTCCCGGAACACCCGGTCCGGTTCGGGCATTGCCATTCATGGCTGTTGGACCCGTATCTGGCCCGGCAGCTGCCGTCCGATTCGAATATCGTCGCTTTCGCCAACCGCTTCACCCGGTTCGGCGAATTGTTCGACGCTCCCGGTGACGCGGTCTACTTCACCTTCCGGACCCGGGACATGACGAAACTGGCCGGACTCCCCCGGGAATCCCGGCTGCAACAAGTAGTCCTCGAACGGATTGGCGCGGGCGGCTCCTGGCAAGCCGCCCAGGGTTACCTCGACTTGCCCGGAGTCAGTTCTCCCTGATCACCCGCTGGAGGTCCTCGGAACAGATCTCCCGCAAGTGCTCGAACTGCCGGTACCGCTCCCGGCTGATGGCACCGGACTTCACGTCCGACTCGGCTTGTTTCAATTGCCGATCGGCCTCGTCCAGATTGCGTTGGGCGAGTTCCACTGGGTTCACGATTTCATTCATGGCATCACGATGGCACTTTCTCCGGCACAAATCCAGCATGGTTGAGCTGTTTCACTCGACGGAGGTGGTACCGGTTGTCGCTAGGGATCCGCCCCAAACAGGACTACTGCTGAGCCCCCAGCCAAGCAGCGTAACTCCCTTCGAGTTCGACTACACGATGGCCCGCACGACGCAGCGTGCTGGCCGCAACCGAGTTGCGCACACCGCCTTGGCAAAAGGACACAATCGTTCCCGCCCGGGGAAGTTGGTCTTGATGCCAGAGCACTTTGCCTGCGCTCAGCTGACGCGCACCAGGAATCGTCCCCGCCTGGTACTCGGAAAGATTCCGGACGTCCAGGAGCAAGGCATAGTCGAGGGCGTCCAGTTCAGCTGGATCTATTGTCTCCGGAAGACACGGCGGGAGTCCTGCCAGCGAGGTGACATAGCCCCGGACGCCATCGATGCCGACCCGCACCAGGTGGTTTCGCAGGTACTTGGCCGCTTCCCGGTTTTCTGCGAGCAACACCAGCTCACTGACCTCTGATTCCGGATCGTATGCCCAAGCGGAATAGCTGGCTGGCTTGCCGGTCGCAGGAATATTCAGCGAACCGCATACCGTGCCTTGGTGGACCTCTGCCGGGTCCCGTGAATCGATGAAAATCAGAGCACCGGTGCGCAGACCCCGCTCGACCGAATCAGCATCGAGTTCGGTGAGCTCGGGGCGCGGCCCCAAGACCTGTGGCCCGTTCCGATTCTGCCGTTTCATGCGTCCGAAGTAGGCCGGCGCATCGGCCTGCCCGGCCAGCAACTCGATGACGAACTGCGACTCGTCGTCGGCGTCGAGGTGACGGCCCCACCAGGAAAACCGCCGCTCGTATCCAACGGTCGTCGAAGGTACCGAGCCGAGCGCCCGCCCGCAGGCACTGCCGGAACCGTGGGCCGGGTAAATTTGCACGTAATCCGGCAAAGTCAGCAACTTTTCCCGCAGGCTGCAGAACAATTGTCGTGCACCTTCGTATCTGGTATCTGTTCCTCCCGCCGCCTCGTCGAGCAAATCCGGCCGTCCTAGATCTCCGACTAGCACGAAGTCTCCAGAAAACAGGTAACCCGGCTGATTCGAGACTGCCCTGTCGGTCAACAAAAAGGACAGGTGCTCCGGTGTGTGGCCCGGGGTGTGCAGCGCGGTCAAGCCCAGATTCCCGATGGTAATGATGTCCCCGTCGTAAAGGCGCTTGCCGTCGAAGGCATATTGCCAGTCCTCGCCGCCTTCGCCCGAGAGATAGACTTCCGCCTCGGTGGCCGCCGCTAATTCCCGCGTACCGGAAAGGTAGTCGGCGTGGATATGAGTCTCCACCACCGCGGTTATCCGCAGATTGTTCCGGCTGGCTAATCGCTGATACTCCGCAATGTCGCGCCGAGGATCGATGACGATCGCCTCACCAGCCTGTTGGCAACCGACGAAATAGCTGGCTTGCGACAGATCTTCGTCGTACAAACGCTCCAGTAGCATAGGTCTCCTTGGACTCTGTGTCGCGAAACCTAAGTTGCACGACCTGTTTTCGGGATCTAAGAGGTGGCAGTTGTGAGGATCAGGCCTTACCTTTGAGGATCAGATTCCAATACAAAGCTGGAAGGCCATGACGTTTCAGGAACCACATATCCCGGCGTTCGCGAGTCGTGTCGATCAGCGGGAAGCTGGGCGTGTGCTCATGGCGATAATCGAACTCCGCCAGCAGCACGGTACGCCGTGAGGTGGTTAACGGACATGAGGAATATCCCTGGTAACGCGCTTCAGGCTTGGACTGATGCATGACAGCCAGAAGATTTGCCACCACTACAGGCGCCTGTTTGCGCACCGCAGCCCCGGTTTTGGAATTGGGACTAGACCCGACATCGCCCAGCGCGAAGATCTTGGGATAGCGGACGTGCTGAAGCGTGTTCGGATCGACTTCAATGTATCCCCAAGGGTTCTCCGGCGAAGGCAAAAGGCTTTGCTTGATCCAATCCGGAGCAGACTGCGGCGGTACAACATGGAGCATATCGTACGAGATCTCTTCGCTGGTCTCGGTGGAATTGTCCCGGATGACTACCATCGACCGATCTGGCTTGATCCCGGTTGCCTCGCTATTGTGCCGTACTTCGATCCCATAGCGCTGAGCTACCTTCATCAGCTCTCGGGAAAACACCTCGACGCCAAACATCCTGTCGCTAGGCAACACCAACAGCAACCGGATGTCCCCTAAAACGCCTTGTTTCCGCCAATAGTCGGCAGCCAGGTAGGCGATTTTTTGTGGTGCCCCGCCACACTTAATCGGACCCGACGGCATGGTGAAAACCGCAGTTCCCTTCCGCATTCCTTTGATGAGACGCCACGTCTTGGGTGCCAAGTCGAACCGGTAGTTGCTCGAGGCTGAGGGGGATCTCATGGCTTCCTGCATGCCCGGGACCCGATCCCAATCCAACTGCAATCCGGGACAGACCACCAAGTAGTCATATCCCACTATGTCCCCGCCGGCGAGCGACACTAGTTGCGCAAGGGGATCCACTGCAACAGCAGCGTCCTTGATCCATGACACGCCCCGGGGCATCACCTTGGCCTCCGGGCGCACCGCTTGGTCGGCCGGCGCACACCCGCCACCGATCAGGGTAAAAAGCGGCTGATAATAATGATCCTCACTCGGCTCAATCACGGCGACACCCGGTTGCCCGCTATTGCGCAACCGTGCGGCAACACTGATGCCGGCGTTTCCGCCGCCGATAACGACAATCCGATAGTGCACATCCATTGTTACCCCTTGGTCCTTCGTTATCGAGTCCTCGTTGCGCTTCACCCGGCAAATACAGGGACTCCGTCGCATCGATGTACGCATCTTCCATAATGTACGTACATTTCTGGATTTGTAAACCTAGCGAGGCTCTTTCAGCTCGGGCATCTCATGGATAAGGCGTTGTGATCGCGAACCGGTCGCCGCGGATCAGTGTCTCCCGCCATTCCAACGGGCGGCCGTCGACCCGACCCATTCGCTCGATGTAGAACGCGGCATCGCCGACTTCGCAGGAAAGCTCGTCGGCCCGTTCCGCGGATAGCAGGACTGCGCGCAAGGTTTCCTCGCCATCAGTCAGAACCAAATTGCAATGGCGGCGCAAAACGTCATAGAGCGCGGCGTTCTTCAAATCGACAGCGAGTACCTCACGAGCATCGGGCGCCAACCATAGACGATCGAGTGCTATCGGCTCCTCATCGGCGAATCGCAAACGGGAAAGGTGCACCAAGTCGGCGTCGGGCTCCAGCTCCAGCCGCTCGGCCACAGCGGAATTCTTACAAATTCGCGAGGCCAGAATCTCACTACGTTGTGACATTCCATTGGCCTGGACAGCTGCGAACAAGCTGTACATGGGGCCATAACGATGCTCGCTCGAAACATGGACCACTTTGGACGGTTTGCCCGGAGCAGCCTCAATTAAGCCGCTCCTCCGCAACGGATCAAGCGCCGCACGGATCGTCGAACGGCTGACCCCGTAATGTCTGGCGAGTTCGATCTCGCCCGGAAAATCCTCCGGAAAATCCCCCCTCCGGATTCGCCGCCGAAGATCCTCCTGAACCGCAGACCAAAGCGTCGGGCGCCCGCCATCCCCACGCGGTCTCAGTTGAACGGCAAACTCCTGGTCTGTTGCAGCGCACATGAAGCCATTCTGCTACATTGCACTTCGCTGGGCGTCGCAGCTGCCGCCGACCGCTTCTGCTAGCCACCAGAGCTTAGGCGCTACCGGAGGATCGTCCAAGCAGGCTTTCCGGGAGCCTGAAGCTCAGAGGCCCGAAGCCAGGCTCGGCTCCATCATGCAGCCGCCGAGGACTGCTGCCATAGCCTGCTTCTCCGCCTCGGTGACCCACAAGGCATAAGCCGCTTTGACCGAAACCTGACGTGCCACATAACCGCAGTGGTAACCCTGGTTCGGCGGCAGCCAGCCAGCCGCATCGGCGTCGGACTTTTTGACGTTCGCCGGGCCATCGACCGCAATCAGGTTGAGCGGATCGTTGGCGAAAGCCAGGCGCTGTCCCGGTTGCAGCGACTGTGCGCCCTTCTGCCAAGCGTCCGAAAGCGCCACCACATGGTCAATTTGCACCGCCCCGGAGGTTTCCGGGCCTCTGCGGAAGTCGATCTGCCGACCGGTGTACGGATCCGATAGGCTGCCTGCTGCCACTAGGCAGCCGGATCCGGGCTGCACGGTGATTCCACGCAGATCCCGGTGCAGCACGTCGTTGCGGGTATCGCAACCATTGCCGTCTACGTCGCTCCAGGCAGAACCGAATTTCTCCCTGCCGTATCCGGTCCTGGCCACGGGGGCTTTGACTTCGAGCGATTCCAGCAAAGCCGCCGCCGTGGTCTGGCGGAATCGTTTGACCGGACCGGGAGTATTGGCGTCGGCGGGTTCGGCGACTATGTCGGCGCCGAGTGCGATTCGCCATTGCTGCGAGCGGTTCAGCAGTGCCGCAGCATTGAATCCGGCACCGAGGAGGAAGGCCATGACCAGCACCGCGCCCGGCCATACCCGGAATGCCCTGCCTATTTTATGCCTGCCCATTTTCGGGATCATGCAGCGAATCTAGACTCCGGCACCCACGAAGTTGCGCCAAGCCGTCGAATCCGACGCTGAATGTGGACAACTCGCCTGAATCTCCAGCCGTACGCCCCCGGGCCAGAACCTAGACTGGCCCAATGGCCCATCCAGCAGTGCGGATCGAACAGGCAGTCGCCGCCTACGGCTATGACGCCGTAGTCGATTCGATGCTGAACTTGCTCGACGGCGAGCTGCCCGGGCTCGGCCTGGCTGTCTTCGGCGGCTCGCAAGGGAAGGGCTGGAAACCGTACTGGTTGCCAGTTTGGGGTGCCCGGTGCGGACTGTACCTCTGGCGTGAGGACTGCGCTGAGCCGATCATCGGCAACCTCCGGCACGAACATTGGCGGGTTCGTGAGATGTGCGCCAAGGTCTGTCGCTACCGGCAGATCGGCGTCACGGAACTCCCGGAGCTGCTGGCAGATCCAGTCCCACGGGTCCGGATGGCCGCTGCCCGGGCACTGGGCGAAGTCGGCGAAGCCGAACACGCGGAAGGCCTGCATGCCATGCTGTCCAGTCCGGAGCCGGCTCAACGAGAAGCCGCCAAGCGCGCGTTGTCGGATCTGGAGGCCCGCCTGGATCGGCGTTTCGACTGAGCCAGGCCGGTTCTGAGGCGGTGGCCCGTCTGGAAAGACCGGGCCGATCGGGAAAATCGGATGGGGCAGCCTGTACGCCGGGTTCTGTTCCGCCGGACCGTTGCCGGTCCGGCGGCGACGATCATCCATCTACGGACGCCGTTGCCGACGCCCTCTAGCGGCCTACCCGGACACTCGGGCGAGCAGCCCTCGAACGTGCCCTGTCTGGCCTTGCTCCAAGTGGGGTTTACCTTGCCTTTCCAGTCACCTGGAAAGCGGTGGTCTCTTACACCGCCGTTTCACCCTTACCTCTGCAAGCAGAGGCGGTCTGTTTTCTGTGGCACTGGCCTGCGGGTTGCCCCGAGTGGGCGTTACCCACCACCTTGCTCTACGGAGCCCGGACGTTCCTCGGGTTGTTCGCACAACACGCGATCGTCCAGCTGCCCCATCCGACCCTCAAGTATAGCGGGTTGCGCCACTCCTGGAATCTCAGTCAGCCCCGGACCGGTTTGGTGCTGCGGAAAATTCCCAGCCGCCTGCGCCGCGACGCTTTGGCCGATTTTTCTGCCTCGGCCTAGAGCCGGTCCAACTCTTGCGGGTCGGACAAATCCGAGAGCTTTACCGGCAGCGGGTGCAGCGCTTTAGCGCTTCCTACGGGGATCGACGTCATCAATGCCCCTTCATCGGTTCAGTACCTTTTCGGCGGAAGGATTCACCGGCAGAACCGATCAGTCCTTGTTGCCTTTGGCGCGTTCGATAGCCCTGGCAATGATTCCGTCCGCCTGATCTCTTTCCATGGCCGGCAAAGCGGCTGCAATCGATCCGCCTCCGGAACGAATTTCGTAGGAAGTGGTCCTGGCCTGAGCTATCACGGTGTCGAGATTGCGCCGACCCGATGTGTTCTCTACGGTGTTTTGCTGGCTCATTGACAACCTCCCTCGAAGGTAATTACATGCTACAACCTCAGACCGACGGTCTGAGGCATCTATTGGACACGCCGGATATTTTCGGGCGAAGCCGGTCCAAAGATGTACCAGCAGTACCTCGCCGCCGCCACAACCCAGACAGCACCGATCAGCAGCCACAATCCGTTCCAGGCCCACGGGAGCAAAGGAACCGCAGCGGCCAGCGCCATCAAGAGCAAAATGAGCGCTGAGCACATCAAGGTTTCACGCAATGGTTTGAACATCGCGGTAGCTAATGAATGTTCCGGGCTGCGAGCAACCCATGAAAACATCAATGCCGGCCCCACGAGAAGAATGGACACCGATGCGGATGGAACCACTGCTGTCTCCGAAACCAGGGGAAGAAGATCCACCTTGACCAGCCAGGCCACGCCTACGAGCATGCTGACCACGGCGAACGCCAAGTGGGTGAAGGTGTACATTCCACGTTTAGACAGACTTGCCTCAACTTCGAGAAGCGCCGAATGAAGACGATGCCGGGGAGTCAAGGCCGCATGTGAAACGCCACGGGAGGCCCCTCCAATGTCGACATATTCCTGGACTTGTTCCCGGGCAAGGTCGAATTCGCTGAAAGTAATCTTCCGAAGTTCCACTCCCGGCGGGCTCCTCACTTCAAAGTGCTGGCTAGCGGCGAATCCGTAATCAGCAACGCGACTAAGGAACCTCGCCCTGCGACCCGATCGCACCTCGGGTGCATCAACCTCGAACGAATACTTGATAATGGTCCGCGTTCCGGCTCCGGCACGATCGAACTCGATGAGGAAAAGGAAGTGGGTAGCAAGCGCCACGGCAAAAGCAGCAAAGAATTCAAGATCGTTGACCTCTCTGGCCTCAAGATCGAGATGTTCGTTTCGCCAAGCTCCCCACCAACGTTCGAAATGCCGGATGTTGGCCGAAACCGTAACTTGATCCGAACCAATCAACGTCTGCAATATCGTAATGAACTCCTGCCACGCGGACGGGTCGGCTTTGAGCGAGGTCGGAGCCCATGCCCGCATCATCTGCAATGCCAAATCCGCATTTTCCGCGGAACCCAGCATACTCAAGGCTTTGCCTGAGCCGTCAACCAAGTCGAACGATCGCAGCATCCTCTTGTCCAGAAGACCAAGGGGCAATATGACTCGGCCGATGGAACCTTCGATGAGAAGGTTGCGAGGCGGAGTTACGTCGAGCGATACCGAGTGCCGATTGCTGCCGGCTTCGTGCAGGGTCAAGGTCTCGACTCGTCGATGAACCCAACTCCGCGAATCCAGTAGCAACAGGCTCAGGTTCCGTCCTGCGCTGGCATCCTCCATGGCAAAAAACCTATCGGACACCACCGACAATTCCCCTGCCGGCTATTTCCCGAGATCCGGCAGCGATACGCAGCTGACGAAATTGCTGCCGGACTCCTTGGCCACACTCACTCCGTCGACGAAGATTTCACAGGAGAAGCTGCCCACTACCGAAAAATCTTGCGGAATGACATTGACGCTGGCCAGAGCCAGGACACTGTCTGGAAAATCCTGGTACCAGGCGCCGTCGGCTTCCGCGGACTGCGCGCCTTCGCCAGCCTGATAGCGTACGGTGACCGGGATATCGCTCGCGACCACGATCCGGATCGCCTACCGTTTCGGCGCGATGTTGACCCAGGTCTCCTCGGCCATCCGGCGATCCGAGTTCGAAACCGCTTGGCCCGCCGTGCTCCCGAGCAACACCAGGGTGATCACCGACATGAAGCTGACCACGATCGCTATCAGCAGGCCCACACTGCCGGTCACGATGCCTGTGATCGCCATTCCCTTGCCCGCCGTGCGCCGGACCAAGGCCACTATGCCCAACACGACGGCTGCTGTGCCGAGCAGCAATGCAATGAGCGAGACGAACGGCAGCGCCGCCAGCAGCAACGCGACCACGCCCAGAACCAGGGCCGTGATGGCCAGTCCGCTGCCCGGTTTGACCTGGGCTGCGAAATCCTCCGGAAGGGTGGCCGGGCGGCCCTCCTGAAATGTCATGAAAGCCCTTGGATCTCAGCTGGCGGAAGGTTCAGGACTTCGGGAACGCCGGCGGATGCACCCCGGCCATTTCTTCCATCACCCGGACCACTTGGCAGGAATAGCCGAATTCGTTGTCGTACCAGACGTAGAGCACCAAGTTCTTGCCGGAGGCGATGGTCGCCAAACCGTCCACGATGCCCGCACGCCGGGACCCGACGAAATCGGTGGAAACCACTTCGGGCGAATCGATGTAGTCGATTTGCCGATGCAGTTCCGAATGCAGTGAAACGTCCCGCAAGTAGGCGTTGACCTCGTCCTTCGACGTCTCGGTCTCCAAATTGAGGTTCAGGATCGCCATCGAAACATCCGGGGTGGGAACCCGGATCGAATTGCCGGTCAGCTTGCCCAAGAGCTCCGGCAATGCCTTGGCCACGGCCTTGGCGGCGCCGGTTTCGGTCAGCACCATGTTTAATGCGGCCGAACGCCCACGCCGATCGCCCTTGTGGAAGTTGTCGGTCAGATTCTGGTCATTGGTGAAGGAATGAACGGTCTCGACGTGCCCGTGCACGATGCCGAACTTGTCGTTGAGCACCTTCAGCACCGGAGTGATCGCATTCGTGGTGCAGGAAGCCGCCGTGATGATCCGATCGGTATCCGAAATCGCCGCATGATTGATCCCATGCACGATGTTCTTCAAGTCGCCCTTGCCCGGAGCGGTGAGCAGCACCCGGGCCACGCCCGGACTCTGCAAGTGCTGGGACAGGCCGTCGGCATCGCGCCAGCGGCCGGTGTTGTCCACCACCAAGGCGTCCTTGATCCCGTAGGCGGAGTAGTTGACCGCGGCCGGATTGTCCGCGTAGATCACCTGGATCAAAGTGCCGTTGGCCAAAATGGTGTTGTTCTGCTCGTCGACCGTGATCGTGCCGTCGAAGGGACCATGCACCGAATCCCGGCGCAGCAGGCTCGCGCGCTTGACCAAATCCTGTTCCGAACCCTTGCGCACCACGATCGCGCGCAGCCGCAGCCCGTTGCCGCCTCCCGCGTGTTCGATCATGATCCGCGCCAAGAGGCGTCCGATCCGGCCGAAGCCGTACAGCACCACATCGGTGCTGTTGCGCTCGTCGATGCCCTGCTGTTCGGCCACATCCGCCAGCTCGGTGCGCAGGAACTCCTCAAGCCCGTACTGCTCGCCGTCGGCCAGTTGCGCTTTGAACCGCAGACTCAGCCGCGCCAGGTCGATCGAGGCTGCACCGAGTTTCATCCCGGCCAGCGCCTGGAGCATCGGAAGGGTCTCCTCCAAAGGCAGTTCGACGTCGTCGATTTGCCGCGCCCAGCGATGCGCCTTGAGCAAGCCCATGACCGACTGATTGATCAGCGAACGGCCGTAGACATTGGTGACGACGTTGTTTTCCCGGTAGAGCCGGCCGATCAGCGGGATCATCGCCTCGGCCATCGCCTCACGTTTCGCCCAAGTGTCGTGGGCGAGTTCGGGGTTCACAGTCACGGGTTTTCCTTCCTGAATCGAAACACCTTTGGTTCAGATCCGCTGACAATTCTAAGCGTTCGTCCAGGAAGGAATGGCCCGCAACCGGCGCGACGTGGCCAATCTCACGTACTCAGGCCACGGTCTCCGCCAATCGGGGGTAATCGTTGTAGCCGGCGGCGTCCGCCGTGTAGAAAGTGCTCGGGTCCGGTTCATTCTCCGGATGGCCGCCCGCCCAGCGTTCCAGCAGATCCGGGTTGGCGATCACCGGGCGCCCGACGGCGACCACATCGGCCAGGCCGTCGGCGACCAGAGCCGCCGCCTCCTCCCGGTCGGTCAACTGGGAAAACCCGCTGTTGAGCATGAACACGCCACCGAATCTGGACCGCAGCCCCTGCACCAAATCGCTTCCGGCCTCACGGTGCAACACGCTCACGTAGGCCAACCCCATCGGAGCCAGGGCATCGAGCAACACGCCATAGGTCGCCGCTGCATCCGTTTCTTCAGATTCGAGCACGTCTTGGATGTTGTGCATCGGAGACAACCGGATGCCGACCCGTTCGGCACCGATTTCCGCAGCCACCGCAGCCACTACCTCGATCGCGAAAGCTGCCCGGTTCTCCGGCGAACCGCCATAGCGGTCTTCCCGCACGTTGGAAACCGGGGACAGGAATTGATGGACCAAATAGCCGTTCGCGCCATGGATTTCCACGCCGTCGAACCCGGCATCCACGGCGCGCCGGGCCGCGGCCACGAACTCCGCACGGACCTCCTCGACCTCCTCGGTCCGCAGTGCATGCGGCACTTGGTGCGCCAGCTTCTCCCCGCTGAAGTGCACTTTGCCGTCGATCGCAATGGCGCTCGGGGCCACGGTACGCCCGGTCCCGGTGAACGCCGTGTGCGCGGTCCGCCCGCCGTGCATGATCTGCATGAAGATCCGTCCGCCGGCCCGATGCACCTCGTCGGTCACCTTCCGCCACCCGGCGGCCTGCTCGGCGTTCGCAATCCCCGGCTGCCCCTGATAGGACTTGGATTCATCGCTGGGATAAGTCCCCTCGGTGACGATCAGCCCCAGACTGGCGCGCTGCGCATAGTGTTCGGCGATGAGATCTCCGGGGATTCCTCGACTACCGGAACGCAACCTGGTCAACGGCGCCATGACGACCCGGTTCGGCAGCGTCAGGCTCCCGAAGGAGACAGGGGAAAACAAGTTCATATTCGCGATCTTTCGACGGAGTGCAACGACCGGAACTCGGTTTCCGCCCGGCCCGGGCGCTTGCGCACCCAAGAGCGACAACACAGCCTCCGGCCCGCGCATTCCGCAGCCCGGTGGCGCTAAGCTCGATGGGTGCTGATTCTGCTCCCGCCTTCCGAAGGCAAAACACCCGCTCCACAAGGCCGCCCGTTGGCGCTGGACGAACTGTCTTTCCCGCAACTGACGGCGGCCCGGGACCGGGTGCATTCGGCGCTCGCCGAAGTCTCCGCGCATCCGGAAGCGCTCGAACGGCTCGGCGTCGGAGCTTCGCTCGCCGCCGAAGTCGCCCGCAATCTGCGGCTCTCCGACGAACCGGCGGCAGCCGCGCACAGCATCTACAGCGGGGTGCTCTACGATGCGCTCGGCTACCGCAGCATGACCCCGGTACAACGACGGAAGGCCGACGAATCGATCCTGGTGATGTCCGGCCTGTGGGGCGCGGTCGGCTTCGCCGACCGGATTCCGGCCTATCGGCTTTCGATGTCCGTCGCCTTGCCCGGCGTCGGACGCTTGGCCTCCTATTGGAAGCCGCTGCTCAGCGCTGCGCTCGCCGAACGTGCGGTCGGCGAGCTCATCATCGACTGCCGGTCCAGCACCTACGCCACAGCGTGGACGCCGCCCGCGGAACAGACTGTCGAGGTCAACGTCTTCCAGTTGCGCAACGGCAAACGCTCAGTGGTCTCGCACTTCGCCAAACACACCCGCGGCGAGGTGGCCAGGCTGCTGCTGACCCGCCGGGGAAATCCGCCGAAATCTCCGGCCGAGCTGCTCCGCGCGACCCAATCCGCCTGGCAGACGGAGTTGCAGCCCGGCAGCGCCAAGCGACCGCACAGCCTCAATGTGATTCTGCCCGAAGGCGTGAGCTTCGCCGCGCCGAAGCACTGATTCACTGCTGCGCGACGAGTTCCACTTCGAAGCCCTGGGCATCTTCCAGGTAGCCGGCATAATGTGCGGCACCGCCGGCATAGGGATGCTGCTCGGCGAACATCAGCGTCCAGCCGTGCTGACTCGACTCGGCCAGAATCGATTCGACGGTATCCGCATCCGGCACCGTGAAAGCGAGATGATTCAGCCCGGCGCGCATCCGGTCATGTCCGGCGGAAACTGCCGGGCCGGCTTCCAGGACCAGGTAGAAATCACCGATCTGCCAAGATGCACCGATCGGATCAGCACCCCAGGAATCTCTGCGGGCAAAGCCGAGCCGGCCCAACAGCCAACCGAGGCTGCGTTCGGCTGCCGCGAAGTCCTGCACCCAGATCTCCAAATGGTGCAGCCCGGCCAAACTCAGCTCCAATCAGCGGAACGGACCAGAATGCAGCCGGAATCAGGGCAAAAGACGATGTCGTCGGCAGCTGCTTTGGAGATATCCGCCAAATCGCCCGGACTCAGTTGCATACCCGACCCCTCCGAGGTGCCATGGAACAATCTGGCCGCGCCGATCCCCCGCCGTTCCAACGTCTTTTCGTAGACGCCCAGCAAAGCCGCATCGAAGCTGGCAGCCAGCTCGGCGCGCTGGCCCTGCACGGTCTGCTGCTCCGACCCGATCGACGCCAACTGGCCGTCGATCTCTTCCTGCACCGCGGCAAGGTCCGCGGCGGCCCGTCGGACGACTTCCGTCTGGGCCGATTCCCGCCCGGTGATTTCATCCAGACGTTCCATCACTTCGAGTTCGGCGTCTTCCAAGTCCGAACGCCGCTTGGCCAATGACGCCAGATCTGCTTGCAGCGCCATCAAGTCCTTGGACAGCCCACCCGCGTTGAGCCGGGCTTCGTCCCGGTCGATCCGATTGACCACTTGCTCGACGTCGCCCTCGGCCCGTTTGAGTTCGGCCTGGGCATCGGCCAACTCGATCGTGATTTGGCCGTGCGCGGAGCGGGCGGCGTCCAGTTCGGCCTGCAGGCGCACCAATCGCGGATCCGCGCGCAAGGTCTTGGCCTGCACGGCCAGGTTCTTGGCCCGTCCGTCCAAAGCCTGCAAATCCAACAACCGAATCTGCTCGGCCGGCGCTGCTTTCGCCATCAGTACCCTCTCTCCACCACGGACCGTTCCGGCCCGATCATCCAAGCCTATGTCCTTCCGGACCGGTTCAGTCCCCGCCCGGGGTCAAAACGAAATCCCAGGGATCGGTATTGAGCTGGCTGACCCGCAGTTCCACGTCGAAACCCTGATCCGCCAAGACGTTCCCGAGCGCGTTCGCCGCCGCCGGCAGCCACAGCCACTCCGAAGCGAAATGCGAAAGGTCAATCAGGAAGGGCCGGCCGTCCGTGCTGCTTTCCCGGGCTTCCGACGCCGCGTGATGGCGCAGATCCGCAGTGATGTAGACGTCGGCGTCGGCCGTGCGGACCGCGTCGAAAAGCGAATCCCCAGCACCACCGCACAGCGCGACCCGTCGCACCAGCGCTTGCCGGTCGCCGGAGACCTTCACTCCGCCGGCCACCGCAGGCAGCACGCTGAACACCAAGGCAGCGAGATCGCCCAGGCTGCTCACCTGTCCGAGCTCGCCGACTCTGCCGATGCCTTCCTCCGGCAAGCCGTGCTTCGCGGCTTGCAGGGGCCGCACCTCCTGCAGCCCCAGCGCGTCCGCCAAAACATCGGAAACTCCGCCCACCGCGCTGTCTCCATTGGTGTGTACGGTGAGCAGAGCGCATCCGGATTCGATCAACGCATGCACCACCTCGCCTTTGCCGCCCACCGCGGCCACCGAATTCACGCCGCGCAAAAACAACGGGTGGTGCGTCACGATCAGGTCGGCACCCCATTCGAGCGCCTCCTCGACCACGTCGATGGTCGGGTCGACCGCGAAGAGGATCTTCTGCACCGGAGCCGCCGGCCGGCCGACCACCAGGCCCACCGCATCCCACTCTTCGGCCAGGGATTCCGGCCAGAGTTCCTCGACCGCTAACAGTACCTCGGCCACCGCCGGCCGGGTTGCCGCGCCGGACGAATCAGCATCCGACGCGTCCGGCGCTTGGCCGGGATTCCCTTGGTTGTTGTGCACCTCATCCATGAGGCCATCTTATGTTGCACTTTCGTAAGCTCTGCCGGGAATCATCCGGCGGTCCCGAACATTGAACCGGATGTGAAAACTTTTGTATTGGGCGGCGGATGCTTCTGGTGCCTGGATGCCATTTATCGGAAAACCAAGGGCGTGGCCGACGTGGCCTCCGGATACACCGGAGGCCACACCCGCCATCCCGACTATGAATCGGTCAGCGCCGGGATGACCGGGCACGCCGAGGTCGTCGCAGTGACCTTCGACGAAACCGTGATCCCGGAAGAGGTCATTCTGGACTTGTTCTTCATTTCGCACGATCCGACCACCTTGAACCGCCAGGGATACGACGTCGGCACCCAGTACCGGTCCTCGATGTTCTACGCCGACGCGGAGCAGGAAAAAGCCTTCCGGGACGCGATCGAGCGGGCGCAGAAGCTCTGGGCTGATCCGATCGTCACCGAAGTCACCAGGCTGCCGGAATTCCACCGCGCCGAGGAATACCACCAAGACTTCTACGCCAAGCACCCGGAGCAGGGCTACTGCCAGGTGATCATCAACCCGAAGCTGGCCAAGGCTAGGAAATATTACTCTTCGTGGCTGAGCGCTTAATCTGGCGTCATCGGCGCGGATAGGCTGTCAAGCAACTTCTTGCTGCACAGCAGGTATTCCTTCAGAACAGGATTCTCATGGCTCCCATCTATGACAACGTGACCGATCTGGTCGGCGGAACGCCCTTGGTTCGGTTGAACCGTTTGACCGAAGGGCTCGATGCGACGGTCGCGGTCAAACTCGAGTTCTACAATCCGGCCAACAGCGTCAAAGACCGGATCGGCAAAGCCATCATCGATGCCGCCGAAGCTGCCGGCGCACTGAAGCCGGGCGGAACCATCGTCGAGGGCACCTCTGGGAACACCGGCATCGCGCTGGCCATGGTGGGCGCAGCCCGCGGCTACAAAGTGATCCTGACCATGCCGGAAACCATGTCCACCGAGCGCCGGGTGATGCTGCGCGCCTACGGTGCCGACATCGTGCTCACCCCCGGCTCCGAAGGCATGCGCGGCGCGGTGGAGAAGGCCAAGGAGATCGTCGCCGAGACGCCGAATTCGATCTGGGCGCAGCAGTTCGCCAATGAAGCAAACCCGGAGGTCCACCGGACCACCACCGCGGAAGAGGTCTGGGCGGACACCGATGGCAAAGTGGACATCTTCGTCTCCGGCGTCGGCACCGGCGGCACCATCACCGGCGTCGGCCAGGTGCTCAAGGCCCGCAAGCCGGGTGTGCAGATCGTCGCGGTCGAACCGAAAGATTCCGCGATCCTCAACGGCGGCGCCCCGGGCCCGCACAAGATCCAGGGCCTCGGCGCGAACTTCGTGCCGGAAATCCTGGACACCGAAATCTATGACGAAGTCATCGACGCGACCATCGAAGACGCGGTCCGGGTGGCCCGGGAGCTGGGCACCAAGGAAGGTATTCTGGGTGGTATCTCCTCGGGAGCCATCGTCTGGGCTGCTTTGGAATTGGCGAAACGGCCGGAAAACGCCGGCAAGCTGATCGTCGCTGTGGTGTGCGACTTCGGCGAACGCTACATTTCCACGGTGCTCTACGACGATATCCGCGGCTGATCGGAACCCGGCTTTCCGGATCCGCTGAAACTGAAAGAGGTCCATGGCTTTCTTCGCCAGACTCCGTGAAGATTTGCGGGCCGCCGGTGCGCATGACCCGGCGGCCCGCGGATCGGTGGAGAATTTTTTCGTCTATTCCGGTCTGCACGCGATCTGGGTGCACCGGCTGACGCACAAAATGTGGCAGCACCCGGCATTGCGGTTTCCGGCCAGGGCGCTCTCCCAACTGACCCGATGGTTGACCGGGGTGGAGATCCACCCCGGAGCGACCATCGGCAAACGCTTCTTCATCGACCACGGAATGGGCGTGGTGATCGGTGAGACCGCGGAAATCGGCGACGACGTGATGCTTTACCAGGGCGTCACGCTGGGCGGCCGCTCGCTGGCCAAGGTCAAACGCCATCCGACGCTCGGCGACCGGGTCACGGTCGGTGCCGGGGCCAAAGTGCTCGGGCCGGTGGTGATCGGTTCCGACAGTGCGATCGGAGCGAATGCGGTGGTGGTCAAAGACGCCCCGGCAGAATCGATCGTGACCGGCGTTCCGGCCACCTGGCGGCACCGCGACGCGAAGAAGGAGACCGCTCCCGCGGTCGATCCGGCCGAGTACATCGATCCGGCCATGTACATCTGAATCTTTCCCGAGAACGACGACGGCGGGTGCCCCGGGGTACCCGCCGTCGTCGTTCTCGGGAACGCCGCCGAACTCAGTGGCTGTCCACTGCCTCGATTTCGCTCTTGTCTTCGCCCCAAAGCGTGTGGAAGGTACCTTCGGCATCTACCCGCTGGTAGGTGTGTGCTCCGAAGAGGTCACGCAGGCCCTGGGTGAGCGCCGCCGGCAGCCGGTCCCGCCGGAGCCCGTCGTAGTAGGCCAAAGACGCCGAGAACACCGGTACCGGGATGCCCAGCTGCACCGCGGTGGCAACCACCCGGCGCCAAGCGGGCACCGCCTCGGCAATCGCCTCCGTGAAGGCCGGGGCGAAGAGCAGGTTCGCCGGCTTCGAATCGCCCGCGTAGGCGGCAGTGATGTCTTTGAGCAGCTCGGCCCGGATGATGCAGCCGCCGCGCCACAGCGAAGCGATTTCATCGAGCTTCAAATCCCAGCCGTATTCTTTCGCCGCCGCGGTCAGCATGTCCAGACCCTGGGCGTAGCTGACCAGCTTCGACGCGAAAAGCGCCTGCCTGACGTCTTCCACGAAACCCTCGCCGACGGCGATATCGGCTTCGTTTCCGATCAGCGTCTTCTGCGCCTCTTTGCGCTGTGCGGCTTGCGATGACAGGGCCCGGGCGAAAACCGACTCGGCGATACCGGAGGTGGGCGAGCCCAATTCCAGGGCCGAAATCACGGTCCATCGGCCAGTGCCTTTCTGGCCGGCCGCATCCACCACGACGTCGACGAACGGTTTGCCGGTTTTGGCATCGACGTGTCCGAGCACTTCAGCGGTGATTTCGATCAGGAACGAGGACAAAGTGCCTTTGTTCCACTCGCCGAAGATCTCTGCCTGTTCCGCCGGTTCGAGGCCCGCCGCGGAGCGGAGCAGATCAAAGGCTTCACCGATCACCTGCATGTCCGCGTATTCGATGCCGTTGTGCACCATCTTCACGAAGTGCCCGGCGCCATCCGGGCCGATCCAGGCGCAACACGGCTTGCCGTCCACGTGCGCCGATATTTTCTCCAGCAACGGGCCGAGGGCCTGATAGGACTCTTTGGAGCCGCCAGGCATGATCGACGGGCCGTTGAGCGCACCCTCTTCGCCACCGGAGACGCCGATTCCGACGAAATGCAGATCGTGTTCCGCCAGGGCAGCTTCCCGACGGCGGGTATCGGTGTAGTGCGAGTTGCCGGCATCGATCACGATGTCGCCCGGCTCAAGCAGCGGGACCAGTTGATCCACCACTGAATCCACCGGGGCGCCGGCCTTGACCATGATCAAGACCCGTCGGGGTTTCTCGAGCGAATCCACCAGTTCCTGCAGTGTTTCGGTGCGGATGAAGTCGCCTTCGTCGCCGTGTTTGGCCAGCAATTCGTCGGTGCGCGCCACCGAGCGGTTGTGCAGGGCGACGGTGAAGCCGTTCCGGGCAAGATTTCGTGCCAAGTTGGCACCCATGACAGCGAGGCCGGTGACCCCGATCTGTGCAGACATTCTTCCTCCGTGGGTGATGTGGATCGGTTGTGCCTCCAGCCTAGCCTCCCCGGGACGGCCGCCCCGGTTCATGACCGAACCGGCGAATGTGACGTTGCCGACCACCGAATTTGCTTCGTATACGATCACCTGTATATTTATCTATGGCCTCCAGGTCTGGCATCCCCCAATAGTCAGAGCTGGAGGCCACTTTTGTGTCCGAGGCGGCTATTCGGCGATCTACTCGACTAACTTCGACAAGTTTTCTGCAACACGCCCCTCGCGTCTTGCACACCAGCAGATCGTGGTTTATATTTTTCAGTAATGGCTCCCGGCCGTCGTATCCCCCAATGACGACGGCCGGGAGCCATGTCTATCTGCAGCTCATCCGCCACCGGCATCATCGTCAGGTGAAACCTTCCCTGGCCCGCATCGTCACCGAGGCATTCGCCCCCACCGTACTGGTATCAGTTTTCCTGCTCGGCAGCGGGGCCGCACGGGACGGTTGGCGCGGATTGCTCTTCGGGTTCATCGCAGCGATCTTCGTGGCACTCGGCCCATTTCTGGGCATTCTCATCGCAGCGCGGAGCGGAAAGCTCACGGACCACCACGTCGGGGACCGCAAGCAACGGCTGCCGGTGCTGATCGGCAGCCTGGGCAGCGCCGCGATCGGCTTCGTCGGACTCCTGTCCACAGCACTCGGCATGATCGTGGTCGGCGCGGTGAACGCCTTCTGGAAACTCTCCGTGCACAACGCGGTGGCGGCATTCGTCGCGGTGGCCACAGTCGGCAGCTTCGGCTGGGCCTGGGCACCGCTCCTGCTCTTGCCCCTCGTCATCGGCTGGTCCCGGGTGGTGCTCAAGGACCACACGGTGGCCCAAGTCATCGCCGGCGTGCCTGCGGGCGCGCTGGTCGCGGTGCCTTACATCTTGGCTGGCGTCTAGCGTCCAGGGCGACGCCCGAACCGGGCACGGCAACCCGCTTCGACCGCGACAATCACTTCCGACAGACTCGGACCGGGATTCGGCGTCTTGCGCCCCGGGAACCCAACCAGTCAGTCAGGGGTGCCCCGCGGATTGCCGCCGGACCATTTCCCGGATCCAGACCGGCGCGAACGGCGAGGTGCAGTTGGCCGGCGTCGGATAGTCCTTCAGGACTTCGAGGCGCTCCCCGAGGTCGATGGCCCGCGCACGAAACTCGGCATGTGCAATCCCCAGCTGAGCCAGGCAATTGTTCATCGACCACTGCAACCGGTCCGGCGCCTCTTTCATCTCGGCTTCGATGACGTCCAACAGTTCGGCGAGGTCCAACCCCTCAGGCGCCTTGACCACGCGTTCGGCAGTCAGTGCCCAGCCGCCACTAGCGATCACCGGATCCGGATCAAGCAGCCACTCTCGCCGCAAAGCCTCGGCGTGCGGACTCTTTTTCACCACATAGTTGATCAACCAGTCATGCACCTTGGGGACCCGGGCCGACCGGAGCATGACGTCCAGTTGCTCCCGGGAAAACGATTTCGGCCGGCAGATCAGGATCGCCAAGAGCCTGGCCGCGGTGTCACCGGTCCGCCACAGCTCCGGAACAAGTTCCGGCTGTTTTTTCAAGCGCTTGGCCAGAGCCCGGAGCTCACCGAGGTTGACTCCATGGTCATCACCGTGGCGCAGGTTCACCGCGCGCACCTTTGGGTCTTCGAGCACCGCCAATTCGGCCATCACTTGAGACGCCGTCGACTCGGCCACTTTTCGCACCTCCGGTAGGACATCCAATAGCCCAAGCCTACGCAATCCGGATGGCGGCCTCCCCCGACGACCTGAGCCGGCTGTCCCGGATTCGGCCGGACCCGATTCAGCTCGACCTGGCGAGCAACCAGAGGAATCCGAGGAAGGACGCGGTTCCGAGAAACATCCCGAACCAGGATGCCAGTCGGCTGAACCTGGGCCAGGTCGCCCCGGGCTCCTTGCTCAATCGAAGCCCTTGCAGGCCGAACAACAGCGGCAGAACCGACATCAGGACGGAGAAAAACCACTGCCCACCGGTCCCGGAAATGCTCAAAACCATCCAGATCCCGAAGGCCCCCAGGCCCACACTCAAAATCGCGCAAACCTGCCCCGGAATTTCCTTGGCCGCTGCTGCTTTGCCCTTGTTCACCTGGATTCCTTCACTGCTCAGACCGATGGAGCGACGGTGTCGTCGAGAAGCACCCTACGGCTAACTTGATCATTTGATCAAGTTTTCTGGAGCAACGTCGCCGATCACAAAACGCGACCACTTCGATAGGCTTGCTGGGAAACCCCTGAATTCGCCGAGAGGATCTGCCGTGCCATTTCGATTATTGGTCACCGGAGCCAGCGGCGCCGGCAGCACGTCTTTGGGCCGGGCGCTTGCCGACCGGCTCTCGATACCGCACGGCGATTCCGATGACTACTTCTGGCTGCCGACGGTTCCGCCCTACCAGGAACCGCGCCCGGTGGCCGAAAGGCTGTCCTTGATGGAGTCGGTTTTCCTACCCCGGGACTCCTGGGTGCTCTCCGGGTCGCTGATGGGCTGGGGCGAACCGGTCATGCCGCGCGTCGACGCGGTGGTGTTCCTGACCCTCGGCGCCCGGGAACGCCTGGCCCGGCTGGAATCCCGGGAAGCCGGCCGATACGGCGAGGCCATTGCGCCGGGCGGACCGCTTGCCCAAGCCCACCGCGAATTCCTCGAATGGGCCCAAGGCTACGACGATCCGGATTTCGACGGCCGCAGCTTGGCGAGCCAAAACCACTGGCTCGCCAGCTTCGACCTTCCGGTGCTCCGTCTGGACACCGGAGCGACGGTGGCGGAACTGGCCGACCAGGTCATCGCTTGGCTCGACTCGCCGGATTTCACCAGTTAGCCGGCTACCTGCCGGTACCGATACAACAAAGAAATCCCCCGCCTCGAGGTCTCGCAAAACCTGAAGCCGGGGATTTTCCCGGGGTGGGCCCTACCGGGATCGAACCGATGACATCCACGGTGTAAACGTGGCCTATGCCGGACATCACCGCAGGTCAGCGGCCCTATCCGTCTGGCCCGTGGTCCTTTTGTGGTCCTTCGACCTTCACAGAGGCCAAGATCAGATCCTCCATTCGCTCCGCGACGTGGTCCAAATCTTGATCAAAAAGACCAGTGTAGGTATCGAGCGTTATGGCCGCCGTAGCGTGCCCCAACATCCTTTGCACCGACTTTACCGAAGCGCCGGACTGGACTGCCCAAGATGCCGCTGTGTGCCGCAGATCGTGAACCCAGAGGTCCGCGCTAATCGTCGGCAGCGTCACAGGGCCGCCGGCCGCATCCTCCACCGCAATCTCATTGACCCTTCGTACCGCCGCATCAAAATATCGGGCTTTGAAATTGTTGGTTCGGATCTGCTTGCCGCGCCCCGTCGTGAACAGCAGATCGTCGGGCGCTTTGCCTTCGGCCTGCGAGACCAAGAACGCCAAGGCCAGTATTGTTAGCGGCACCGTCCGCGCCTTGCCGCTCTTCGGCGGCCCGACGACTGCGCCCAACCCGCGGATGAACGTCACCGAACGTTCGATACGAAGGCGTCGCCGCTTCACGTCAAGATCACGCACGCGAAGCTCGACGACTTCACCCATTCGCAATCCAGTCGTAGCGAGAACCCAAATCAGAGCCCGGTAAATTGCCTCCACGGCATCGGCCAGCGCATCGACTTCATTCGCATCCTCGAAATCCTCACCGGAGCCTAACCCCAAGGAGCAAAAAGTGTTCACCCTCCCATTCTGGGCGGCGGCCATCGAGCGGGCCTTAAAGGCCGCTGCACAGGCCGCTACGGCCTTCTGGGCCACCGGTAGCGCACCGGCCTGTTCGGCATTGACTGGGCCGCCACGGACGCCGCGCCGACTTCACCGCAGTACTGTCCGTGGTCACTTCGCTCGCCTCTGGTGGGCGCGACGGCAACCCCTCCGCGGGAAACCTCGAAACCACCGGACGCCGCGCCGCCCGCTAGACCCGCATCCGCTAACCAAAATTGCCCCACCCCGACGCCTAGATGGTATCGGGTATGGGGCAATTTCGTCGTCTACCGATGGCCCTTCACACTCAGGAAGGTATCAAAATCCTGAGCCGGGCCCTGGCTGGTCCGACGCTTTGGCTTGCTGCTGACTGACTTCTTCGGTGACTGTTCTTTTGATGGACTTCCGAATCCATATAACGACGAAATATATTGCAACTGCGATAACAATAATTCCCAGTATGACAATCAAAATATTCGGCCAGCTCAGCGGATACATAAATTCACCTCTAGTTATTGAAGTTATGCCTGGAATTATATCACGGCGAAGTATCCCACCGGCGATTATCCTGGACATAGAACGTGAGGCTCTGCGTTGCGCCGATCAGGCCGATGCTCACTTGGTAGCTCGATCGCGCCGAGGCTGGAGTAGAACCGCTTTGGTATTGATTGAGCATCTCATCTCGTGGCCCACTGGCGCTTCCTACCCCCGACCACTGAGAGCCGTAAATCCGATCGATCCTAGCCGTGAAGTACCGGTTGTTACCGTTTGTTCCCAGCGCGCCGTCGGCACGGTACTCGATGTTGAAGGTGAACTGATTCGTCCGGACTTTGCAGTTAGTGAACGGGAAAACGCCCACACCGGAGGTGTCTCTACATTCCGAAATGTCGAACATAACAGGAGCTCCCGGCACGGATCGCTTCGGAATCTGGATTGACGATTTTGACACCGAGCCGTCAGAGAACGTCTTCGTAGTCACCTCAAAGCCCGGCTCAACATCCGTCACAGTGCTTACTGGTGTCGCACCAGTTGACGACTCCGGCAGTTTGCCCTGCTTGAGGTTCGCGATGAGTCGGTCTCGCACCTGCACCTCAATCCCTAATACTTGGGACTGGCTTTCCAGGAATGTTAGATCTTCAGCGGACAGGCTGACCACGTCCGCCGGGCTTGCTTGAGCGGGAGGAGCTATCGACAGCGCAAAAGCGGCAATCACAGCTACGGAGAGAATTTGCCTCTTAAGCATTGCAATCCTTCTGTAGGTTCGAATAGGTGGCGAGAGTAGGGCGACTCGAAAGACCTAAGATTCACCTCCCGCCTCGAGCACTAATGTGACTCTCATTTTCAAGTTGAATCATTTGCCCTTTGTATTTAATTAATAATGTAATCAGTCAATAAATTCTTCCTCAAAAACTACTGAAAGAGGCCTGATTTTCACCTGAGAAACCGTTATGGATTCTGAGAAGCGGCGTGAGTTTCGACATCACCCTCCGGCATGCGTCATCGCATCACTCACGAAACCCGCTAGAGCAGCGGTAAGCGTCAACGACCCTCGCCGTAGACAGTTCCAGGTTTCGCCTACGCCTGGACGAGGACTAACGTCCTCACAAGCTTTCACTGGTCCGTGGAGTATTACACCGCGTCGATCGAGCGGTGGTTTCCCGCCGAGCAGATCCGCCGCCGGTCTCTAAGCTGGGACAGCCGGCCATGGTACGAGCAGCGCTACTACGGCGGCCGCTGATCGTCGTCCCGCGCCCCGCGTCGTCGTTGTAGGCACGAGGGTTTAAACTGGGAACGCCTTCCCCGGCCAAACCCTCGCGGTTTGCAGCGCCCCCTTCTTGAGGACCACCTCGAAGGGGGCGCGTTTTTTGTCCGCGGAGGCGGAGATTTCTGTGGCGGTTTTATGGCGTTTCACTTACTTATGAACACTTCTACTTACTGCAATCTAGAGAGTTTTTGGCCGCCACAAAACCGCTACAGTTGCGCAAAAATCCCCGTCAATAGGAACCGGAGTTCCTTGAATTGACGGGGATTTTTCCTGGGTGGGCCCTACCGGGATCGAACCGATGACATCCACGGTGTAAACGTGGCGCTCTACCAGCTGAGCTAAAGGCCCCCAACCGTCCGCAGCGAAGCTGCCGGACGAATATCTACTGTACCTGATCGCCCGCGGATTTCGACAACCGAGCCGCAAGCCGACTCAGCGATTCGCTGACTCCGGCGGAGATTTTGAGCGTGGCCAAATCGTCGCCGCGAGTCGCACCCCGATTGATGATCACCACGGGTTTGCCCGCTTTGACCGCGTGGCGCGGGAAACGCAATCCGCTCATCACGGTCAACGAGGATCCGACGACCAACAGCGCCGAGGCCTCGGCCAGCATCCCGAAACTTCGCTCCACCCGGTCCTTGGGCACGTTTTCGCCGAAAAAGACGAAATCCGGTTTCAGCATTCCGCCGCAGACTTCGCAAGGCGCCACCGTAAAAGAACCGATCAGTTCGGCACTGTCCAAGTCGGCATCCGCATCCGGTGCCAGATCGATCTGCCCGTTCGCCTCGGCCCGCGCCAGAAAGCCCGGGTTGAATTCGTCCAGGCGAACCGCAATCTGATCCCGGCTGAATTCGGTGCCACAGGCCAGGCAGACCACCCGGTCGAACCTGCCGTGCAGATCCACCACGTTCACCGAGCCGGCGTCCTTGTGCAACCGATCGACATTCTGCGTGATCAGTCCGGTGATCGCCCCGGCTGCCTCGAGCTCGGCAATCGCACGATGCCCGGCGTTCGGTTGCGCCCGGCGCAGGTGCCGCCAACCCAACTGATTGCGTGCCCAATAGCGGCGGCGCAGCGACTCGTCGCCGAGGAATTGCTGGTAGGTCAGCGGGTTCCGCTGCGGGGCGTCGGGGCCGCGGTAGTCCGGAATTCCGGAATCGGTGCTCAGACCGGCCCCGGTCAAGACCGCGAACCGGCCGGCCGAAAGGATCTGCGCGGCCTGCTCCAGCTCCGAACTCGCCTGCTGGTCCAGCTCCTGGGCACCGGAAGCCGGCGGACTGTTCCGCGCCCGGTCCGCGACGAACCCGGTCAGCCCCAAACCGGGCCTTCCGGATGCCGCCGGAGGCTGCGGCTCAGCCATCCGAGCCGGCCAAGGCCTGCAACGCCCGTTGGTAATCCGCCCAGGGCCGGGCTTGCGAGGCCTCACTGAAGAAGGCAGCACGCACGATCCCCTCGGCGTCGATCGCAAAGCTGCCGCGCCGGGCCAGGCCGCGCTCAGCGTCGAACACGCCATAAGCCTCAGCTGCGGCCCCGTGCGGCCAGAAATCACTCAGCAGGCCGAATTCGACGCCTTCGGCAGCCGCAAAGGCGCGCAAGGTGTATTTGCTGTCCACCGAAATCGCGAACAACGCCGCACCGGCCGCATCGAAATCCGCCGACCGGCCGGCCAACTCGCAGATCTCGGCGGTGCACACCTGGGAAAATGCGAAAGGGTAGAAAACCAGAACCACGTTTTGCCCGCGCAGCCCGGAAAGCCGGATCAGTTCGCCGAATTGATTCGGCAAAGCGAACTCCGGAGCCGCTTCGCCGATCACCACCTGGCGCGACGTCCCGGCGGCATGGCTCATTTGTTCTTGCGCGGAACCAGCCGGGTAGCGGCCCAGTCGTCGGAAACGCCCACCGAGCTGGTCACATGCAGGCCCGCGGTCGGCGCAGCTTCCTGGATTTCAGCGGGCGGCAAATAACCGTCCCGGCCGGACTTCGGGCTCAAGACCCAGATCACGCCGCCGTCTTCCAGCGAGGTCACCACGTCCATCAAGACGTCAACCAGATCGCCGTCGTCGGCCCGGTGCCAGAGCAATACCGCATCCACGACCTCGTGATCCTCTTCCTCGATCAGGTCGGATCCGATCAAATCTTCGACATCAGCCCGGAGATCGAAATCGATATCCTCGTCGTATCCGAATTCCTGGACCAGGTCGCCTTCCTTGAAACCCAATCGCACCGCCACGTTGTCTTCTGTGCCGGTTTCGGCCTCACCCACGGTTATCCTCCCGAACCTTTCTGCTGTTGTTGACACCAAGTCTGCCACCCCGCACCCAATCCCGGAGCAGCAACTATGTGCATTATCACAAGACAACACCCTAAACCGCGCTGCATCAAGCTTCTTACCGCGCGTTTGCCGTCCGAGTCGCAATCCGCGGCTTCACAGTCCGCATCCGGCTACGCATCCGAGAGGCCGTCGGTCTAGAGTAGTTGTTGGATTCCTGCGCTCACCTTACGCAGGTCCTTTGACGATGCCGCCTATCAGGCGGTGCTGCACAAGAGAGGTTGGATGTGGCTGCTGGGGAAGAAAATTCTCACATTCTGAGCGTGCTGACTAATCAGTTGCCTGACCGTGATCCGGACGAAACCGCCGAGTGGATCGAATCCCTCGACTCGTTGATCAAAGAGCAGGGCACTGAACGGGCACAGTTCATCATGCGTTCGCTGTTGCAGCGCGCAGGAGCTCAGAGTGTCGGCGTACCGATGGTGACCACCACGGACTACGTCAACACGATCCCGGTCGACCAGGAACCAGAGTTCCCCGGCGACGAAGAGATCGAACGCAAGTACCGCGCTTGGCTGCGCTGGAACGCCGCGATCATGGTGCACCGGGCGCAGCGCCCCGGCATCGGAGTGGGCGGCCACATCTCGACCTACGCGGGCGCCGCGACGCTGTACGAAGTCGGCTTCAACCACTTCTTCCGCGGCAAAGACCACCCGGGAGGCGGAGACCAGATTTATTTCCAGGGTCACGCCTCCCCGGGTATGTACGCCCGTGCGTTCATGGAAGGACGCCTGAGCGAAGCGGATCTGGACGGGTTCCGGCAGGAGAAATCCAAAGCCGGCCATGGCCTCTCCTCCTATCCGCACCCGCGCCTGATGCCGGACTTCTGGGAATTTCCGACGGTCTCGATGGGCATCGGCCCGATGAACGCGATCTACCAGGCGCAGTCCAACCGCTACCTGGAGAACCGCGGGATCAAAGACACCTCGGACCAGCACGTCTGGGCCTTCCTGGGTGACGGCGAAATGGACGAGCCCGAGTCCCGCGGCCTGCTGCAACTCGCGGCAAACGACAAGCTGGACAACCTCACCTTCGTGATCAACTGCAATTTGCAGCGTTTGGACGGCCCGGTCCGTGGCAATGGCAAGATCATGCAGGAGCTCGAAGCGTTCTTCCGCGGTGCCGGCTGGAACGTGATCAAGGTCGTCTGGGGGCGCGAGTGGGATGCGCTGCTGGAAAAGGACGACGACGGCGCGTTGGTGGACATCATGAACACCACGGTCGACGGCGACTACCAGACGTACAAAGCCGAATCCGGCGGATTCGTCCGGGAACACTTCTTCGGCAAGTCCCCGCAGACCAAGGAAATGGTCGCGGACATGACCGACGAAGAAATCTGGAACCTCAAGCGCGGCGGCCACGACTACCGCAAGGTCTACGCAGCGTACAAAGCCGCCATGGAATTCAAGGGCAAGCCGACGGTCATCCTGGCGCACACCGTCAAGGGCTATGGCCTGGGCACTCACTTCGAAGGGCGCAATGCGACGCACCAGATGAAGAAGCTCACACTGCAGGACTTGAAGGATTTCCGCGATCACCTGCGGATCCCGATCACCGATGAGCAGCTTGAGGCCAATCCGTACGAACCGCCGTATTTCCACCCCGGCATGGACACCCCGGAAATCGAATACTTGATGGAACGGCGCAAGGCCCTCGGCGGCTTCGTCCCGGAACGGCGGCACAAACACACGGAACTGGCCCTGCCCGAGGACAAAGCCTATGAAGTGGCGAACCGCGGCTCGGGAAAGCAACTCGCCGCCACCACGATGGCGTTCGTGCGTCTGCTCAAGGACCTCATGCGGGACAAGGAGTTCGGCAAGCGGGTAGTGCCGATCATCCCGGACGAGGCCCGGACCTTCGGCATGGACTCGTTCTTCCCGACGGCGAAGATCTACAACCCCAAGGGCCAGAACTACTTGTCCGTGGACCGTGATCTGGTTTTGGCGTACAAAGAATCCCCGGCGGGCCAGATCGTGCACGCGGGCATCAACGAAGCCGGTTCGGTGGCTGCCTTCACCGCCGCGGGCACGGCCTACGCCACGCACGGCGAGCCCTTGATCCCGGTCTACGTGTTCTATTCGATGTTCGGCTTCCAGCGCACCGGCGACGGCCTCTGGGCGGCCGCCGACCAGATGGCTCGCGGTTTCGTGATCGGCGCCACCGCCGGACGCACTACGCTGACCGGTGAAGGCCTGCAACACGCGGACGGCCATTCGTTGATCTTGGCCGCCACCAACCCGGCAGTGATCAGCTACGATCCGGCCTACGGTTATGAGATCGGGCACATCGTCCGTTCCGGCCTGGAACGCATGTACGGGACCGATTCTTCGTTCACCGAAGAAGAGCGCAACGTCATGTACTACATCTTGGTTTACAACGAGCCGATCCTGCAGCCGGCAGCTCCGGAAGAAGTCGACGTCGAAGGGATCGTCAAGGGCATCTACCTCCTGGCCCCCGCCAAGGTCGACGGACCGCGGACCCAGCTGCTCGCCAGCGGCGTTGCGGTGCCGTGGGCTTTGGAGGCCCAGCAGATCCTGGCCGACGAGTGGGGGGTCTCCGCCGACGTCTGGTCGGTGACCTCCTGGACCGAACTGCGCCGGGACGGCTTGGCCGCCGAGGAAGAGCAGTTCCTCAACCCTGGCGCGCAGGCCAGGATCCCCTTCGTGACCGAGCAGCTCGCTGGGGCGACCGGCCCGATCGTGGCGGTCACCGACCACATGAAGGCCGTGCCGGACCAGATCCGGCAGTTCGTGCCGAACGAGTTCGCGACCTTGGGCGCCGACGGCTTCGGTTTCTCCGACACCAGGGCGGCAGCGCGCCGGTTCTTCAAAATCGACTCGCATTCGATCGTGGTCCGGGCTTTGGAGATGCTCGCCCGGCGCGGCGAAGTCGATTGGCAAGCCCCGGCTCAGGCAATTGAGAAATACCGCTTGCTGGACGTGAACGCCGGCACCACCGGCAACGCCGGCGGCGACAGCTAGGCGCGACGCGCTAGTCCGCACTTCGCAGAAAGTGCCCGTTCCGGCTCATCCGGAACGGGCACTTTCCGTTTCCGCCGATCGGCGGTGTCCCAGTGAGCAGGCCCACTCAGGGGGACACACCAGGTCTGTCCCAGTGAGTTGCCGTGCCCAATGGGACCGAGCCGTCGGGCTATTGCCAACCGCGCTGAATCCGCAGACCGTTGCCTTCGACACTCGACGCGTAGTTCGCCTGCCCCAGGCAATCGCCATATTCATGCGCCTTGCTACTACTGCCGCTGAGTCCGCCCGAGGTCGTCGGGGCGCCCACGGATACGTCGATCCGCGGCACCGTGGCGCAGCTCTTCGTGTTGTAGTTCTCCACGAAGCCGCTCTGCGCGGCACGGAGGTTGCCGCTGTTCGCCGGCAATACGTAGCTTCCGATGTGCGTACGGCTTCCGGTCACCACGTCCGTGACGGTACCGCTCCAAGTGTCCGTACCGGTCCTGGCGACGGTCAGCCTATAGCCATGGAGGTAGTTCGCCTCGAAATCGACCGCACAGCTGACTCCGGCACCGCCGTCGGCACCGTTGCTGCATTGCGCGTCGCCCGAGGTCGTGCCCGCGATGAAACTGGAGAAGGCTGCATGCAGGCGCTGCTTGCCGTTCTGGTCGGGACGGGGCTGCAAGCCCATGTACCCGACGTCCTTCTGATTCATGAAATTGAATTGGTCCGAGACGTAATTCCCGGCTACCCGGGCCGTCTCCGGATTGAACTTCGTGCTGAAGCTGATATCGGTCAGTCCTGCCGCCGGGGCGCCGGGAATCTGCCAGCTGAACCCTACGTTGCCGCCGAAGGTCTGCGCTGAGGCGGTGCCCGGGAAAACTGCAAGACTCAAGGTCAAGGCGGCAAGCACGGACAGCGCCGCTCGGATTGTCTTCGGCATGTTCTCCTCTTTCTTCTGATGACGTTTCGTGACTGATTGAGATGATCTTCAATCAGGTGTTCACGCCGGAGTGTAATCCGCAAATCTGGAAGGACAACCCCGGAACCAACCGGCCAGGCCCAGTTCGACGACGGAGAAACCCGCTTGATTGTCGCTGGTCTCCAAAAACTCCCAGTCAACTTGCCCAAAATCGTCGAGCTGTTGTGCACTTCCTACAATTGAAGTCGTATGCTCAAACCATGCCTGCAGCGAAATCAGCCCTTTCCGGCGCCACTACGATGCTCAGCAACGATCACACCCTGGCCAAGCTGCGCGAAAGCATCGGCACGCTGTCGACGGCGACCACCCGGCAACTTGATGCCGCACTCCCCTGGTACCGCCGACTCGACGCCGCGGAACGGAGCGCACTCGGCCTGCTGGCCCAAAACGGCATTGCCTCGTTCGTCAGCTACTACCAGAAGCCGTCGTCCCCCGGCTGGGTGCTCACCGATGTCTTCGGCAATGCGCCCACCGAACTCACCAGCTCGATCAGTTTGCAGAAGGCCCTGCAACTGATCCGGATCGTGGTCCAAGTGGTCGAAGACCGGGTCCCGGAGCTGGCCGCGCCGGGCGACGAAGCGCCGCTTCGCGAAGCCGTCCTCCGTTACGCCCGGGAGGTCGCCTTCGCCGCCGCGGATGTCTATGCCCGCGCCGCGGAATCCCGTGGCGCTTGGGACACCAGACTCGAATCGCTCATCGTGGATGCGATCCTGCGCGGCGAGAACACCGATGCCCTGCGCTCCAGGATCGCGGCGCTGGGCTGGAAATCCAAGGAGAAATTCACCGTGATGGTGGGCGCCTCGCCGGCCGAAGCCGGCCAGGGGTTCGTCAACGAGTTGCGCCGGACCGCGAGCCGCTACGCCGAAGACGCGCTGGTCGGCATCCAAGGCGACCGGCTGATCGTAGTACTCGGCGGCGTCAACGACCAGGAATCCGCCTATCTGCGGATCAGTGAACTCTTCGGTCCGGGACCCGTGGTCTACGGTCCGGAAGCGCCTTCCTTGGTCGAAGCCAGCGGCTCTGCCCGCGCGGCCTTCGCCGGACTCGCTGCGGTCCGCGCCTGGCCGCAAGCTCCCCGTCCGGCCTCCGCGAATGACCTCTGGCCGGAACGCGTGATGAACGGCGACGATGACGCCCGGCGATCGCTGGTGCGCCATGTCTACCGCCCGTTGCTCACCGCGTCCAACGGGCTGGTGGAGACGCTCAGCGCCTACCTTTCGCTCGGGCACTCCCTCGAAGCAACCGCGCGGGAACTCTTCGTGCACGCCAATACCGTCCGGTACCGGCTCCGGAAAGTCACTGATCTGACCGGCTGGGATCCACTGCTGCCGCGTGAAGCCTTTGTGCTGCAAACTGCTCTGGCTGTGGGGCGGCTCGCTTCATCCGCCCGCAATTGATCGGAAGTCCACTAAAAGCCAGGGCCGGCAACGGGCAGACTCGCCGAAGTTTTGTAGCTTACCTACAATGTGGCATCCTGAGCTTGGTACCAGGAAACACCGAGATTTCACTTCAGGTTTGGAAAACTAGATACGTGCTTGCAATTGTCTGCCCCGGCCAAGGAGCCCAGTCCCCTGGATTCCTCAGCCCTTGGCTCGAACTCCCCGGCGTCGAAGACCATCTGTCCAGTCTCAGCGATGTCGCCGGTTTGGATCTTTTGCGGCACGGAACCGTTTCCGACGCGGAAACCATCAAGGACACCGCGATCGCCCAGCCGCTCATCGTGGCGGCGGGGTTGCTGGCCGCCCGCGCCCTGTTCGGCAATGACGAAGTCGCGGAGCCGGACGTCGTCGCCGGCCATTCGGTCGGCGAGGTCACCGCAGCAGCGCTCAGCGGCGTGCTGACCGAGACCGAGGCCATGCTTTTCGTCCGGGAGCGGGCCAATAAGATGGCCGAAGCCGCGGCTGCCACACCCACCGGGATGAGCGCCGTCGTCGGCGGCGATCCGGAAGCCGTGCTCGCGGCTATCCACGGGGCCGGTTTGACCCCGGCGAACATGAACAGCGCCGGTCAGACCGTCGCCGCCGGCACGCTCGAGCAACTCGCGGTGCTGGCCGCGAATCCTCCGGCAAAAGCCCGGGTCATCGCGCTCCAGGTGGCCGGGGCCTTCCACACCGAGCACATGCGGCCCGCCGTCGGCGCCCTGGAAGCACTCAGTCCCAGTCTGCATCCCGAGAATCCCGCAGCAACCCTGCTGTCGAATTTCGACGGCGCAGCGGTGGCCACCGGCGATGCCGCTTTGGCCAGTCTGATTGCGCAAGTCTCCCGCCCGGTCCGCTGGGACCTGTGCATGAAGACCATGCTGGACCTCGGTGTGGACAGCCTCATCGAGCTCGCCCCGGCCGGCACGCTCACCGGCCTCGCCAAGCGCGCGATGCCCGGAATTGCTACCGTTGCAGTCAAGACACCGGCAGACCTTGATGCCGCCCGTGAAATACTCAAAACCCGCACCTTGGCCTCCGGGGCCACGGCACGGGGAGAAGGAGCGTAGTGGCAAATCCCACGCTGAACCAAACCGCCCTGCGGGACAAAACCGCCATTCTCGGCCTGGGGTCCTACCGCGCCGAACTGGTGGTGACCAACGAGGACGTCTGCCAATGGATCGACTCCTCCGACGAGTGGATCCGGCAGCGGACCGGAATCATCACCCGTTTGCGGGCGCCGCGTGAAATCGGCGTGGTGGAAATGGCTGAAGCGGCGGCCCGCGAAGCCCTGGCCAACGCCGGCATCGAGGCTTCCCAGCTGGGCGCGGTCATCGTCTCCACGGTGACCCACCAGTACGCAACCCCTTCGGCGGCAGCATTGCTGGCCGACCGGCTCGGCGCTACGCCGGCCCCGGCCTTCGACATCTCCGCAGCCTGTGCCGGCTATTGCTACGGAATCGGGCAAGGCGACGCCTTGGTCCGCTCCGGCGCGGCCGATTACGTGCTCGTGGTCGGCGTCGAAAAGCTTTCCGACGTGATCGACAACCACGAACGCACGATTTCCTTCCTGCTCGGCGATGGCGCCGGGGCCGCCGTGATCGGGCCCTCGGAAACCTCCGGCATCGGCCCCACGATCTGGGGTTCCGACGGCAGCAAATGGGACGCGATCGGCATGACGCATTCCTTGCTGGACGTCCGGGACGCGAGCTTGGCGGCGAAGAACGATGGCGGGTTGACCGCCGGAGCGATTGCCGAGGCCGAGTTCAGCCTCTGGCCGACGTTGCGCCAAGACGGGCAGACGGTCTTCCGCTGGGCAGTCTGGGAGATGGCGAAGGTCGCCAAACAAGCGCTGGAAGCTGCTGGTGTGGCCGCCGCCGATCTGGCCGCTTTCGTGCCGCACCAGGCCAATATGCGGATCATCGACTCGCTGGTCAAGGAGCTCGACTTGCCGGAAAGCGTCGTGGTGGCGCGCGACATCGAAGACACCGGGAACACCTCTGCGGCGTCGATCCCGTTGGCCACCTGCCGGCTGTTGAAGGAGAATCCCGAGCTGAGCGGTGGCTTGTCGCTGCAGATCGGCTTCGGCGCGGGCCTGGTGTTCGGGGCCCAAGTAGTGGTTTTGCCGTAAATTTCATAATTTTGCCGGTCTTTTCGGTGCAACATGCATCGTAGAGGTCGCGATTCGGGCCGCATTCGTGGTTTGATCGACACTGCCCGTCCAGCAACCGGACCGGGCGGACACTGAGAAAGGGAGCCATCAATGGCTAGCAACGAAGAAATCCTGGCCGGTTTGGCTGAAATCGTCAACGAAGAGACCGGTCTGGCGCCGGAGGCCGTGGAGTTGGACAAGTCCTTCACCGACGACCTCGACATCGATTCCATCTCGATGATGACCATCGTGGTCAACGCGGAAGAGAAGTTCGGCGTCCGCATCCCGGACGAGGAAGTCAAAAACCTCAAGACCGTCGGCGACGCAGTCAACTACATCGCAAGCGCGCAGGCCTAGGCTTCCGCAGTCAACGCAGCTTCTCGCAATATTGCCGGCTTTTCAGGCTTGCGGTGCGCCAACTGGCGGTCACCGCAAGCCCGATGAGTTTTTAGACACCCAAGAGAGTGAAAAATGTCCCGCAAAGTAGTCATCACCGGACTCGGCGCCACCACCCCCATCGGCGGTGACGTCCCGACCACGTGGAAGAATGCGCAAATCGGCGTGTCCGGAGCGCATACGCTCACCGATGATTGGGTCGCCAAATACGAGCTCCCGGTGACTTTCGCCGCCCGCGCCATGACTCCGGCGGCGGAGGTGCTGACCCGGATCGAAGCCAAGCGCTTGGACCCGTCCAGCCAGTTCGCCGTGATCGCTTCCCGCGAAGCCTGGCAGGATGCCGGCGCGCCGGAGGTCGACAAGGATCGGTTCGCGGTGGCCTTTGCCACCGGAATCGGCGGCGTTTGGACGCTTTTAGATGCCTGGGACACGCTTCGCGACCGCGGACCGCGGCGGGTGCTGCCGATGACCGTTCCCATGCTCATGCCCAACGGCGCTGCCGCTGCCGTGAGCTTGGACCTCGGCGCCCGGGCCGGCGCGCACACTCCGGTGTCCGCTTGCGCTTCCGGAACCGAAGCGCTCCACCAAGCCGTCGAGTTGATCCGGTCCGGCAAAGTGGACATCGTGATGGCCGGCGGCACCGAAGCCGCGATTCACCCGATGACGCTCGCCTCTTTCGCCTCGATGCAGGCGTTGTCCAGGCGCAATGACGATCCGGAACACGCTTCCCGGCCCTACGACCTCAATCGCGATGGCTTCGTGATGGGCGAAGGGGCCGGCGCTTTGGTACTCGAGGCCGAAGAGCATGCGCTGGCGCGTGGTGCACGGATCTACGGCGAACTCGCCGGCACCTCGGTGACCGCGGACGCCTACCACATCACGGCACCGGACCCGGAAGGCTTGGGAGCCACACGCGCCTTGAAGGCCGCCTTGTTCGACGCCCGGGCACAGATCGAAGACGTGGTGCACGTGAATGCCCACGCGACCTCGACCCCGGTCGGCGACAAGCCGGAATACACCGCACTCCGAGCCACCTTCGGAAACCACGTGGACAACCTCGCGGTGTCCGCCACGAAGTCTCAGATGGGCCACTTGCTCGGTGCATCCGGAGCGGTGGAAGCGGTGCTGACCGTGAAAGCGGTCCAGGACCGCAAGGCGCCGGCAACCATCAACCTGGAGAACCAAGACCCGGAGATCCCGCTGGACATCGTCACCGCGGCCCGCGATTTGCCGACCGGCGACCTCGTGGCGCTCAGCAATTCCTTCGGCTTCGGCGGGCACAACGCCGTCGTGGTCATCCGCAACTACTGATTCTCGCTTAGCGGAGTCTTCGCGTTAGCGAAATGGCTTTGCGTTGGCCCAATGTCTGACATTGGGCCAACGCAAAGCCATTTCGCTATCTGAAACTTGTTCGCGCGCTGCCGTGCTGGTTCAGCCCACTTGGTGCAGCCAACGCACCGGAGCGCCCTCGGCGGCATGCCGGAATGCTTCCAGCTCCTCATCCCAGGCCTCGCCGAGCGCCAGGGAAAGTTCGTGGTAAACCCGGGCCGGGTCGCCGGCCCCGGACTCGTAGGCATAACGGATCCGGTCCTCGGAAACCATGATGTTCCCGTGCACATCGGTCATGGCATGGAAGATGCCCAGCTCCGGAGTATGCGACCAGCGGCCGCCGTCGACCCCCGCACTCGGTTCTTCAGTGACTTCGTAGCGCAGATGGGCCCAGCCGCGAAGTGCTGAAGCCAGCAGCGAACCAGTGCCCTGCGGTCCAACCCAGGACAATTCGGCGCGGAAGGATCCGGGCGCGGCAGGCTGCGCCGTCCATTCGAGATCGGCCCGCTTGTCGAGCACGGAACCGATCGCCCATTCGACGTGCGGGCACAACGCAGTGGGGGCTGAGTGCACGAAAAGCACTCCACGTGCCATCACAACAGACATTCCATCCTCCATAGCTGTAGGTACGTCTTCCCCAACGACCTGCTGCTGGAACCGGTTGTCCGTGCTTGCGCACTGCTGTCATCGACAGATGCCCACCTGGATCTATAGCAATTGTGCCGTATCCGGCAGAATAACGCCAGTGAAATTTCTTGGCTGCAATTCCGCTCCCGCCCAGCTGTTGCCCAGATTCAGGCCCGGGGGTGCGCTTGCTGATAACTCGAACGCAGCCGTTCCACGGATACATGGGTATAGATCTGCGTGGTGGCCAAAGAGGAATGACCCAGAATTTCCTGCACGGCACGCAGATCCGCCCCGCCGTCGAGCAAATGGGTCGCTGCGGTGTGCCGCAAGGCGTGCGGGCTGGTCGCCGCAGTATCGCCGAGCCCGTTGAAGCCGCGCTCGACGACGGCCCTGACCTGCCGCTGGTCGATCCGGCCACCGCGGGCGCCCAGGAAGAGTGCTGCCCCGCTGCGCGCATGGCTCAGCGCCGGGCGCGCGCTGCGCAACCAGCGGAGCACCGCGGCTTCGGCCGGCGTGCCGAAAGGCACCGTGCGCTCTTTATTCCCTTTGCCGAGCACCTTGAGCGTCCGTCGTTCGAAGTCCAGGTCATCGATGTCCAGGGCCGCCAGCTCGCCGACCCGGATGCCTGCCGCATAGAGCAGCTCCACCAGGGCCAGATCGCGGACCGCCAGCGGATCCCCTTCGCTGGCCGCGGATTCCAAGGCAGCGATCAGGCGGGCCATCTGAGCCTGCTGCAATACCCCGGGCAAGGACTTTTGCCGTTTCGGCGCCTTCAGCCGAAGCGTCGGATTGTCCACAATCAGCCCTTCGCGCAAGGCCCAAGCCATGAAAGTTCGGATGCTGGCCGCACGGCGTGCCAAGGTGGAGCGGGCCAGCCCCTCGGTGCTCTGTTCACCCAGCCACTCCCGGAGCATCCCCAGATCGATTTCACCCGGATCCCGGGCGCCTGCCGCGACCGCGAAATACAGCAGGCTTTCGACATCCGCGGCATACGCGCGGATGGTGTGCTCGGAGCGCGCCCGTTCGGCACGCAAATGGAGCGCAAAAGCAGCCAAGGCGCTGCCGAACCGCAACGGCAGCTCGGAATTCGGCTTTTGCGCACTGGTCATTCCCCCACTGTGCTGCCTGATGGCGGCTCTTTCAAGCAGCACCGCCGCAAGCCCCCGTCGAAGTTCAGCCAGATCCGGACTTGGCCCGAGCCCAACCGCGATCCGATCGCCGGGCCAGACCGAGCAGCTCCAGACGGCCCAGTCCGGCCTGGACCGCAGGGGTCCCGAGCCCGGCTACAGTGCTGAGCTTTTCCACGCTTGATCCGGTCCGCATCGGCAAAGCATCCAGGAGCAGCAGATCTTCGGTCGAGAGACCGTCATAGACCGCAACCGGCGCGGCCCGTTCCGGCAACCGGACCGTCATCGGCGAGGCCAACTCGAGCACCTCGTCTGCATCGGTGACACAGACCGCGGCGCTCTCCCGGAGCAGCCGATGGCAGCCCGCCGAACCGGCAGCATAGACCGAACCGGGCACAGCGCCCAGTTGCCGACCCAACCCCGCCGCGTGATGGGCCGTGCTGAGCGCCCCGGAGCGCCATCGGGCCTCGACCACCACGGTGGCAGCGGACAACGCCGCAATCAGCCGGTTCCGCTGCAGGAACCGGTAACGGGTCGGATTCGTCCCCGGCGGGACCTCTGCGATCAGCACGTCCTGCTCGGCGATTTGGCGCAGCAGGCCCTCATTGCCTGCCGGGTAGAACCGGTCCAGCCCACCGGCCATCACGGCAACCGTGGCCGGAGCACTGGGTTCCGTCGGCCCCGCGCCGCCGGGCTCCCTCGGCCCCGCGCCGCTGAGCGCCGCGCGGTGTGCGGCCGCATCGATTCCGTAGGCACCGCCGGAAAGCACAGTTTTCCCCTGGGCGGCGAGACGGTGGCAGATCGCTGCGGTCACCGATTCCCCGTACTCGCTGCTGTCCCGGGCGCCGACGACCGAAATGCAGTCCTGGAACCGGGGCAAGCGCGCAGGGCCGCGGAACCACAACCCGACCGGTGCCGCCAATCCCAGATCATCCACTCCAGCCGGCCAATCCGGATCTTCCGGGATGAGCAGTCCTCCGCCCAACCGCCGGATCACCCGCAAGTCGCGCCCGGGCGCCAGATCCGGCAACCGTGGCCGCCATCGGTCCAGAGCTTCCGCCAAGCCGCCCCACCGGATACCGGCTTCAGAGCTCAGCAGCTCGGCTACCGCAGCTTCCCGGCTCGCGCCGATTCGGACGTGCCCGGCGATCACCCGCATCGATTCCCATGCACCGAGCACCCTGATCATCGCCATCCCCGGCAGATCCGACGGCTCCATCAGCCTGGTCAAGGCTGCGCGGGCCAACCGCACATCCTCCGGATTCATCGGGCCATCCCCCGGCTGCGCATGTTCAAAGCTTGTCCTATCTGGTCCGGCCCGGGAGCAGCTAGTTCCGCCAGATCCGCCAAGGTCCACGCTAACCGAAGCACCCGGTCATAACCGCGGGCGGTCAATGCTCCGCGGTCCAGCGCCTGGTCGACCAACCTGGTCACCGGACCCGGCAGGCGCAATGGACCGCGGAGCAACTGCCCGGTGGCTTCGGAATTGAAGCCGATCCCGAACTGATGCAGCCTGGCCGATGCCCGGCGCCGCGCGGCCAGTACCCGGCAAGCCACCATAGCGGTCGGCTCCCCCGAGGGCCCCACAGCCAATTCCGCCAGGGAAAGCCGTGGCACGCTCATTTGGATGTCGACCCGGTCCAGCAACGGTCCGGAGAGCTTCCCGAAGTAGCGCCGCCGGGCAATCGGGGTGCAACTGCAGTCCAGCGCCTTTCCGGCGGAATTGCCGCAAGGGCACGGATTCGCCGCGAGCATCAGCTGGAATCGGGCCGGATACGCCGCCACCCCGGCGGAACGGTGAATCACCAGTTCGCCGCTCTCCAGAGGCTGCCGCAATGCATCGAGGACCCTTCGGTCGTACTCCGGCGCCTCATCCAGAAACAACACTCCTCGGTGCGCCCGCGACGCGGCCCCGGGACGGGGCATCCCGGAGCCGCCACCGACGATCGACGCCATGCTCGCGGTGTGGTGCGGACTTTCGAAGGGCGGCCGCCGGAGCAGCCGGGTACGGCTTTCCCCGAGCCCGCCCAAGGAGTGGATTGCCGTGACCTCCATCGCCTGGCCATCGTCCAAGTCCGGCAACAATCCCGGCAACCGCTCAGCCAGCATGGTTTTTCCGGCCCCGGGCGGACCCACCAGCAGCACATGGTGCCGTCCCGCAGCAGCCACCTCCAAGGCCGCCCGGGCTTCGGCTTGTCCGGCCACATCCGCCAGGTCCAGGAGCGGGGCATCGTGCTCCGCGACGCCGGCAACGTCCACTTCCGGCATGGTGGCCAATTGCAGTTCCGCAGGGTCCGCACCGAAGCGCAACGCCACCTCGGCCAAACTGGAAAAACCCTCGACCTCCGCTCCGGGGACCAGACCCGCCTCGGGCACATTGGCCCGGGCCACAACGATCCTCGGGTGCCCGGCACGCACCGCGGCCAGGACCGCCGGCAGAATCCCCCGGATCGGGCGCAGCCTCCCGTCCAGGCCGAGCTCGGCCAGGAAAACCATGCTTCCGGTCTCCTGGACATCGCCGGCTGCCCGGAGCGTCGCCATCACGATTGCCAAGTCGAAGGAGCTGCCGCGTTTCGGCAATGAGGCCGGAAGCAGGTTGACCGTGATCTTGCGCCGGCTCAACGGGATCCCGGAATTGTGCGCCGCCGCACGGATCCGTTCTTTGGCTTCGACCAACGAAGCGTCCGGCAAGCCCAGCAGCTGGAAAGCCGGCAACGTCTGCCCGATATCGGCCTCGACCTCCACCAGGTGGCCGTTCAGTCCGACCAGCGCCACGCTGTAGGTGCGCCCCAGCGTCATCCGATCCCCCGCAGGTGTTCCACCGTCGGCTCCCCGCTGCGCGGTGCCAGAACCGCCACTGCATCGATCCGCAACGCCCTGCCGAGGTAGCCATGATGTCTGGCCCACAGCACGGACAAGGTCCGCAAGCGGTCCAGCTTGGCTTTGTTGATGGCTTCGAAGGGATGGCCGTAGGCGAGGCTGCGCCGGGTTTTCACCTCGGCGATGACCAAGATCTCGCCGTCGAAGGCGACCAGGTCGATTTCCCCCCGGCTGCAGCGCCAATTCACGTCGACGACGGTGAACCCACGCCGTTCGAGGTAGTCCGAGGCGAGAGCCTCGCCGAGCTTGCCCAACTCAATTTTCGTCCGCACCCTCCCAGCATCGCCGGCCGGTCGGGAAGATGGTCTGAAAATCCGGAAAATCCGGCTGAATGTGGATAACCCGAGGTGCAGAGCAATCCGGAAAAAATGCTTCGCCGACCGATGAAACACCCCTGGATCCAGCCAATTGAAACATACTGTCGCGTATGTTTTTTTCCTGTTAGGCTACAAGCACACTCACCGCATCAAAGGGAGCCCCGGAGCCGATGTTCCGGGGCTTTCCCATTCCCCGGAACAAAGTTGCGGAACTCAATTCCCCAGATCGGGGGCCTTCGGCAGCTCCAAGTCGTCGTTCTTGCTGAGCTCTTCGACGTTGACGTCCTTGAACGTGATCACCCGGACGTTCTTCACGAACCGGGCGGAACGGTAGACGTCCCAGACCCAGGCGTCCTGGAGGTTCAGATCGAAGTAGACCTCGCCGTCGGCCGATCTGGCTTGCAAATCCACATGGTTCGCCAGGTAGAACCGGCGTTCAGTCTCCACCACATAGCTGAACAAGCCCACTACATCGCGGTATTCGCGATACAGCTGCAACTCCATATCGGTTTCGTAGTTCTCAAGGTCCTCAGCGCTCATTGAACCATCATGCCCTATCAACTGCCGGACTCGCTTTGCTGCCGAGCTGCCAGGTCCGGCGATGCCATTCGCTGGGTCCGCTGCGATCGATCGCGGCCCGGTGCCCGGCGGTCGCATATCCCTTGTTGATTTTCCAGCCGAAGTCCGGGAACTCCGCATCCAAAGCGACCAGCATGGCGTCCCGCTGCACTTTCGCGAGCACGCTCGCCGCCGCCACGCTCAGACACCGCATATCGGCTTTGACCAAAGTCCGGACCGGGACGTCCACCCCGTCGTCGAGCGTGCCCGGAGCATCGAAAATGCTCAACTGGCTCGCCGAGAGCCAATCGTGGTTGCCGTCCAGAATCACCACTTCTGCACGGACTCCTGCAGCAAGCAGCGCCGCCCAGGCCCGAGTTCCGGCGAGCCGCAGGGCCGACATCAGGCCCAGGGCGTCGATTTCCGCAGCCGAGGCATGCCCGACGGCGTGGCCGACCGCCCATGCTTCGATCTTGGGCACGAGGTTCTCCCGCGCCTCGGCGGAAAGCAGCTTGGAGTCCTTGACCCCCGGCAACGGCTTCTGCGCCGAGGCGTCGATCACCACCATACCCACGCTCACCGGACCGGCAAGCGCGCCGCGGCCCACTTCGTCGGCACCGGCCACGAAGCGATGCCCTTGCGCCATCAACCCGCGTTCAACCGCGAGCGTCGGTGCCGCAGCCACCGGCACGGCTCAGTTGCCCGACGGGACGGGATCGGGGCTGCTGACCGGCGCGGACGACGGTGCCGGGACATCGCGGAAGGTGTCCGGGTAGTTGCCCAGCACCGCCCAACGGTTCAATGGCCAGGCGATCACCGAGGCAGTGCCTTCGACGTCGGATTCGGCGACGAAGCCCCGGCTCGCCGAATCCTGGTGGAACCGCGAATCGGCGGACCGGTTGCGGTTGTCGCCCATGACCCAGAGCTTGCCGGCCGGCACCGTGACGTCGAAGCTGGCGTTGGGCCCGGCGGTATTGTCCGAGCCGGGGAAGAGATACGGCTCCACCAGACCCTTGCCATTGACCGTGATCTGGCCTTGGGCGTCGCAGCAGACCACGCGATCGCCAGGCATCCCAATCACCCGTTTGATCAGATGCTGTTGTGACTCGTCCGGCATCAAGCCCACGAAGGTCAGTGACTCCTTGAACCAGTTGACCGGCTGGGCCGGAACTGCCGGGAGCCACCCCTGGGTGTCCTTGAACACCACCACATCGCCGCGCTGCAACGCGAACGGTCGGGGAACCAGCAGATTCACGAAAATCCGATCGTCGACCTGCAGGGTGTTCTGCATGGACTCCGAGGGGATGAAATACGCCCGGAAGAAAAAGGTCTTGATCACGAAGGAGAGCACCAGGGCGATCACGATCACAATCGCGATCTCCTTCACCCAGGAGAGCAAGCCGGTGTTCTTGGCCTTGTCCTTCGGGTGCTTGGACTCGATGGCTTCGGCCGAAGCAGCCGGGTCGAAGCCCGCAGCCTCGCCAGCGCCCTCGGCGGCGTCCGGTCCTGGTTGGCCCGGCTCCCGGGGCGGCTCGGAGATTGAGTCATCAGCGGGGCCGGGGGTACGGTGCGACATCTATTGGGTGCCTTTCTGGGCAGGTGGACCGATAAAGGTCCGTGGAACTGATCCGAAGCGCTCGAGCGGCCAGAGGATCTGGAGGGGACGACCGATCACTTTCCCCACCGGGATCAGGCCGCCGCCGGGCGCACCGAGCAAGGAACGGGAATCAGCGGAAACCGAACGATGGTCCCCCATCAGCCACAACTTACCCTGTGGCACGATGACATCAAAGGACATCGAGCTGGGAGCATCCCCAGGAAAAAGATAGGGCTCCGCGAGGGCCTCGCCGTTGACACTGAGTTGCCCTCCGGCAGTACAGCATTTCACTTCGTCCCCGGCGATCCCGATCACCCGTTTGACGTACACTGTGTCGCTGCCGACCAGGCCGAGGAACTGCCCGATCGCGGACAAGCCGTCGAGCAGCGGTCCACGCCCGGAATTCAACGGGTCGAAGGAACCCCGGCCGTCGAAGACCACGATGTCGCCGCGGTTGATCGGGCCGAAGGCGTAGTCGGTGCGGGAAACCGCAACGCGGTCCCCGGCGCTGAACTGCGGTTCCATCGATCCGGACGGAATGTAGTAGACCTCGAGCCATAGGGCACGGATCAGGGCGCTGGCCACCAGAGCCACCGCGGCGGCGAGCAAAACAAAGCGCCAACCCAGTTTCCTGGGCCGGCGCTCCGTACGTGCGGTCAAGCGAGCGTCCGCTGTCTACTTGGTAGGCAGGTTGTCGCGCTTTTCCTTGATCTTTGCAGCCTTGCCACGCAGATCGCGCATGTAGTACAGCTTTGCACGACGCACGTCACCGCGGGTGACCACCTCGATCTTTTCGATGATCGGGGAATGCACCGGGAAGGTACGCTCCACGCCAACGCCGAAGGAGACCTTGCGGACCGTGAAGGTCTCGCGGATGCCATCGCCCTGGCGGCCGAGCACGAAGCCCTGGAACACCTGGACGCGGGAGCGGTTGCCTTCGATGATGTTGACGTGCACCTTGAGGGTGTCGCCGGCCCGGAAAGCCGGAACGTCGCTGCGCAGGCTGGCTGCGTCTACTGAATCTAGGATGTGCATAGTGCGACTCCTGGTGAACGCTACAGGTCATTCACTTTGCTTCGCGGCACCAAGCACCCGGATGGAACCGGGGCAATGCTGCCGGAGAGTGGATTAGCCGATCTGGCACGGATGGCCGACCGGAGTATTCGCTTTCTGAACGTGCTCCCCCTGTAGCAGGAGACGCTCAGCAAACACAACCACCAATTCTGCCATATTCGGGCAGGCTGCACCAATTACCGCGGATCGAAGTCGATCCGCTGCAACCCGCCGTCGACGACGTGGTAACCGGCGCTGCGCAGCAGCTCGAGGTCCGCGCGGTTCAACCCGGAGACCTCGAGCCCGCGCAGCAGGTCCGGCCGGCGTGCGGCGGTGCGCAGCAGCTGCTGGTCCCGGCGGAACCTGGCGATCTTGGCATGGTTCCCGCTGAGCAGCGTCTCCGGGACGTCGGCCCCGCGCCACGAGGAAGGCTTGGTGTACACCGGGTATTCGAGCAAACCGTCCTGATGCGACTCTTCGACCAGGGATTCCGGATTACCGACCACTCCCGGCAGCAGCCTGGCGATCGCCTCGACCATCGCCAGGACCGCCACTTCACCGCCGTTGAGCACATAGTCGCCCAAGCTCATCGGCCGGACCGTGAAATGCTCTTGAGCCCAGTCAAGCACCCGCTCGTCGATGCCTTCGTACCGACCGCAGGCGAATACCAAGTGGTCTTGCGCGGACAGCTCTTCGGCGATCCGCTGGGTGAAGACTTCGCCGGCCGGCGCCGGCACGATCAGCACCGGCTTCGCACCGGGTTCCGGATCAGCGGCGCCACCGCGCCCGAGCAACGCCTCCAAGGCCAACGCCCAGGGCTCCGGCTTCATCACCATGCCGGCACCGCCGCCGTACGGCGTGTCGTCTACCGTGCGATGGCGGTCCGAGGCGAAATCACGCAGATTATGCACTTCCAACCGCAGCAAGCCGTCCTGCCGAGCCTTCCCGATCAGGCTCAGCTCGAGCGGAGCCAAGTACTCCGGGAAGATGCTGATCACATCGAGGCGCATCTACTCCGTGCCCTCGCGCTGTTCGGCCTCGGAGTCCCGGTTGACCTCGAACAGCCCGCCGGGCGGGGTCAATCGGATGAACCCGGCCTCGATATCCACTTCGGGGACGATCTCGGTGACGAACGGGACCAGGACTTCTTCACCGGCGGCAGTTTTGATCACGAGCAGATCCTGCGCGGGCATCGGAGTCAGCGCCACGACCTTGCCCACTTCTTCGGAGCCGATCCGAGCGGCGAGGCCGATCAGTTCGTGTTCGTACCAGGCGTCGTCGTCGGTTTCCAGTTCGGAATCGGTGTCGAAAACCAACCTCGTGCCACGCAATGCCTCGGCTTGGTTCCGGTCCAGCACTTCCTCGAAGCCGAGCAGCAGGATCTCTTTGTTCCAACGCGCCGTGGCAACCGTCAAGGGCCCCCGACCGGTCGGTTCGGTCGCGAAGACGGCGCCCGCAGCGAACCGGTCCTGTGGCGCGTCGGTGAGCACCTCAACCGTCACCTCGCCGCGGATGCCGTGCGGTTTGCCGATTCGGCCGACGTGGACTTGCATGTTTCTCCCGGGTTGGAACGATGGAAAGCGCGGAAAAGAAAGGGCCCCGGCACATTCCGTGCCGGAGCCACAATCTTAGCTGTAATCTGGGGTGCTGCGTTGCCTGGTAGCTCAGCGACGCCGGTCAGTGTCGACGACGTCGACGCGGACTTGGTCGCCACCGGACAAGGCTCCCACCACGGTGCGCAAGGCACGGGCAGTCCGACCTTGACGGCCGATGACCCGGCCCAAGTCATCCGGGTGGACCCGGACTTCCAAGGTCTCGCCACGCCGGTTGTTGCGCGCCGCGACAGTCACGTCGTCCGGGCTGTCCACGATTCCGCGGACCAAATGCTCCAGAGCCTCGGCCAGCAAGTTACTCTGCCTCAGTGGTTTCTGCAGCTTCAACAGCCTCGGCAGCCGGCTCTTCAGCGACTTCTTCGGCCTTCTTCTTCGGGGTGATGGCTTCCTTGGTGATCACCGAGCTCTTCTCCGGTGCCACGAAGGCGTCCTTGGCGACCTTGGTCTTCAACCGACCTTCGGCGCCCGGGAGGCCCTTGAATTTCTGCCAGTCACCGGTGATCTTGAGGATCTGGGCGACCTGCTCGGACGGCTGAGCGCCGACGGAGAGCCAGTACTGCGCCCGCTCGGAATCGACCTCGATGAACGAGGGCTCTTCAGTCGGGTGGTACTTGCCGATCTCTTCGATGGCCCGGCCATCACGCTTGGTGCGTGAGTCGGCGACAACGATGCGGTAGTACGGTGCGCGCATTTTTCCAAAGCGCTTGAGGCGAATCTTAACGGCCACTTTTGTGGTCACTCCTGTTTCTGAAACGGGTCGAACCCTGTGTCACGCTCCCGTGGGGCGGGCCGATCTGAGGGTTCTGAAGGACACAATGCGCGCACGGAGAGAGGGGCCATGCGGATCGAGTACCTGTTCATTATGCCAGATGGTTCCGCGCAGCGCGAACTTCACACGGTGATGTAATACAGCGCCAACCGCGCGTCCTCGTCGGCTGCGACCACCTGGCCCGCCATCGATGCGATGCTGCGCAAAAGGGGCTCGGCGACGGCCGGCGTGGTGGCGAATTCTTCGGTTGCCGCCCATGCCGCGGCGAGTTCGGAAACTTCTTCCTGGTCTTCCAGCGTCGGCAATTCGGCGAGGACCTCGGCCAAGGCATCCGGAAGCACCATCAGATGGTCCAGGTCGACGTCGACCATGCCGAGCGCAGTCTCGGTGCCCGTGGCGTGCACCGTCTTGACCGCCAATTCGCCCAGTACTTCCAGATCGAGATCGGTTGCTTCGCCCAGGTCGAGCAACTGCTTGGGCTTCGGCCCGCCGTCGCGTGCGTAGCGGCTGGCTTCGTGGTGGGTTGCGATGAACAACTGGTTAGTGGACATGGCATGGCCTTCCGCCGGTGGTCCGGGGCTCTGGGTTCGGGCCCCTGTTGAGTCAAGACTAGCCGGACTTCGCAGCGGTTCAAGCACGCCGGGCGGGCTGTTCGGAAAGCAATTCCGCGGCCATCGCCACCCGCGCGCCGAGCGCGTCCAGCCCCAGCGCCTGCTCGTGCTCGCGCAGTTGCCGCAACCCGGGCGTACCCGGCTCGACGACGCGGAACCCGCATCTCGCGTAAAACGGCGCATTGAACGGCACATCGCGAAAGGTGCACAAGGTCATCCGGCGGTAGCCTGCGGTCCGCGCCCAGTTCTTGGCCGTCTCGATCAACGCTCTGCCGATCCCCTGCCCCGCGGCTTCCGGCAGCACCGAGATCTGCTCCAGATGCGCCTGCCCGTCGACCTCGTCCAGTTTGGCCAGGCCCAATAGCTGGCCCGACCGTTCCGCGAGCAGCACGTGCAATCCGGCGCGGTATTCTTCCGCACTGCTCGCCGCAGGCAGCCTTGACAGGCCCATCACCGAGTCCGCTGCGCTCTCGATCCCCGGCAGCTGCGGGTAGTCTGCCTCCTCGGCAGTCCGGATACTAAATTCCATGGCTGGATCCTATCCCCCGGATCGGCCACCGCCGAGCCGGATCTGCTAACCTCGGATCATCCACACGGGTGCCCTTGGCAAAGGGCTGAGATCAGGCCGATACCGCCTGCGACCGTTCGAACCTGTCCGGGTCATTCCGGCGAAGGAAGTAGGAAACACCATCATGTCTGCTGCCCAGATTCACGATTCCGGCAACAATCACCCAGCCCATTCGCTCGGCTTCCTCGAAGCCGGCGAGCTGCGCGTCCCGGTCACCCGGATAGCTTTGGACGATTCGCCGGAGGGGCCCAATCCGGACTTCGTGACTTATCGCACCGCAGGACCTGGCAGCGATCCGGTGCGCGGTCTGCCGCCGCTGCGCGCTGAGTGGGTTGCCGCCCGCGGCGACGTGGAAACCTATCCGGGCCGGCGTCGCGACTTGTCCGACGACGGCCGCTCAGCGGTCCGGCGCGGTGCGGCTTCAGCGGAATGGCAGGGCGCCAAGCCGGAACCTCGGCGTGCCCTGCCCGGCCGGCGGGTGACCCAAATGCATTACGCACGCGCCGGCGTCGTGACCAAGGAAATGCAGTTCGTCGCGCTGCGCGAGGGCTGCGAGGTGGAACTGGTGCGCTCCGAAGTCGCGGCCGGCCGGGCAATCATCCCGAACAACATCAATCACCCGGAATCGGAGCCGATGATCATCGGCAAGGCATTTTTGGTGAAGATCAATGCCAATATCGGCAACTCCGCCGTGACCTCGTCGATTGCTGAGGAAGTCGACAAAATGCAGTGGGCCACCCGCTGGGGCGCGGACACCGTGATGGACCTTTCCACCGGCGATGACATTCACACCACGCGCGAGTGGATCATCCGCAACTCCCCCGTGCCGATCGGCACCGTGCCGATCTACCAGGCGCTGGAGAAGGTCAACGGTGATGCCTCCGCGCTGACCTGGGAAATCTTCCGGGACACCGTGATTGAGCAGTGCGAGCAGGGCGTGGATTACATGACGATTCACGCCGGGGTATTGCTGCGTTATGTACCGCTCACCGCGAATCGGGTGACCGGGATTGTTTCGCGCGGTGGCTCGATTATGGCCGGCTGGTGCTTGGCGCATCATCAGGAAAACTTCCTCTACACGCACTATGACGAGCTGTGCGAGATCTTCGCCCAGTACGACGTCGCCTTCTCCTTGGGCGACGGGCTGCGGCCGGGTGCCACCGCGGATGCGAACGACGCCGCACAGTTCGCGGAGCTAGATACTTTGGCCGAGCTGACCGCCCGGGCCTGGGAATTCGACGTGCAGGTGATGGTGGAAGGCCCCGGGCACATTCCGTTCCATCTGGTCCGGGAGAATGTAGAACGCCAGCAAGAGCTGTGCAAAGGTGCGCCGTTCTACACGCTCGGCCCACTGGTGACCGACATCGCGCCGGGCTATGACCACATCACCTCGGCGATCGGCGCGACCGAAATCGCCCGCTACGGCACCGCTATGCTCTGCTACGTCACGCCGAAGGAACACTTGGGCCTGCCGAACAAGGACGATGTGAAGACCGGTGTGATCACCTACAAGATCGCGGCGCACGCGGCGGACTTGGCCAAGGGGCATCCGGGCGCACATCTGCGCGACGACGCCTTGTCCAAGGCGCGATTCGAGTTCCGCTGGAAGGACCAATTCTCGCTTTCGCTGGACCCGGCGACGGCGGAGGCCTTCCACGACGAGACCTTGCCCGCCGAACCGGCGAAGACCGCGCACTTCTGCTCCATGTGCGGGCCGAAGTTCTGCTCGATGCGGATTTCCCAAGATATCCGGGCCGAGTTCGGCGGCGCTACGGAACAGGCGACGCTGGTGGCATCGATCGAGGAGATGCAGGCCGGATTGCGGGCCAAGTCCGAGGAGTTTGTCGCCGCCGGCAAGGAGATCTACTCGGAAGCCCAACCCTAACCAGGATTCCGGTCTTGACCTGACTTGGGCGCAGTTGAGCCGGGTGCTTATCCACAGAACCCCGCTCAACTGCGCCCAAGTCGAAGAAAACGTCAGTGTTGCGCTCCAACCTGGAGCGATGAGACGCAGGCTGCTTCCGGAAAATCTTCCACTACCCGCCTTCACTCTGGCACAAGCTAGAAATCTGGGCGTCCCCCGGTCCCGCTCCACCGCTCAGGACTTGGAGATCCCCAGCCGGGGTCTTCGAGTACTCAAAACCGCCGAGCCGGATCTGCCCGCCCTGGTCCGCAGTCTTCTGGCCTTGGCCCCTGGCTGCTTCGCGAGTCACCTCACGGCTGCGAAACTTTGGCGGGTCCCGCTGCCGTTTTGGGCTGAGAATCGCACCGAGGTCGACGTCGCCCGCAGACGTCCTGCTGCTGCGCCTCGCCGCAAGGGCGTCAACGGCCACCGGCTACGAATCACTCGGGACGAAGTCACGCTGCAAAACGGAGTCTGGCTCACCACGCCGGCACGCACTTGGCGCGACCTGGCTACGGTTCTCAACGAGGAAGATCTGGTGGTAGCCGGAGATTTCCTGGTCAGGTCGCGGCAACGGGATTTCGGGGAGCAGCGTAAGGCGCTCTGCACCCTGACCGAGCTTACCGAAATGCTCCCGGAACGAGCACAGGCCAATGTGCTGCGCCGAACGGCCGCGGCAAAAGTTCGTTCCGGCGTGGATTCACCGCAGGAAACCAGGCTCCGGCTGCAATTGGTCGACGCCGGCCTGCCGGAACCCGCCGTGAATCATTCGCTCGATGACCCCTTTGACGGACATCCGATTCGATGGGCAGATTTGGCTTACATCGAATACAAGATCGTGATTCAGTACGAAGGCGATCACCACCGCTCCCGCGCGCAGCTGGCTACGGACATTGCACGCGACGACGACTGGCAGCGCGCAGGTTGGACCGTAGTGCGGCTGACTGCAGCGGATTTGCAGGCTGAAGGAGCCTACGCCGTCGCCAAAGTCCGTGCCGCGCTGGTTCGATCTGGCTGGCAACCCTGCTAAATCTCGCCACTTGGGCGCAGATATGCAGGGTAAGAGAACCCAACACCCTGCATATCTGCGCCCAAGTGAAAGGCTTACGGGATCTGACGCCTCCTGACAAAGATATCCGCGCGAGCGCCTACGCTCGGCGGCTATTTCTGGCTATTGGCCAAGAACTCCTTGATCGCAGCTTGACCCGACTCAGTATCTTGCGGACGATGGCCGCCGCCGACTATGAGGTGGCGCGCGCCGGTACTCGCCAGATACTCGGCGACCTCTTCGTACATGGGCTCCCAACCTCCGGTGAGCACCATGGTCGGCACGCCTGGAACTATGTCGAGGGGCGCTTCCCAGGCCGGCGCTTGCAGCCGAAGCCGACGCGCAGTGCGCAACGCCTCAGCGTCATCAGGATCCAGCTTCCGCGCCGCCTCGCCGAACGCAAGCTGCGAAAACTGCCGGTAATACTCGACGTCGTCCAGCTCGTTGCGCAGATCGAAGACCGGCTGCATGAGCTTGATATGGGCGGCAGTAGCAGGTAAATCCTTGGTCAGCGATAAACATGCAGGCTCGCATAACAGCAATGAATGCACCAGATCCGGACGCTGCACCGCGGCCATCATGGCGGCAACCGCGCCCTGGGCGTGGGCGACCACTTGACCGCCATGGCGACCGTCCAGTTGCAAGTTGTCGATGATGATCTGCGCGTCGGCAGCGAAGTCAGAAGGCACCGGCTCGGCGACTGGATCGAAGCCGGTTCTGCGCACAAAGAGGCAGTCGAAGCTTCCGGCCAGCACGTGTTGGACCGGCCAGGCGGCAGCACCGAAGGCGCCACTACCGTGGACGAAGACAACTCGGCCGGAGGAACCAACCGAACCGGATGAACTAAGGGAGACAGCCAAAAGCCTGGATCAGCCTGTCCTTATTTGCCGAGGAACTTCTCGAAGCCCTTGGGAAGATTCATCGCCGAAGGATCGAAATCCTGGTTCTGCGCACCGAAGGCTGCGCCAGTGGGGGCTGCGGCATTCTTCCCGGCGCGTTTCTCCTCGGCCTCGCGCAGCTGCTGCGCGGCCTTAGCCGGGTTCCCGGAGCGGGCTTTTTTCTTCGGCGCATTTTTGCCGCTCTTGCGGGCGCCGCCGAACCCGCCAGGGCCGGGCATCCCCGGCATTCCGGGAATGCCGCCGCCGGAAGCCATCTTCTTCATCATCTTCTGCGCCTGGCCGAAGCGTTCCAGCAGGCCGTTGACCTCGGAGACGTGCACCCCCGAGCCCCGGGCGATGCGCGCCCGGCGCGAGCCGTTGATGATCTTCGGCGCAACGCGCTCGTGCGGCGTCATCGAGCGGACGATCGCTTCGACGCGATCGATTTCCCGCTCATCGAATTGCTCAAGCTGCTGGCGAATATTCTGCGCACCCGGCATCATCATGAGCATCTTCTTCATCGAGCCCATGTTGCGGATCTGGTTCATCTGGGCCAGGAAGTCTTCCAGCGTGAAGTCTTCCTGGTCGGCGAACTTCTTCGCCATCCGGGCGGCTTCGTCCTTGTCCCAGTTCTTTTCGGCCTGCTCGATGAGCGTGAGCACATCGCCCATGTCCAGGATCCGCGAAGCCATCCGGTCCGGGTGGAAGACCTCGAAATCGTCCAAGGATTCACCGGTCGAGGCGAACATCACCGGTTTTCCGGTGACCGTGGCCACGGAAAGCGCCGCACCGCCGCGGGCATCGCCGTCGAGCTTGGAGAGCACGATGCCGGTGAAGTTCACGCCCTCGTCGAAGGCCTGAGCGGTGGCCACGGCATCCTGGCCGATCATCGCATCGATCACGAAGAGCACTTCGTCCGGCGAGATCGCAGCCCGGATGTCCGCAGCCTGCTGCATCAATTCCGCGTCGACGCCGAGGCGGCCGGCCGTATCGACGATCACGACGTCGTGCAGCTTGCTGCGCGCCTCGGCGAGGCCGGCCTGGGCTACCGCCACCGGATCACCGGTCGCAGCTTCGAACTCGGAGGAGACTCCGGGATCCGGCGCGAACACCGGGACCCCGGCCCGCTCGCCATTGACCTGGAGCTGCTTGACCGCGTTCGGCCGCTGCAAATCCGCCGCCACCAGCAACGGCGAATGCCCCTGGCCCTTGAGCCATTTGGAAAGCTTGCCCGCCAGCGTGGTCTTGCCGGCACCCTGCAGGCCGGCCAGCATGATCACGGTCGGCGGGTTCTTCGCCAAGCGGATCCGCCGGGTCTGCCCGCCGAGGATCTCCACCAGTTCCTCGTTGACGATCTTGACGATCTGCTGCGCTGGATTCAGCGCGGCATTGACCTCGGCACCGAGGGCACGCTCCCGGACTTTGCCGGTGAATTCGCGCACCACTGGCACAGCGACGTCGGCGTCGAGCAGGGCACGGCGGATCTCGCGCACCGTCGCATCGACATCAGCCTCGGAAAGCCGGCCTTTGCCGCGCAGATTCTTGAAAGTCGCGGCTAACCGGTCAGAGAGAGAATTGAACACCAGAGGTTATCTTTCGACAAGGGGCTAAAGAAATCTGAAACTTTGGTCGGACCAACTACCAAGGATACCAAGCCCAACGAACCGGCCGGGAAGAACGATCCCTGCCAATCCGGAGCAGAAAATGACATGCTGGGTCGGTGAGCCAAAAAGTACAGGACAGCCAGCACTCGACCATCCGGACGCTTCTCATTCTAGGCGCCTCGGGCGACCTCACCGGCAGGCTTCTGCTGCCTGGTGTCGCCCGCCTGATCGCGGCCGGCCGGGCCAAGGGACTGACCCTGATCGGCGCCGGCGGCAGCCAAAACCCTCAAGAGAGTTGGCAGCAACGGGTCGACCGGGTCTTCGGGGCTGCAGCCGAGGGCTGCAACGCCAGCGGCCGGGCCGCACTCGCGAAGGTGGCCAAGACCACCGCTTACCACCAGCTGGACGTGACCGCCGAGGGCGAACTGGCCGCACTGCTGGCCAGCTTGACCGGCCCGGTCGCGATCTACTTCGCCTTGCCGCCGGCGGTCAGCCAGCGCGCCTGCGAGCTCCTGACCGCGGCCGACCTGCCAGCCGGAACCAGGCTCGTGATGGAGAAACCATTCGGCTCGTCGGCCGCTTCGGCGCATCAACTCAATGCAACCCTCGCCGCTTTGGTCCCGGAATCGCACATCCACCGGGTAGACCATTTCCTCGGCAAGTCCACGGTCTTCAACATCCTCGGTCTGCGCTTCGCCAATCGGCTGCTCGAACCGCTCTGGAATTCCGACCACATCCAGCAAGTCGAAATCATCTTCGACGAAGACCTGACCTTGGAGAACCGCGCCGGTTATTACGACCGGGCCGGAGCGCTGCGCGACATGATCCAGAGCCATCTGCTGCAGATCATGGCACTGGTGGCCATGGAACCGCCCGCCACGCTGGGCGAGCAGGACGTCCGCGACGGGATCGCCACAGTGCTGCGCGCCAGCACCGCCGCCCCGGCCAAGAGCCGCCGGGCCCGCTACACCGCGGGAAAAATCGGTCGACGGAAGGTGCCGGATTACCTGGCCGAAGCCGGCGTCGAGGCCAAGAACAACACCGAAACCTTGGCCGAGGTCGAAGTCTCGATTGCCAACTGGCGTTGGGCCGGCGTGCCGTTCATCCTGCGCTCCGGGAAATCGCTGGGCCGGTCCCGCAAAGAAGCGGTGATCACCTACAAGTCGGTTCCGCATTTGCCCACAGGGTTCCGCGGCACCGATTCACCGACCAAACTGCACATCGGCTTCGGTCCGGACACCTTGCAGCTCGATCTGGACGTCAATGGCCCGGGCGATTTGTTCACCCTGAACCGGGTACGGCTCGAGGCAGAGCTCGCCGGGGATTCGTTGCTGCCCTATGGCGAAGTACTGGACGGGGTGCTCAACGGCGATCCGTTGCTTTCGGTGCGCGGCGACACCGCAGAACTCTGCTGGCAAATCGTCGAGCCTACCCTCGACGCCTGGCACGCCGGGAAGGTCCCGATGGAAGAGTACCCGGCGGGCAGCTCCGGCCCGGCCGATTGGCCTACGAGCAACGACCACTCGGCAACCCGGATCCGCTGAATCGGGACAGTGAAACGACTGAATCGGATAGTGAAACGACTTTGGGATAGCCAGATGACACGCATCCGGCTATCCCAAAGTCGTTTTGCTATCTGAGAGCGGGAACGACGACGGCGCTCGGCTCAGACTGCCGCAGTGCCGCGTTCTCCGGTGCGCACCCGGACCGCTTCATGGACGTCCACGGTCCAGACCTTCCCGTCGCCGGCCCGTCCGGTGTTCGAGCTGGAGATGATCACGTCCACGATGTCGTCCACTTGCTCGTCGGTGGCCAAGACTTCGATCCGGACTTTGGGCAAGAGGTCGACCACGTATTCGGCGCCACGGTAGACCTCGGTATGCCCACGTTGCCGGCCGTACCCGTTGGCCGCGCTCACGGTTAGTCCTTGGACTCCGTAACTCTCCAAGGCCCCGCGAACGTCGTCGAACTTCTCCGGGCGGATGATCGCCGTAATGAGTTTCATGCTTCCACCCTAATCTTCCCGTCGCCTGGTCCCTCTGGTTTTCCGTCCGGCTTTTCCGCAGGTGCTGGTTCCGTCTGCCGGGAGCGCACTGCTTCCGCCAGCGGGTGGAATGCACTGCCCACCCGCCCACCGAACTCGTAGGCGGATTCAGCGTGCACCGAGACATCGATGCCGGTGACCTCGTGCTCTTCGGAAACCCGGAAGCCCATGGTCTTGTTGATGATCCAGCCGACGATGAAGGCCACCACGAATGAATAGAGCATCACCGCGAGTGAGCTGATCGCTTGCTTGCCGAGCAATTCCAATCCACCGCCGTAGAACAGCCCGGTGCCGCCCGCCGGCGATTCCGGGTTCGCAGCGAACCCGATGAACAGGGTTCCGATCAAACCGCCGACCAGGTGCACGCCGACCACGTCGAGCGAGTCGTCATAGCCGAGTTTGTATTTCAATCCGACCGCCAAAGCACAGACCGCACCGGCGAGCAAGCCGAGGCCAATCGACCAGGCCGGAGTGATCGCCACCGCAGCCGGGGTGATCGCGACCAGCCCGGCCACCGCACCGGAGGCGGCACCCAGCGAGGTCGCGTGCCCATCGCGCAGCTTCTCCACGATCAGCCAGCCCAGGGTCGCAGCCGCCGGGGCGGCCAAAGTGTTGATCCAGGCGTACCCGGCGGTGGCGTTAGCGGCCAGCGCCGAACCGGCATTGAAGCCGAACCAGCCGAACCAGAGCAATCCGGCGCCCAACATCACGAAGGGCAGATTGTGCGGTCGGTGGCTCGGATCCTTGCCGAAGCCCAAGCGCTTACCCAAGACCAGCGCCAGAGCCAGTGCCGCAGCGCCGGCATTGATGTGCACCGCGGTACCACCGGCGAAGTCGATAGCTCCCAGGCCTTGGCCGATCCAGCCGCCGATCGGATTGCCGTTGGCGTCCTCGTTGAAGTCGAAGACCCAGTGCGCCACCGGGAAATAGACCACGGTGACCCAAATCCCGGCAAACAGCATCCAGGCGCCGAATTTCGCGCGATCCGCAATCGCTCCGGAAATCAGCGCAACCGTGATGATCGCGAACACCGCTTGGAATCCGACGAAGGCGATCTCCGGAATCGTGCCCACTAATGGCGCGTTCTCTCCGGTCTCCAGAACTCCGTTGAGTCCGAACTTCTCAAAGGGATTGCCCAGCAGACCGCCAGCCAGGTCGGTGCCGAAGGCCGCCGAATAGCCGAACAGCACCCAGAGCACAGCGACCAGGGCGATCGCCCCGAAGCTCATCATCATCATGTTCAAAACACCTTTGGATCGCGTCATCCCCCCGTAGAAGAACGCCAATCCGGGTGTCATCAAAAGCACAAGCGCTGCCGAAACCAGCACCCACGCGGTATCCCCTGCGTTCATGGATACGTCAGCCCCACTTTCCCGTCCGATGCGTCAGTGATTGCCTACGCCGCACGAAGGCGGCGCCACTGTTGCAAACGAGTCTCGCGAAAGCGTGTTTCGGCTCGGCACGTTCTAGATTGCGCGCAGGTTACAAGCCCGGACCGAGCGTAAATGCTGAGTCACGCCCATGTTTCGGCCAGGTAAATTCACCGGCTGTTGCCAGGCTCAGTTCAGGATCGCGTCCACGAATTGCTCGACGTCGAACGGTGCCAGGTCGTCGGCCCCCTCGCCCAAGCCGACCAGCTTAACCGGGACCCCCAGGCTCTTCTGGATCGCGACCACGATGCCGCCCTTGGCGGTGCCGTCGAGCTTGGTCAACACGATTCCGGTGATGTCCACGACCTCGGCGAACACTTTGGCCTGGTTGAGCCCGTTCTGCCCGGTCGTGGCGTCCAGGACCAGCAGCACCTCGCCGACCGCAGCGAGCTTCTCGATGACCCGTTTGACCTTGCCGAGCTCGTCCATCAGGCCGACTTTGTTCTGCAGCCGGCCCGCGGTGTCCACCATCACGACGTCGACTTCCTGCTCGATTCCGGTTTTCACCGCTTCGAAGGCTACCGATGCCGGATCCGCCCCGTCCACGTCGGACTTGATCGTCGGGACGCCTACCCGGGCGCCCCAAGTGGCGAGCTGTTCCGCTGCGGCGGCCCGGAACGTGTCCGCAGCGCCGAGCAGGACGTCTTTGTCCTCGGCGACCAGCACGCGGGCCAGCTTGCCCACCGTGGTGGTTTTGCCGACACCGTTGACGCCGACAACCAGGACGATCGCCGGGAGTTCGCCCTGCCGGGAGACGGCCAGCGACCGGTCCATCCCGGGATCCACCAACTTCACCAGTTCTTCGCGCAACATCGCGCGGACTTCATCCGGTTTCCGGCTGCCCATGATCTTGACGCGTTCGCGCAGGATTTCGACCAGCTCAAGGCTCGGTTCGGTGCCGATGTCCGCCAACAGCAGGGTTTCTTCGATCTCTTCCCAGACGGCTTCATCGATCTTGTCGCTGGCGAGCAGCGCCAGCAGTCCCTTGCCCAGGGCATTGTTCGACTTCGAGAGCCTGGCCCGCAAACGCTGCAAGCGGCCGGCTGCCGGTTCCGGTTGTTCCAGGACCGGCGCGTCGCCTCCGGGCAGGACTACCAGGCCTTCATCCGGGACATCGAGCACCACCGGCCGCTCGGCGAGATCCACTGCGCCTCCGGCATCCGCGCCCGGCGCCGCACCGGGCGCCGGGTCGTTGGCGTCCCGCGGTCCGGAATAATTGCCACGGCTGCGCGAGGTCTTGATGAAGACCGCGAGCAGCGAGCCGATCACGGCCAAGCCCACGACGATATACAGAATCAGAAGCCAGATGTCATTCACGCATCTAGCTTCTCATAGGCCCGGAGTCGGCTGGACCTGGCTAGGAACCCTCGGTTTCTTCCTCTTCGAGCACTCCGGCGTTATCCGCCGCGACCGCCAGTTGAACTCGGTTGTCGATGCCTACGCTGCGCATGATCTGCGCCAGGTGTGCTTTCACGGTAGCCTCGCTGATGTGCAGCAGGTGCCCGATCTGCGCATTGGTCAGGCCGTTGGCGATGGCCCGGACGATTCTGCGGTCCCGGATGTTCAGCGTTTGGAACCGTTCGAATTGCGGATTGCCCAAACGACGGGTCGCTGCGGTCCGGCTCAGTTGCGGCTTGGAGGCAAAGACCACACCACCGGCGCTGACGATCCGGACGATCGACGCGATGTCTTCGAGCATTGAGCGTTTGTCCAGGAAACTGCTGGCACCGGCCTCGATCATCGCGTCCATGCTGTCCAGAGCTTCCACCGAAGACAACACCACCACTTTGGTCCGGGACCCGGAGAGCTTGATCGCCCGCAATATTGCGGCACAGGCCTCGACACCGATTTCCGTGTCCACCACAGCGATATCCGGATGGTCATTTTGGACCCGGCGAATCGCTTCGGTTTCGGTACGGCTAATTCCGCTGACTTCGATGAACCCGGCAGTTGCAAACAATTGGGCCAGACCGAGCCTGGTCAAAAAGTCACCACCGGCTATATGGACCTTGATCGGCCCAGTCTCAGTAAGCGCCTCCGTCGAAACCGGAGTTGCTTTTGCCCGTGCTTGCATGACTTTAGGGGCTGCTTGAAGACTCACGACCCCTCCTTACCACTCAGCCCCAATGCCGACAGATTGATCATCACTAAGCCTACTGGCTAATTCATCCGTTTCACCGGATGGTTATGAACTCGTAATGAGTCGAGACTAACAGTTAGCGCAAGGGTTCCCAGGTGTCCATTCGACTAGCCTTCGTTATCCAACTAGGTATGCTTACCCCGAGTACCTGGCGAATCTCTGAGAAGTGGCTGCGCCTTTGGCAGCCGAGCGCCGCATTGAACGGTCATCCACGGCAAAAAGTCACCCCGGCCGACGCCGGGTCGGCCACTCGACCCACCGCTCGCTTTCCCGACGGCGCCGGTGCAGCAACCCTGCCGCACCGTGTCGAACGGGCCTCCGGCGGACTCCGGCACGCCGTGGCGCCCGGCAACCGGATGCCGTGATCCACCCGGCAACCGGCGGCCGACCATCTGCGGAGTCCGCCTATAGCGCTTCCCCCGGCCGAAAACCAGCCCTGATCGGCCATTCCGATTAGCTGATCGGTGCCGCTCCAAGGCGATTCGGCGGCCTTCGAACCGGATATCCCGACAGTTCCCCGGCGACCCTGTCCAACGATGACCGTTCGGCGGCGCGGTCCTACCCGGCTGGATATGGGACTCGCTGTCCGCGGATGAAAAACTGGAATTGACCGAGTCGGTCAAAATTCAGAAAACAATTGAAGGGAATAACTTTGCCATTCCTCAGTTCAAGACACAGAACAAAATCCAGTGGGAAAAAGTGGTTCAGCGGGTCCGTGGCAACCGTGGCGGCCGCCGCATTGGTCGTTTTGCCGATTACCCCGGCACACGCGGCGAATACCATTTCGGAAAGCCAGGGAAAATTCCTCAGCGGCCAGGTCCTCGGTTTCGATTTGGATACCATTGCTTCCATTTACGGTTCCTTCGCGAACCATCCGAACGGCCCCGGCCCGTACGGCGCCAACAACAAGATCGACGCCGAGTTGCTCAATGCGCTGCCGATCAAACTCGGCCCGCTGCTGAACAACCTCAACTTGTTCGGCAACACCGGCATCATCCAGCTCGGCGCCGTGTCGCAATACTCCCAGGCCGAACCGAACGGCGATGCCAAAGCAGCGGCCGGTGCGGCCGGGAACCAAGGCGGCATCGGGATCAACCCGCCGCCGGCCGGGACCACCGGCGTCGCTGACGCCCATGTGGACCTCGGTCCGATCCTGAACGCCATCGGCCCGGTCGCCACCTCGGTGCTGTCCAAGGCCCGGATCGAGACCGGTGCATTGGCCTCCTATGCCGAGCAGATTTCCGGTACGGTCAAGAGCAAGTATCTGGTCGACGGGCTGAAAGCCCAGGTGACCAGCCCCCTGGTCGGCAACCTCTACACCGGAGTCAAGTCGGGATTGCTCGGCGGCCCGGTCAAGGACCTGCTGACCGGGATCCAGAACCTGGTCAAAGCGCTCAAAATCGATCTGCTGGGCCTGGTCTCGGTGAACCTGGACGTCCAGCTGCCCGCGGACCTCGGCCAATTGCTGCCGACCGGCCCGTTGACCGGCGGCATCGACCGCGGAATCACGGTGAACCTGGCCACCGGCGAGGTCGTGATCGACGTCAAGAAGATCCTCTCCAGCAACAACCCCTCGATCGACCTGAATGACCTGCCGCCGAACAGCCCGGCCCTGAGCGGCCCGTTGGTCGGTGCGGCGATCACGACCGCGCTCACCCAAACGCTGATCGGCGTGGTCAACTCGACCGTGCAGCACGCCGTCAACACGCTGTTCGCGCAGACCCGGATCATCGGCAATGTTTCCGCCCTGGGCATCAGTTTGAATGCCGATGTCTCCTTCCAGGGGATCCTGGACGGCAAGCCGCTGATCACCAGCAACAACCCGCTGCTCGGCTTCGTGCTCGGCGCCGTGGGCGGTTTGGTTTCCGGGACCTTGAAACCGGCCCTGGAGTTGCTCAAGGGGAATTTGCTCGGCACCGTGCTGGGCGGCCTGCAATCGGTGATCGACGGTTTGACCGTGAACGTGGTGCAGCCGGTGGTGAACCTGTTGGACCAGATCGCTTCCATCCATGTCAACGTCCAGCCGACCACGCCCACACCGAACCAGCCGTTCACCGTGCGGGCCCTGCAGATCGGTCTGGGTCTGCCGGGAGTGCAGCTGGCAACGGTGAACCTGGCCAACTCCACGGTGCTCGGCACCGTGACTCCGGTCTACAAACCGGTCATTTCGGCAGCACCGGCCAGTGTGCCCCGGGGCGGGACGACCACATTGTCCGGCACCGGGTTCGCACCCAATGACATCGTCACGCTCACTCTGGCGGCCGCCAACGGCCAACCTGCAACCACCGTGAGCACCGAAGCCGATGCCTCCGGCACGATCGAGCCGGTGGACCTGACCGTGCCCGCCGACTACCCGACCGGAACCGCTGTGATCACCGGGCACGGCAGCAATACCAACATCCCGGTGGATCCGACGGTCAGCATCACGGTGCTCTGACCGAGCCGGGCTTCCAACAACAACATTTGATCTGACCGGAGTGCCGGAGGTGGCTAGTGAGAGCTGCTTCCGGTACTCCGGTGCAACAAAGGTCCTGAATGGAAAGTGCTGCTCAGACTTCGGCGGTCAACCGCTGACTGATCACCGTGGAAACCCCGTCGCCGCGCATGGTCACCCCGTACAAGGCATCGGCGACTTCCATGGTCCGTTTCTGGTGCGTGATCACGATCAGCTGGCTCGACTCGCGCAGCTCCTCGAAAATCGTGATCAGCCGGCCCAGGTTGGTGTCGTCGAGCGCCGCCTCGACCTCGTCCATGACGTAGAACGGCGAAGGCCGGGCCTTGAAAATCGCCACCAGCAAAGCCACCGCGGTGAGCGAGCGCTCACCGCCGGAAAGCAGGGACAGCCGTTTGATCTTCTTGCCGGCCGGCCGGGCTTCGACTTCGATTCCGGTGGTCAGCATATCTTCCGGGTCGGTCAGCACCAGACGGCCCTCGCCGCCGGGGAACAACCTGCCGAAAACCCGTTCGAATTGCACCGCGGTATCGGCATAAGCAGCGGTGAAGACTTGTTCCACCCGCTCATCCACCTCGCGGATGATGTCCAGCAGGTCCTTGCGGCTGGACTTGAGATCCTCCAATTGGCTAGCCAGGAACTGGTGGCGCTCCTCCAAGGCGGCGAATTCTTCCAGGGCCAGCGGGTTGACCTTGCCGAGGGCGGACAGGTCGCGTTCCGCCCGCCGCAACCGCTTCTCCTGCTCTTCGCGGACGAACGGGATCCCTTCCCGGATCGCGTTGCCGTCCTCGTCCACCGGGACCCGGAGCGCCGCCCATTTGTCCGTGACCTCCCCCGGACCCAGAGGCACCAGCGTGTCCGGACCGTACTCGGTCACCAAATGCTCGGCGGTGAGCCCCAGCTCTTCGATCGAACGGTTCTCCAGGGCTTCGATCCGCAACCGCTGCTGGGTACGGGCAAGTTCGTCCCGGTGCACGGTATCGGTCAATTCGGCCAGCTCGGCCGCTGCTGCCTCATTGTCCGCCCGGACCCGGGACAGCTCAGCGTCCCGGCTGGCGCGCAGCTCTTCGGCGGCGTCGCGTTCCCGGCCGGCCAAGTCCACGGAGACGTCGGCGTAGTGGATCGCAATGCCGACCGCGCTGGCCACCGCTGCGGCTTTGCGGGCTTGGAACTGCCGCAGTTTCGCCCGCTCGGCCGCCTGGGCCCGGGCTTGGCGTTCCGTGGCGGCCGCCCGCTCCAGGGATGCCGCGCGGTTCGCGGTACTGGAGAGTTGTTCCTCGCCGCTGCGCAACGCGAGCCTGGCTTCCATTTCGGCGGAACGGGCTGCCACTGCGGCCGCGGCCAGTTCGTCGCGCAGCTCGGTGGACGGTTCCTCGTCCGCGGGCGTGTCCTGCGCCGCCTGCAATCGGGCGGAAATCTCCACCAGTGCGGCCTGTTCCCGTTCGATGCTCTGCTTCGCGGTCTCCGTGGCTTTCGCAATCCGCTCGCTCTCCCCTACCGCGGAGCGCAAGGTGGTGCCGAGGTGTCCGAGCCGTTCCGCGACCGCGGCCATCCGGGCATCGGATTCGTGCAATCGTTCCAAGGCCGCATCGCTGGCCGCAGCAGCTTCGAGTCGCCGGGAGCCGGCACCGGCGAGTTCGAAGGTATGGCGTTCGGCCTCCGCGGTCAACACCGCGATCCGCTGTTCCGCCTCGTCCACGGCGGCCAGCAGTTCCAGCTGCGACGGCGCCGACGCCGACCCGCCCCGCGCCGCGAAGGCGGTGAACACCTCGCCGGCCTGGGTCACTGCGGTCAGGCCGGCATCCTGCTCGATCACGCCGCGGGCCTGGGCCAAATCCGCCACGAGAACCACCTCGGCCAGGGCCGCCGCAATCGGCTCGGCGATCCCCGGCTCGGCGGTGACCACATCGACGGCGGCTTTGGCCGAGTCCAGGGCTGCGGCAGCCGTTCTGGCCGCTTTGCCTGCCGGATTTGCGGCTTTGGACTTGCCTGCCGCCGGGGCGGCCAGCAGCAGTTCCAAGCGCCCGACGTCGTCCGCTTTGGCCCAATCCAGGGTCTCCACTGCGGCCAACAGCCCGGCCACGGCCACCGCATCGGCCAGCGGGCCCAAGGCTGCCGCGATCGCGGTCTCGTATCCGGCAGCCACCGTGATCAAACTGGAGACCGGGCCCAGCACGCCGGCCCGTGAAGCCGACAGCAACTGCTCAGTGCCGTCTTTGCGTTCCAGACCAACCCGGAGCGCGTCCCGCCGGGCCACCCAGGAATCCCGTTCCCGTTCCGCGTCCTGCTTGGCCTGCTTCAGAGTTTCGATCTGCTCGTCCAGAGCGGCCAACGCCTCGCTGGCGTCCTCGTAGTCGGCGTCGAGCGACTCTTCGCCCTCTTCCACTCCGGCGATCTGCGATTCCAGCGCGGTGAATTCCTGTTGCGCCGCCAGCCGGCGCTGCTCGCCCGCGGTTTCGGTCTCGCGCAACCGGCCCAACTCGGCTTCGGCGGCTTCGACCCGGGATCGCGCCGCACCCACCTGGCCGGCGAGTTTGGCCAGGCCCTCGCGCCGATCCGCCGTGGCGCGCAGAATCGCGGTCAGCCGCTGCTCTTCGGCCCGGGCCGCCGCTTCGGCTTCGCTCCGGCTGCCGATCGCGGTCTCCAACGCGCTCCGGCTGTCCGCCAGGGCGCGTTCCAACTCCGCTTGTTCGGCGCGGACCGCCGCGGCCTGCTTCTCCAGCCGTTCCGGATCCCGGCCGGAATCCACCGCGACGTCGGCACTGCCCAACAGCCGGCGCCGCTCCGCGGCCAGGTTTCCCAACGACCGGAGCCGCTCGCGTTGCGAGGAGAGCTGGTACCAGGTGTCCCGGGCAGCGTTGAGCAACGGCGTGGCCTGCGCCGCGAGCTGCTCGAGTTCGGCCTGCCGCTGCCGCCCGGATTCCAGAATCGCCTCGACTTCGGCGCGGCGGGCCTTCAAGGCGGTTTCGTCGGCGACTTCCTGCTCCAGCGAACCCCTGAGTTGGACCAGATCGTCGGCGAGCAGCCGGGCCCGGGCATCCCGTACGTCGAATTGCACGCTTTGCGCCCGGCGGGCGACTTCGGCTTGCTTGCCCAGCGGTGTCAGCTGCCGCCGGATTTCCGTGGTCAGATCGCCCAGCCTGGTCAGGTTCGCCTGCATCGCTTCGAGTTTGCGCAGGGTCTTTTCCTTGCGCCGCCGGTGCTTGAGGATTCCGGCGGCTTCTTCGATGAAGCCGCGGCGGTCCTCCGGAGTCGCATGCAAAACCTTGTCGAGTTGGCCTTGGCCCACGATCACGTGCATTTCCCGGCCCAGACCGGAGTCGGAGAGCAACTCCTGGATGTCCAGCAGCCGGGCGCTCTCGCCGTTAATCGCATACTCGCTGCCGCCGGTGCGGAACAGCGTCCGGGAGATGGTGACTTCGCTGTAGTCGATCGGCAGGGCACCGTCGGCGTTGTCGATGGTCAGCGAAACCTGCGCCCGGCCCAGTGGTGGCCGGCCGCTGGTGCCGGCGAAGATCACGTCTTCCATTTTTCCGCCGCGCAGGGTCTTGGCGCCCTGCTCGCCCATCACCCAGGCGAGGGCATCCACGACATTGGACTTGCCGGAACCATTGGGGCCGACGACGGCGGTCACCCCGGGTTCGAAGTCGAAGGTCGTCGCCGAGGCGAACGATTTGAAGCCCCGGATCGTGAGGCTTTTCAGATGCACGGATGGGCTCTTTCTGGCAGGGTCCCAGCGGACGGGTGGCGGGCTATCCCCCAAATCTACGCGCTGCGCGGCGGAATCTGCAGGATTTCTACGCTTTCCGGCTGCTGCGCGGCCTCGGCTGGCACACCGGGCACAGGTACGAGGACCGGTTCATGAACGGCTCCCGGCGGATCAGGGTCAGCAGCCCGTTGTCCTGACAGCGGTAGCAGGGCTGGCCTTCCCGGCCGTAGACGTTGAGCGAGCGTTCGAAGTAGCCGGACTCGATACGTCTATGACATTTACTCACTCGCGAGCCGAGTCATCAGTCGACTCGCAGATTTGCGAGGCGCCAACACAGGTTCGGAGTGACGTAGACGTATGCCTACACACCGGGCCACATTCCCGGCTGACCAAGCGTCGAAGCCTTGATACCTCGTGAGTCGCGCCACGGAGGTTGCATCCTCAATGAGCGGGAACCACAGGGTAGGCGTTGCGCAACCATGTGCACATCTCGTTCGCGATGGAGTCTTCGAGCATCTCCTTGAACGGCCTGGACAGGAGAGACCACAGGCAGTGCTTGACGACGTCAGGGTGCCTATCTGGATCGGGGCACGTGATCGCTCCAATCAGGCGAAGGTACTTGAACACAGCTTCTTCGCCGATCACCTTGGCGGCTGTCATGACTGTGTGAATCGCCTTCTTGATCATTGCCTCCAGAAACGCATACTCGGCGACTTCGAACGCCGCGACGATCCGGTGCCTGTTCTGGTAGATGTCCCGAGATTGGCTCTGCTCTCCCCTGTCGGTCGAGATGCCATCTCGCAGGCTCTTCATAATGGTCTCGACGAGATCGTCACGCGTCCCGCTGACGAGATTGAATCCGTGGTCGTAAAGGCGGCAGATTGTCGCAAGGACGACGCACCAGAGGTGCCGGGCGGTGCCATGGTCGGGCCCGCCGCCAGCGAGATGTCGCTCGATCTCCTCGCCCATCTCGTCGGAGATCTGGTGGTCCAGTGCTCCGATGGCGTCAATCTCGTCGTCGGCGCGAGCCCGCTCGATGAGAGTGACGCCAGTTCGCTGATGATTCCTGTTACCGCGGGACGGCGATCGGCGACTCGGTCCTTAATCGTTATCGCCCGGGTATTCGCCGGCAAACGAGTCCAGCGGCGCAGCCCAATTTTTGGCCTCGACCTGAACTGCCGGGTCAGAGGTGACGATACCCCTGATCAGAATTGCGCCATGCCGTGCCCCTCCGCAAGGACATACACAGGTGTACGTCTTCGCGGTCTCGCAGTCGGTGGTGTGTCCCACCGTCAGCTTACTCTCCTTGTCGATATCTAGGGTGCTCGTCGAGGGCTGCGGCAAGCTGGTTGAAGTAGTTGTGCTTGGCCCAGGCGGGCTGGTCGCCAATGACGTAAAGGCGCCGCTTGGCACGGCTGGCGGCGACGTTGACGAGGTTGACCGTGGCCGCCGCCTGTACAACACGGTCGCGCGGTCGAGCCGGAACGTGCCGCTGTTCACGCTTAACCCGGTCGACGCCGAGGATCCACTCCCGGACGGAGCGCCGGCATCAACGCAGTGGAGGAGGTTCAAGACGGCCTACGTGCCGACACGAGCGACCTGGGCCTCATGGCCGATCGCACCGTTCACATTGCCCTGTTCCCGCTCGGGACGGGCGTGCTGATCGTGTCCGCCCGCTGAGCGACACCTGCATCACCTCTCGAGGCGACGAGCAAGTCACGGTGGTAGGCACTTCGGGCTAGCCCTGTCGTGCGTACTTGTCCATACTTCCACTGACCAATCTGCCAACGACTCGACAGGTCGGGCGGCGTATTTGACCTCGGTTCAGACGACGACCATTTAGGCTGCATGGATCAGATAGCATGTCAGGCGGGCGGTCGAACAGGCCGACGAGAGGAGACCACCGTTGGCAAGGCTCAACCTCAAGGCTGTCGAGGAGCGGGTCGCGCCGTTGGGAGGGCGAGACTCCTACAACCGTGAGTTCATCTTCGAACTCCTCCTGGCATACGGTAAGCCGCAAGGCAACGTCACACGGCTGCGCAAGGGCTCGCTGAATGTTGCGGATGACCCCGAGACCGAGGTTGCGCAGAAGAACGTCGTCTATTTCAAGGAGACCACAGGCGACCCCCTAGCCGTCATCGACGAGCTCAGGACCGCTCCGACCGTGGTGCGGTACAACACCCGCTTCGTGATCGTCACCGACTACGCCGACCTCCTCGCCGTCGACACCAAGACCGGCGAGAACGTGATGATCCCTATCCGGGACATCGACCAGCATTTCGCCTTCTTCCTGCCTTGGGCCGGCATGGAGAAGGCGCAGTACGTCGCGGAGGCTCACGCCGATGTCAAGGCGGCCGAACGCATGGGCAAGCTCTTCGACGCTCTGCTCGCCGCCAACCCCGGCCTTCTTGAGCGTCCGACCGGCCGGCACTCACTGAACGTCTTCTTCACCCGTCTGTTGTTCTGCTTCTTCGCCGAGGACACGGGGATCTTCGACGAAGGTCAGTTCACGAACGCGGTCGGGTCGCACACCCAGCGCGACGGGTCGGACACCAAGGAGTTCCTCACTGCTCTGTTCGAGGTATTGGACACTCAGGACGGTGAGTCGAAGCCCACCTACTTGGCCTCGTTCCCCTACGTCAACGGCAGGCTTTTTCGGATCGATCCGGACCACACGGTGCCGGGGTTCACGAAGTCCGCGCGGGATCTGCTGATCGCATTGGGCACCCTTGACTGGAGCCAGATCAACCCGGACATCTTCGGGTCGATGTTCCAAGCGATCGTCACCCCAGGCAAGCGTTCCGATCTCGGCCAGCACTACACCTCGGTACCGAACATTCTCAAAACCATCGAGCCGCTCTTCCTCGACGACCTCAAGCACCAGTTCGACGCAGGGTTCGACACCGTCAAGAAGCTCGAGCGACTGCTGGAGAGGATCGGCGCAATCAAGGTCTTCGACCCAGCATGTGGGTCGGGAAACTTCCTGGTCATCGCGTACAAGGAGCTGCGCAAGCTCGAGCACGCGATCCTCGAGCGCCTCGCCGAGCTCGACCCCAAGCACCAGGTCCTCTTCGCCGAAGCAAAGATCAACGTCGAAAACTTCTACGGTATCGAGATCGACGACTTCGCTGTCGAGGTTGCAATCCTCTCCCTGTGGATCGCCAAACACCAGATGAACACCGAGTTCAAGGAAAAATTCAACGTCTCGATCCCGCTGATCCCGCTCAAGGAGACGGGACAGATCCACGCCGGCAACGCGACCCGCGTCGACTGGAACGACGTCTGCCCCAACGACGGCAGCGAGGTCTACCTGATCGGCAACCCGCCGTATGCGGGAGTCAAAGAACAGACCAAAGAGCAGAAGGCTGACTTCGCGCCCGTGTTCGGGGCACGCCGATTCTCGAAGAAACTTGACTACGTATCACTGTGGTTCGTGCAGGCCGCTGACTACATCGAGGACAGCCGTGCCGAAGCCGCGTTCGTCAGCACGAAATCAATCACGCAGGGCGAGCAGGTTGGACTAATGTTCCCTATGATCTTCGAGAGGGGCATCGAGATCGGTTATGCGTACACGCCGTTCAAGTGGGAGAACAACGCCAAGCGCAACGCTGGAGTCACGGTCATCGTAGTTTCTATCCGAAATGTAGACACCTCGGCGAAATACCTATTCCAGGACGATCTCCGGGTCGAGGCAAGAAACATCAACGGCTACCTGGTCGACAGCGGAAACGTCTTCGTCCTCCCCCGCTCCAAGCCTCTATCGAAACTGCCCCCTATGATATCTGGGTCAAATGGAACCGACTGGGGCTACCTAATGCTCGAACCGGAGGAGCGCGCCACACTTCTCGCGCACGACCCCCAGGCGGAGCCATTCATCCGTCGAATTTTAGGCACTGACGAGCTGGTCAAGGATCAGGAGAGGTACTGCATCTGGGTTCCGGACGACAGGTATCAAGAGGCTGCCACAATTTCCTCTCTGAGGGCGCGATTCGAACGGACGGCGGACAAACGAGCAGAGAGCACAAAAGGCCCGACGAAGCTTTTGGCGCAGGTTCCGTACCGTTTTGGCGAGATTCGGTACAAGCCAACCGAGTCGATCATCATGCCGAAGGTATCATCGTCCCGCCGTGACTACATTCCGGTCGGATATCTAGACGCCGATTCCATCATAAACAGATCTGCGTTTGCAGTTTACGACGCCGACCCCTGGGTGCTCGCGCTATTGATGTCAAGAAGCCATGTCGCTTGGACTGGATCTGTCGGCGGGCGGATGCGCGAGGACTATCAGTACTCGAACACGATCGTATACAATAATTTCCCGGTCCCGCCGCTCAGCGATTTGATGAAGGAGCAGCTGACGCTCGCGGCTCTGCGGGTGCTCGATTCGCGCGAGTATCACTGCGAGAAGACGCTCGCGGAGTTGTACGACCCGTACCGGATGCCTGCTGACCTGCGGGCGGCGCATTCTGATGTCGATGCACTGGTGGACTCGATCTACTCCAAGCGCGGCTATGAGACCGACGAGCAGAGACTGTCGGACCTGTTCGCTATGTATGAGTTGATGATTGCCGAGGAGGCTGCCAAGGCTCCAGCGAAGAAGACGAGGGGTGCTCGGAAGTGAACGCGATCAAGAAGCCGGTCAACATCGTCGATGTGACCTACGCCCGTACAGGTGCGTCGGTCAACACCGACACGTTGGGCATGCGCGAGATGCAGCAGCGCGTCTTCGCCAAGCGCGATGCGCAGCACCTGCTGGTCAAAGCCCCGCCGGCCTCCGGGAAGTCCCGGGCCCTGATGTTCGTCGGGCTCGACAAGCTCTACAACCAAGACCGCAAGAAGGTCATTGTCGCTGTACCTGAACGATCGATCGGAGCGTCGTTCGCCTCAACGAAGCTCACCGAGCACGGGTTCTTCGCCGACTGGGAGGTCAAGCCCGAGCACAACCTCTGCGACCCCGGCTCCTCACAAGGCAAGGTCGGGGCGTTCATCGACTTCTTTAACGGTCCCGACGCGATCTTGGTCTGCACTCACGCAACGCTGCGGTTCGCCTTCGAGAAGCTCTCCCCCGACGCCTTCAACGGCACCGTGCTGGCGATCGACGAGTTCCACCACGTGTCCGCCGACACAGAGGCCAGCCGACTCGGCGCGCTGTTGCGGGATGTCATGAACGGCTCGGACGTGCACATTGTCGCCATGACGGGCTCGTACTTCCGCGGTGACTCGGTGCCGGTGCTCTCCGCCGACGACGAGGCCAAGTTCACCCCGGTCACGTTCAACTACTACGACCAGCTCAACGGCTACCAGCACCTGCACTCACTCGGCATCGGCCACCACTTCTACCAGGGCCGCTACACCGACGCGATCGGCGAGGTCTTCGAGCTCGATAAGAAGACCATCATCCACATCCCGAACGTGAACTCAGGCGAGTCCACTAAGGACAAGATCGAGGAAGTCGGGTTCATCATTGACGCGATCGGCCAGGTCGAGGACACGGACCCGGACACGGGGATCATCAGCATCCGCCGCTCCGACACGGGCGCGATCCTGCGAGTGGCCGACCTCGTCGACGACACCGACCATAAGAAGCGCGCCGACACCCTGCACTACCTCGCGACCGTCGCATCGAAGGACCGCGACGCCGTCGACGTCATCGTCGCGCTCGGCATGGCCAAGGAAGGGTTCGACTGGCCCTTCGCAGAGCACGCGCTCACCGTCGCTTACCGTGCCTCACTGACCGAGGTCATCCAGATCATCGGCCGTGTCACCCGGGACTCCCCTGGTAAAGACCACGCCCAGTTCACGAACCTGATCGCCGAGCCGGATGCCTCGCAGGGCGAGGTCAAGGTGTCGGTGAACAACATGCTCAAGGCCATCACCGCTTCCCTGCTGATGGAGCAGGTGCTGGCGCAGAACTTCACCTTCAAGACCAAGCACCCAGGCGAGAACGGCGCTCCCCCACCGGGCGTCATTACGATCAAGGGCTTCAAAGAGCCCTCCAGCAACCGGGTCAAGCAGATCGTAGAAACCGACTTGAACGACCTCAAGGCAACGATCCTGCAAGACGACACCTTCGCAAGGGCAGCCGCAGAATCGGTGGACCCGGAGACAACGAACAAGGTGTTGATCCCGAAGATCATCCGCGAGCGGTACCCCGACCTTGACGAGTCCCAGGTCGAGGAGCTGCGCCAGCAGGTCGTCGTGGACTCGGTGATCAAGAACGGTGAGGTCCGCGAGGTCGGCGACAAGCGGTTCATCAAGATGTCGGAGAAGTTCGTCAACATCGACGACATCAACATCAACCTCATCGACTCCGTCAACCCGTTCCAACGGGCCTTCGAGGTCATGTCGAAGTCTGTCACCCCTTCGGTGCTGCGCATCATCTCCGACGCGATCACCGCCACCCGGATCGAGTTCACCGACGAAGAGGCCTTCGCCCTGTTCCCGAAGATTCAGCATTGGGCCAAGGTCAACGGCCGAAAGCCCGATGTGCGTTCGGAGGACCACTCCGAAAAGCGATACGCCGAGGCATTGCTCTATCTGCAGAGACGCAAGCAGCAGCACCTCTCCGAGAAGCCCGCCGCGCAGAACGGCGAGAAGTCATGACGAGCAGCGACAGCGTAAGGCCAGTGGATCTCTCCTACCCCGCTGTCAATATTCAGGTCCTGATCGACTCCGACATCGATGGCCTCCTGGATACAGCGGAGAAACCGAAGAAGGTCGCCTCGTCCGACCGGCTCGAGCGAGCCTTCCTCGAGATTGTCGAGTTCCGTCGTACCCATAGCCGGATCCCGAGCTCCACAACGCGAAAGATCGCCGAGCGCAAACTCGGTGCGCGTCTGGACGGGATCCTCGCCAACGAGGAGAAGGTAGCCGCGCTCAAGCCGCTCGACGAGTTCGGGATGCTGGACACGCCGGAACCTCCAGCCTCAATCGACGACCTGCTCGACGGCGACGACCTCGACCTTCTCGGGGATGACTCGGGACTGATGGACGTGTCTGATCTGCCGGTGCGTCGTCAGGTATACGACACGGACGCGGCTCGCCGCCGCAAGGCGGAGGACTTCGAGCAGTTCGAACCGCTGTTCAAGCAGAAGCACTCCGAGCTCGGGGCAGGTACCTCCAAGCTCCTGCCCTACCCCGGCATGACCCACATCGTCCCGGGGGCGTTCTTCGTTCTGAACGGCGTGATGCTGTTCATCGCCGAGGTCGGTGAGACCGAGTACAAGAAATCGACGGTCCGCGAGAACAAGCGCGAACGGCTCCGGTGCATCTTCGAGAACGGTACCGAGTCCTCGATGTACCGCCAGTCCCTGGCGATCCGCCTCAGCGACGAGGATGGCCAGATCCTCGTACAGACCGAGATTCCCGAGATCCTCACCGACGACGAGGCCAGTGGCTACATCTACGTGCTCCGCTCCCGGAGCGACGACCCACAGATCGCGGGCATCAAGGACCTGCACAAGATCGGCTTCTCGCGAGGCTCCGTTGAGAAGCGGATCAAGAACGCCGAGAAGTCGCCGACGTACCTGATGGCACCGGTCCACCTGGTCGCCAACTACAGCGTCTACAACCTGAGGACCTCAGCGCTGGAGAATCTCCTGCACCGTGTGTTCGCCGAAGTACGGCTCGACATCACCCAGATCGATCGCAATGGCCGCGACTACGACCCATCGGAATGGTTCATAGTCCCGCTCAACGTCATCGACCAGGCGATCGAGTTGATCATCTCCGGAGAAATCGTGGACCACGTGTACGACGCCCCCGATCAGAAGCTGATTAGGAACACCGCGAAGGGCCTGTAGATCCTCAAGTCGGTTGCCAGGGCAGGCTTGTTGTCCCACCCAAGCGTCACACGAGTTCGTGTGCGTGCGCGGCGGTCATGAACCGCCCGACACTCTACGCCGGGCTTCGGAGACTGCTTCCTCGCTCATCCCGTCATCCCGCAAGTATCCATGCGCAAGCGCTGCATCGTCGGTGTCGACGAGACTGACCACCGATGGTGGGCTTCTCGATGCCGACTGGCGCGAACATCCCCGATCAAGAAGCCATCGTTCACGCTCGCGGCTCCGTTTCGCGCGGTCCCTGGGCTAGCGTTTTTCGCTGACAGACCGGGCAGAAATGGCTCGAGCGGTTCATGAACTGCCTCCGCACGATTGGGATGCCGCAGCGCATGCAGGGATGCCCCGCACGGCGATAGACGCTCAGACTGCGGGAAAAGTATCCGCTGCTGCCGGCTACGTCGACAGAGAGTGAATCAAACGAGGTCCCGCCTTGGGCGAGTACCGCGGCCATAACGTCTCGCGCAGCGTCGATCACCGCAGAGATCCTCGGCTTACTCAACGAGGACGCCGCCGTCTCACCGTGCACCTTGGCGGCCCACAGCGCCTCGTCGGCATAGATGTTCCCAATGCCAGACACCAGCGTCTGGTCCAGCAACGCACGCTTGATCCCGGTATGTCTGGACTTGATCCGCGCAACCGCGCCCGCTTGATCGAACTGCGGATCGAACGGGTCCGGCGCAATATGGGTGATCGGCGAAGGCAACACGGCTCCGCCCTCGTCGTACATCAGGTGACCGAACGTGCGCTGATCGTCAAAGCACAGATCGCTTCCGCCATCGGTGAACGTGAACCGTGCCCGCTCGTGCACAGCGACTGCCGCATCGGGCGAGGTGATCAGCATCTGCCTGCTCATCCTCAGATGGGCGAGCGGCGCGTCCCGATCATCCAGGATCAGCCACAGGTACTTGCCACGACACGCAGTCCCCGTGATCGTCGGGCCGATCATCCATGCTGCGAGATCATCCGGAGCGGCTACATGTCGACGCACGGCACGCGGATGCCGAATAACCGCCGAAGCAACTGTCCGACCAGGGACGTGATCGACGAGCCCTCGGCGCACGACCTCAACTTCAGGGAGTTCAGGCATCGTCCACGACTCCCAGTCTCCGCATGATAGACATCGAGATGCAGCAGGTCAAGAGAGCAGCCGCCGACCGACTAACTCGCATGGGCCTCGATTCAGCTTGGCGTTCGCGCGCAACTAGCGTTTACGTTGGCAGACCGGGCACAGATACGAGGACCGGTTCATGAACGGCTCCCGGCGGATCAGGGTGAGCAATCCGTTGTCCTGGCAGCGGTAGCAGGGCTGGCCTTCCCGGCCGTAGACGTTGAGCGAGCGTTCGAAGTAGCCGGAGGCGCCATTGACGTTGACATAGAGCGAATCGAAGGTGGTGCCGCCCACTTCGAGTGAGGCGGTCATTACCGCGCGGACGTTCTGCAGCAGCTCCGCAACCTCGGCCGGCCGCAGCTTCTCGGTGGGCCGGGCATAGTGCAATTTGCTGGCCCAGAGCGCTTCATCGGCGTAGATATTGCCGATCCCGGAGATCAGGGATTGGTCCAGCAACGCCCGTTTCAGCCCGGTCCGGCGCCGCTTCAATGCGGCCATGAAGGCCTCGACGGAAAACGAGGGGTCCAGCGGGTCCCGGGCGATATGGGCCGCCTCGGCGGCGATCAGCGGCGCCTGGTCGCCGAGTCCGCCGGGCAGTCCGTCGCTCGTCGGGACCAAGCTGGTGACCGAAAGGCCGCCGAAAATCCGCTGGTCCACGAAGCGCAGTTCGTCCGGCGCATCGGCGCGCGGTTCGAAGGCGATCCGAACCTTGAGGTGTTTTTCGTCCGGCTGGTCCGGATCCTGCATCAGCAGTTGCCCGCTCATGCCCAGGTGCGCCATCAGCGCGACGTCGGAGCCGGCCCCGGCAGCCTCGGAGTCTTGCAGTTCCCCGGAATCATGCAGCAGCGGCAGCCAGAGGAATTTCCCGCGGCGCACCACGGCACCGATCCGGGCTCCGGTCAATTGGCTGCGGAAGTCTTCAGTGCCGTGCGTATGGCGCCGGATCGAGCGCGGGTCCACGACCTCTACGCCGGTCACGGTGCGGCCCTGCACCCACTTCTGCAAACCCCGGCGGACGACTTCTACCTCGGGAAGCTCCGGCATCAGCCCTGCTTCGCCGGGCGGTCAGTCGTGGGGTTGCCCGTGGCGGGCGCGTCCTCCGACCCGACGGCACCGCTGGCCGCGGAATGGATCTGCCGCCAGCTATTGGCTGCGGCGTCCTGTTCGGCTTCTTTTTTGGAGTGGCCGTTGCCACTGAGATAAGACGTGCCGCCGATCCAAAGCACGGCCTGATAGGTGCGGGCGTGGTCCGGGCCTTCGCCGGTCACTTCATAACGCACCGGACCCAATTGGTTGCCGGCTGCGTATTCCTGGATGCTGGTCTTCCAATCCGTGGCTGCACCCATTGCCGCGGCATCGAGCAGCAACGGGCCGATCAGACGCATCACGAGTTGCCGGGCGGTCTCGATGTCATGGCAGACGTAAACCGCCCCGATCAGGGCCTCCATGGTGTCCGCCAGGATCGACGCTTTGTTTTTGCCGTCGGTCAAACGCTCGCCTTGACCGAGCAGGATGAAATTGCCCACGCCAAGGCTCCGGGCCACCCCGGCCAGAGCCCGGGTGCTGACCACAGCGGAGCGGCGTTTCGCCAGCTCGCCTTCGGCCAGATCCGGATTTTCCCGGAACAGGGCGTCAGTCACCGAAAAGCCCAGCACCGAATCACCCAGGAATTCCAGGCGCTCATTGGTGGGAATGCCGCCGTTTTCGTAGGCGAATGAACGATGGGTCAGGGCAAGACGAAGCGTCTCGGGGTCGATATCGACCCCGAGACGCTTCAAAAGCTCTGCATTGTCAAGCGCACCTGCGCCTTGTGCAGCCACGCCTTGAGTGTGGGTACTCACGGGCGAACCGACTTAGACGTCAGCGACCTTGCGGCCCTTGTACTCCAAGAACAAGGCGGTGCCAGCCGAATCGGTGACGACCTTGGCCTGGTGCGGCAAGGAGTAGGTCACGCGACCGTTCTCGACGGTCTTGACCAGGTTGGGCGCAGTGGCTTTCCACTGGGACCGGCGTGCGCGGGTATTAGAACGAGACATCTTCCGCTTGGGAACAGCCACGGCTAACTCTTTTCTCTCTTCGCAACGCCGGGTCGTACCCACCGCTGCAGTCTGTTGTACTTCTTACGTCTCTTGCTGCTCTTGGTCCTGCGTCAAGCCGCCCAAAGCAGCCCACCGAGGGTCCAAAACCTCGTGTCGGTGACCCGGATTGTCCGCCAAGCGCACTCCGCATTCGGAGCACAAACCCTGGCAGTCTTCCTGGCACACCGGCTGGAACGGCAGTGCTGTGACTACCGCATCCCGCAGCACCGGTTCGAGATCGAGATGATCGTGCTCGACCAGGCGCTGTTCGTCGTCGTCCTCAAGCTCCTCTTTGGCGCCCCGTTCGGGAACGGGCTCTTCGAAGAAGAACATCTCTTGGATGTCGACATCGAGGTCGTACGCAAGGGGATCCAGGCATCGGCTGCATTCGCCCACCACGTGGACGGTTGCAGTTCCCGAAACAAAGATTCCTTCGTGTACGGCCTCCAAATTCAGATCGAGCCGGATGTCCGACCCTTCCTGAACGCCGATCATCGGCGTTCCGAGTTCCCCCGGAGCCGCGACTGTATCCTGCCAAGCCCGCATACTGCCTGGACTGCGACCGAAATCTTTGATCGCAACAAGCAATGGTGAACCCGGATGAGTCCGGTGGTTCGTGTTAATGGGAACTCCTGGAGGAAACATATGACCGACGTATCATCTTAGCCTGAAACAGGTACCAGCCTCAAACTGCGCCACGCCGAGGCCTCCGGATCAATCGTGCGCCGCTCCGGCGGCTTCGGCGAATCGGCGTTGCACGGCGCGCGGAACGTAGTCGGAGACGTCTCCGCCCAAGCCGGCCACTTCTTTGATCATGGTGGAAGAAAGGTGCGCGTAGCGGGCTTCGGCATGCAGGAAAATCGTCTCGACCCCGGTGAGTTGCCGGTTCATGGTCGCCATCGGGACCTCGTAATCGAAGTCGGACGAAGAACGCAGGCCCTTCACGATGGCGCTCGCGCCGCGTTGCCGGCAGTATTCGGCGAGCAGGCCCTCGCCCATCGGCTCAATCACGATGCCGCGCAGCGAAGCGAGCGTCTCCGCCGCCATTTCCAGCCGTTCGTCGAGGCTGAACCGGTACTTCTTCGAGTAGTTGGTGGACACCGCGACGATCACTTCGTCGAACAACCCGGCTGCCCGGGCGATGACTTCGAGATGTCCATTGTGGATCGGATCAAACGAACCTGGGCAAACGGCACGGCGCATAGCTTCAATCTATACACACCACCCCGCGCGAACGCACACGTGAGCGTTCGGCCCTTTCGTGTCGAACTCCGTTCGCCACGTAGGGATCCTGGCGAACGCACACTCGACGCGGGTGTTTCCGGAAATTGCCCGCGTCAAGTGTGCACTCGCGCGGGGATAAGGTGGGAGCATGACTTCCCCTTGGCAGCGCGCCGCTCAGGGCGCCAACCTGCTGGCCGACGACGGCAGCCTCGGCGTGACCATCTTCGAAGAAATCACCTCGCTCGCGGTGCGGACCGGCGCGCTGAATCTGGGCCAGGGCTTCCCGGACCAGGACGGTCCGGCGGAAATCAAAGCGCTGGCCCGGGAAGCGATCCAGTCCGGCGCGAATCAATACGCGCCCGGCAAAGGCCTGCCCGAGTTGCGGCACGCGATCGCGGAACACCAGCAACGCTTCTACGGCCTGCAGCCGGATCCGGACCGCGAAGTTCTGGTCACCACCGGAGCCACCGAAGCGATTGCCGCAGCCTTGCTCGCGTTGGTCTCCCCCGGCGACGAAGTGCTCAGCTTCGAGCCGTTCTACGATTCCTACGGCGCGATGATCGCGCTGGCCGGCGGGCGCCACGTCACGGTGCCGCTGGCGGCACCTGATTTCCTGCCCGACGCCGAGGCGCTGGCCGCGGCTTTCTCCGACCGCACCGCGGTGGTGCTGGTGAATTCGCCGCACAACCCCAGCGGCGCGGTTTTCCCGCCGGAGACCCTGGCCCGGATCGTGGCGCTGGCGGAACGGCACGGTGCGGTGATCATTTCGGATGAAGTCTACGAACACCTCACCTACGGTGTGCCGCACGTGCCGATCGCCACGCTGCCCGGCGCGGCCGAGCGCACCCTCACGATTTCCTCCGGCGGCAAGACCTTTTCGTTCACCGGGTGGAAGATCGGCTGGGCCACCGGGCCGGCCGAGGTGATCGCCGCGGTACGCACCGTGAAGCAATTCCTGAGCTACTCTTCCGGAACCCCGTTCCAGGCCGCGATCGCCTGGGGCTTGCGGCAGGAAGCCGACTACTTCAGCTCGCTGGCAGCGGAACTGCAAGCCAAACGGGACCTGCTGGCGGACGGCCTGCGCGCCGCCGGGCTGACCGTGCACCTGCCGCAGGGCGGCTATTTCGTGAACGCCGACGTCGCGCCGTTGGGCGTCGGGGACGCCGTGGCTTTGGCCCGGCAACTGCCGGAGCTGATCGGCGTCGCTGCGATCCCGGTCGCGGTGTTCTGCCATCCGGAGGGCGCTGCCCGGAACAAGTCACTGCTGCGCTTCGCCTTCTGCAAACAGGAATCCGTGCTCCGCGAAGCCGCCGCCCGTTTGGCCGCCCTCGGGGAACGGCTCTGAACCGCGGGGCTCCGGCCGGCGGAAGCCGTCCCGGCGGGAATCCGCAGCGGCTGCTCAGCAGCCTCGGCGGCCACGCCGAGATCGCGCCCGACCCGTTGGTGCCCGGAGCTTTCGTCCTGGAGATCGCCGGCGCCGCGCAATCCCATGTGGATTTGGCGCACCCGGAGCAGATCTTCTACGAGTATTTGCGCCGGATCGGGAATCTGCTGGATGTCTTCCGGCCCGCCGCGGAACCGGTCCGGGCCCTGCACCTCGGTGCCGGGGCGCTGACCCTGGTGCGCTACCTGGCGGTGCGCCGACCCGGCTCCGAGCAGACCGCCGTCGAGCTCGAGCGCGAGCTCTTGGATTTCGTGCTGAACAGCCTGCCGCTGCCGCCCGGCACCCGGTTGCGGAACATCATCGGCGATGCCCGCTGGTCCCTCCCGGAAGCCGCCCGGACCGGGCCGTTCGATGCGATCGTCTTGGACATCTTCTCCGGACCGCAGGCGCCGGAACACATCGCCAGCGTCGACTTCTACACTGAAGCGGCACGGCTGCTGACCCCCGACGGCGTGCTGATCGTCAACGTCGGCGATGAGGCGGCACTGACCCTGGTGCGCAGCCAATGCGCCGCGCTGCGATCAGTTCTTCCGGCGACCGTACTGTGGGCCGAATCCGGAATGTTCAGCGGGCGCTACCCCGGGAACATGATCCTGGCCGGCGTCAAAGCGCACGCCTGGCCTCCGGACTGGACCGAGCAGCTCCTGGCACTCGGCCCGCACCCCTCCCGGCTGCTCAGCGGCTTGGAACTCGACGAATTCAGTCGTTGACCGAAGCCCCTTCAGCAACGGCCGGCTCCGCGAACCAGAGCCGGGTCTCCCCGTAGCTTCGATGGGAAAAGCTCGCCAACCCCGCCGGCCAATCCGGTTCCGGGCTGCGCACCGAGCGCTCGACGACGACCACGGCGCCCGCTGCCAGCCTCGGCGCCAAAGTTTCCAGCACCGAGCTGAGCCCGGATTCCTCCAGTGGGTACGGCGGATCCAAGAACACCAGGTCCCAGGGACCGGCGCTGCGCTGCAGGAATTGTTCCACCTTCGCCCGATTGACCCGGGCAGCACCAGGCCCAGCCAAGCAGTTCAGCAGCTCGGCGTTCCGCTGGCAGATTGCTGCGGCTTTGGCATCGGCTTCGACCAGCTCGGCGCTGGAAGCACCGCGGCTCAACGACTCCAAGCCCAACGCTCCGGAGCCGGCGTAGAGATCCAGCACCCGGGCCCCGGTGAGCACATCCATCGCCTCCAACCGGGAGAACAGGGCTTCTTTGACCCGGTCCGTCGTGGGCCGGGTCCCGCTGCCAGGCACCGAAGCCAAAGCATGCCCGCCCGCCAGGCCAGCAATGATCCGGCTCATCCGGCAGCCGCCGTCGAACAACTAACCACGTTCAAGGAACGCCTCCTTTTCCGGATTCAACGATGCGTCGATCGCCTCGCGCAGCGCCGGGTGCGCCGCCAGCTCGGGATCCGCCGCGATGATCCGGTTCGCATCGGCCCGGGCCATCTCGATCACCGATTCGTGTTCCAGAACCCGCAGCAGCCGCAATGTCGACCGCCCACCGGACTGATTGGCGCCGAGGATGTCGCCTTCGCGGCGCAGCTTCAAGTCCTCCTGGGACAGCTCGAACCCATCCGTGGTCGCGGCCACCGCGTCCAACCGGCGTCGGCTCGGATGGCCCGGCTCCAATTCGGTGACCAGCAGCGCGGTACCCGGCAAACCGCCACGGCCCACCCGGCCACGGAGCTGATGCAACTGCGAGATGCCGAACCGGTCGGCGTCCAGGATCACCATCAGCGTCGCATTGTGCACGTCGACGCCGACTTCGACTACCGTGGTCGAGACCAGAACCTGGATGCTCCCCGCGGCGAAATCAGCCATCACCCTGCTCTTCTCGGCCGGATCCAATCTGCCGTGCAGGGCTTCGATCCGGCATCCGGACAGGGCCGGTTCCTGCCGAAGTTGTTCGACCACCTCGAGTACCGAGGCCATCGACCGGCCGTCCTCGCCGCCATCAGGAGCACCGGTATCGGGGCCACTGTCGTCGGGCTCGTCGCCGCTGGACGACTCAGCTCCCTCGGTCTCGCCGATCCGCGGGCAGACCACGTAGACCTGGTGCCCGGCCTCGATTTCCTCCCGGCTGCGCTGCCACAGGCGGGAGAACCAGGCCGGGTTTTCCGCCAACCCCACCACGAAAGTGCTGATCGGAGCGCGGCCCGCGGGAAGTTCGCGCAGCACCGAGGTCTCCAGATCGCCGAACACGGTCATCGCGACCGTCCGCGGGATCGGCGTCGCGGTCATCACCAGCAGGTGCGGAGGATGGGCTGCCTTGGCCCGCAGCGCATCGCGTTGCTCCACGCCGAAGCGGTGCTGTTCGTCCACCACGATCAGTCCGAGGTCGAAAAACTGCACCTGGTCGGAGAGTAAAGCGTGGGTTCCGATCACGATGCCGGCCTGGCCCGAAGCAGCAGCCAGCAAGGCTTCTTTTTTGGCCGCCGCCGGCATGGTGCCGGTCAGCAGCACGACCTGGGTACCGGATTCATGGCCGCCCAGCATGCCGCCTTCGGCGAGCGGCCCCAGGGTGCGGCGAATCGATTGGTAGTGCTGGGAAGCGAGCACTTCGGTCGGTGCGAGCAATGCGGCCTGGCCGCCGGAGTCGATGACTTGGAGCATCGCCCGCAAGGCGACCAAGGTCTTCCCGGAGCCGACTTCGCCCTGCAGCAATCGGTGCATCGGGCTTTCCGCAGCCAGCTCGCCGGCCAATTCCCGGCCCACCGTTTGCTGCCCACCGGTCAGCGTGAACGGCAAGGCCGCATCGAATTCCGCCAACAGCCCGTGCTCGAGGCCTGGTCTGGAAACTGCCTGCTGGGCTGCGGTCTGCGCCCGGCGCCGGGCCAGCGCCGTCTGCAGCACCAGGGCTTCCTGGTACCGGAAGCGCTCCCGGGCCTGCTGCCATTGCCCCGCATCGGCCGGCCGGTGGATCATCCGGAAGGCCTCGGGCAAGCCGATGAACCCTTCCCGGCGGGAGGTTTCCTGCGGTACTGGATCCGGGAAATCGTCCAGTTCCACGGCGTCCAAGAGCGCAGCGACCGCGTTGCCGATTTTCCAGCTCGGTAGTTTCGCGGTGGCCGGGTAGACCGGGATCGGCGCCTTGGCCAGCTCGGCGTCCACGCCGTCGGCGTCGATCAGCACGTAGTCCGGGTTGGTCAGGGTCAGTGCCCGGTTGAAAAAGCCCACTTTGCCGGAGAACATCGCGCGGAGCCCGGGGCGCAGTTCTTTCTCGGCACGCCAGCCGTTGAAGAAGCTGATTTTCAACGAGCCCGCCCCGCTGGCTGAATCATCGGCCACCACGACGTCGGTGATGCTGCCTTTGCGCTGCCGCATCCGCCGGCTATTGACGCTGACCACCCGCGCGATCAAGGTGACTTCCTCGTCGAACGGCAGGCCGTTGATCGGAGTCAACTCGCCGCGGTTGAGATAGCGGCGGGGGAAATACAGCAACAACTCGCCGACGGTGCCCAGGCCCAAGTTCTTTTCGATCGCGCCCGCGGAGGCCTTGCCCAAAAGCCGTTCCAGCGGAAGCTGCGACTCAGTCGTCCGCATGGTCGTGGGTCGCGGCACGCAATTCGCTCACGCTGACGTTCTGCGGTTCGCCCAGGGAACGGATCACGGCCAGCGCCGGCTCAGCCTCGTTGGTGTGCACATGCACCCGCCAACGGTAGGACTCGGCTTCGCTGTCCTGGACCATAGGGCTCATGATCACCGAATCGCCCAACTCGTCCAACCGCATCCGGAGGTTGGCCGCGTCCAGCGGCGAAAGGTCGATCGTGCACATCACTTCGACTCCTTCGGCGACCGGCATCGATTGGTGGATATGGCTGCCGTGCACGTCGTAACCGGCCAGGCCGTCCAACAGCCCCGCTTGGAGGTCTTGGTGCAGGATCTCCGCCCGGAGGCAGTCCAGAACCAGCAGCAAACCCACTCCGCCGGAATCGACAACCCGGGCATCGCGCAATTCGCTGAGCTGCTCTTCGGTCCGGATCACCGCCGCGAGGGCCGCATCCACGATCGCGTCCAGGGCGACCGAAAGCGCATGGTTGCTGTCGTCCCCGTTCATCGAGGCATCAGCCATGGCTGCGGCTTCGGCCGCGGATTCGAGCACGGAGAGCATCGTTCCCTGCAAAGGGTCGCTCAGCGCGGACCAAGAACGGATTTGGGCCCGGCGCAGCGCAGCTGCGAGCAACGGCGCGTTGAGCCGGTTGGCGCCTTGCATCGGTTCCGACATCGCCGCCAGCAGTACTGCCAGCAAAGTCCCCGAATTCCCCCGGGCGTTCTCCATGGCGGCTTCCGCCGCGGCCCGGAGCAGAACCCCGAGGTCCGTACCTTCGGTGGTCTGCGCGGCGCCGTTCGCCGAACGGAGGGTCAGGTAGAGATTGGTCCCGGTATCGCCGTCCGCGACCGGGAAGATATTGATGGCATTGAGCCGGTCGCTGTGATTGCCCAGCGTTTCTTCGCACCTGGCGAACCAGCGCTTCAACGCCGAGGCATTGGCTGCGATCTTAGTCTGCAAAATGGTCCCATCCCACGGTATCGCTGTGCCGTCCGGACACCGTCACCGCGCTTTCCGGTGCAGTTCCATCCTTCTTCGACAGTATCGAGCCTATCGCAGCAAAGCCATGCGGCAGCTGTGCATCGCCGTCAAAAGCGGATAACAATCCGTAGTCTTCGCCGCCGCCGAGCACCCAGTCCAGCGCCGATGCCCCCAGTCTCGAGGCGGCGGCTTCCAACGGCTCGCGAAAGCCTGCCAGAACCCTCGCATCCAGGTCGATGCGCACCCCGCTGGACCCGGCGAGCCGGCCGGCGTCCCGGATCAACCCGTCGGAGATGTCCAGCATCGCCTTGGCTCCGGACGCGGCGGCGAGTGGGCCGGCCGGCAACGGCGGGCGTGGGCAATGGAAGGCTTCGATCAAACGCTGCTCCGCCGGGCTCAATGCGGCAAACGGAATCCCGCTTTCCAGCAGCGCCCAGCCGGCCGCCGCCCAACCGAGCCGGCCGGCGATCGCCAGCTGGTCCCCCGGCTCGGCGCCGGAACGCAGCACCGGCGCGCGTCGGGCCAAATCGCCGAGCACGGTCACGGTCACGGAAATCTCGCGGCCGCCGGAGAGATCGCCGCCGACCACTCCGCAGCCCGAGGCGCCGAGTGCCGAGATCGCCTGGCTCAGGCCCTCGGCCAGACCCTCCGCCCAGGCGACCGGCGTGGCACCGGGCAGGGTCAGGCTCACCACCATGCCGGTGGCCACGGCACCCATCGCATTGATGTCGCTCAAGTTCTGCGCTGCGGCCTTCCAGCCCACCTCGAAGCCCCCGGAGCTGCAGCCGTTGTTCCAGAGCAATCGGAAGTCCTGGTCCTGGACCAACGTGTCCGTCGAAATGACCACCCGGCCGTCCGGGGCAGTCAGCACGGCAGCATCGTCTCCGGGGCCGATCAGCGCCGATGCCGAAGCACGCAGTCGAGGGAAAATCCGGGCCAGCAACTGGCCCTCACTGAGCTGGTCGACCGTCAGCTGGTCGACCGTCGGTTGGTCCGACCTCGACGGGTCGGCTGCCGTCTGCTCGTCCGTCGGGCTTGCCGGGTTCTGCTCATCCACCCCTCTACGGTAGCGGGGTGGACCGACAAGCGCAGGCCCGGCGGGCGGCAAGGCTCTCCCGGCGGGCCGATTTCGGTCTAGCCGAGGCTGCTGCGCAGCCGCCAGGACTTGCCCAGGCTGCCCCGCGGCGGACGGCTGGCGATCCGCTGCGCCCGCAAGGCCATTGAATCGTCGCAACGCAGCCGGCCCACTTTGGCCAGGGCGTTCGCCGTGTGCACGGCACCCGCGCGGCGCGCCGCCGCGTCGTCGGCAATCAGTTCCAGCAGCAGCTGGGTACTGCTTTCCAGACGGCGGGAACCCGGCAGGATCGGCAGGCAGATCCGTTTCAGCTGCGCCAGCTGGCGGATCCGGCCGTGCCGTTGGTCCAGGTGCGCCAATTCGTGTTCGATCACGGCGCGCAATTGCGGTTCGCTGAGTTCGCCCTGCAACCGCGATGCGATCACCACCCGCCCCGGCTGCCCGGGGAAGCTCAACGCCAACGGCAGGTCTGATTCGATGGTGACCAGTTCTGCGCCGCGGAGCCGGCTGGACTGGCAGGACGCGGCGAGCAGCGACGCTTCCTGCTGCATCCGGCGGTCCGCTTCGGTGAGCGGTTTGAGCTTCGCCGCGACCAGGGACAGCAATCCGCCGGCGAGCGCCAGGCCCAACCAGCTCAGGCCCATGATCACCGTGGGCTCGAACCAGAGCCGGGCCTGGCCGGCAGCCGAAACCGCGGTGAGGATCGCGCCGACCAGGCTGGACAGCAGCAGCCCGAACCCGCCGAAGAACACTGCATGGCTCGCCAGCAGAGCGGCCCGCGGATAGCGCAGCCGCCAGCTCCCGAGCGTGAGCGGGAGGTACGACACGGCGATCAGGAATAGCGCGGCGAAACCCAGCCAGGCCACGGTCGACAAAGACATCCGGTCCCCTGCCTCAGCTGTCCGGCCGGAGCACGCGGCGCAGAATTTCGATGTCCCGCTCGTCGAGTTCACCGGCAAAACTGAGCAGCGCAGCGCTCCGGTCGTTGCTGGAGACCAAGGCGGAGACCATGGCTTCCGCCGTCGATTCCGATTCGCTGACCGCGGCTGCGAAGACCGAGCCCCCGGCCCGCGCCGGAGACTTCAGTACCGCGCCCTTTTTGCCCAAGCGGTCCAGCACGGTCAACATCGTGGTCAGTGCCGGCACCGCCTCATCCTGGGGAAACTGGTCCAAGACCTCACGGGCAGCGAGTGGCCGTCCGGCATTCCACAGGATCCGCATCACCCGCGTTTCCAGTTCACCCCGGTTGCGCCTCATCTTGCCTGCTCCCCTGTCGCTCATCGATTTGTCGCTCATCGACTTGTCGGTCATTGGCCCCGCCTTGCGTTCACCAGGGTATCCAGCAAGACGAAGGCAATCAAAGACAGCCCGACCAGCGGCAGGAAAATCCCGAGCACAGCACCGGCCAGAACGACCGAAAGCACTCCCCACCAAGGCGCTTTGGCCAGCTTTCCGGAAGGCACGGCCCGGCCGAATCGGCTGCCGCCGCGCTGGGCATCAACTACCCCGGCAGGGCGGGTCGGCCGCCGTTTCCACCACATCAAATAACCCAGTGCCGTCATCGCGGCGATGCCCAGCGCGGTCAGGAACAGCAGAATTTGGTTGGCCAGTCCGAAGAGCGTGCCCATATGCAGCGCGATTGCCCATTTGGTCAATTTGGCTGCCGGCGAGAAATCCGCGAAGGCGAGGCGGTCGGTGACTTCGAAGGACCTCGGGTCGATGGCGACCTGGTCGGCGTCGGCCGGGTTCCCGCCTTCCAGCTCATTGACCGTCCAGGCGCGGTCCGCAGCGGCCGGGACTTTGATCTGGATCCGCGGCGCGTCGATTCCGGCGTTCCGGGCCGCGCCCAGCACCCGGTCGAAATCCGCAGGGTCCACGGTCGCCGGACTCGTCGCCTCAGCACCATGCCCGCCGTGACCGCCGGCTTCTGCGGGCGCCTCGCCGTCCAGCCGGGTGGAGATCGACGGCGTTTTCCAATCCAGGGCCCCGCGCACTGCGGAGACGTTCTCCCCGGCGAATTGCGACCAGGTGATTCCGGTAGCGGACAGGAACAATGCGCCGAACAGCACCCAGACGCCGAGCGAGGCGTGCCAGCTGAACAGCTTCCGGTAGCCGCTGCCCTTGCGGCTGGGCCGGAGCAGCTCTTTTTTGCGCCGCGCCTTCAAGAGCCGTTGCACCCAGAGCGCCGCTCCGGCCAAGACCACGATGCCGAGCCAGCTCGCGGCCAACTCACTGTAGATCCGACCGGGCTCGCCCAGGTTCAAATTGCTGTGCAGGCTGGAACTCCAGGTCCGCAGCGGCAACTCGCCATTGCTGCTGTACACGGTCAGATCGCCGCGCACTTGAGCGGTTCCAGGATCGATGAAGATCGCCCGTGACTCGCCGGCACGCAGTTCCGCTGCCCGGAACAGCACCCGGGTGGTGCTGCCCGGCTCCGGCGCCGGCCAGACGCCGGCCAAGGTACCGGACTCCCCGACGACGTCTTGTGCGGCCCGGACTTGGGCTGCCAAAGGCTGGGTCTGCGCCGAGACCGGCGCGGTCAGTTCCTGCGCGTAGACGAGCTTTTCCAAAGTGGGCGTCAGCGCGTAAAACGCTCCGCTCAACGCCGCCACCAGGATGAATGGGCCGATCAGGATTCCGGCGTAGAAGTGCAATCGGAGCAGCAGCGGAATCAGCCAACCACGCCGGGGCGTGCGCCGGGCGTCCGGGTCCGCGGGGGCAGCCGGAGATTCGGTCTGGGCTTGGTCAGTACTCATCGGAGTTCACTTTCACTGGCGCCGGAACGGCGCGGTTGCGGGTGGGCATTGACGACGGCGGGAGGATCAGCTGACGAAGAAGTAGAGTGCCATGCCGGCCGCCATCAAAGCGGAAAACGCCGGATCGACCACCAGCAGCCAATGCTTGGCCCAGCCGCCGCGCACGATCTGGGCGATCGACCGGGCGGCCAGCCACAGGGCTGCTCCGGTGAAGAGCACGGCCAGCGTGATCGCGACCGCGCTGGCCCAGGCGGCGGTGCCCGAATCGATCGGCAGCGTGGACAGGCCCATTTCGGGCATCTCCATGCCCGGCATCTCGGCCCCGCCGTGCATTCCGGCCATCGCCCGCTCCATCGCGAACGCCATCCAGACCATCGCGGCCATCATGAAGGCGTGGTAGAGCAGCAATCCCCGGCTGCCGTGGTGGCCGTCGCCCGGGCCCGCTTCTGCTGTCGGTTTGAGCACCGCCAGGGCCAGATACCAGAGCGCGGCCAGGCCGAAGACGATCATCTGCCAGGACATCGGCACGGTCATCCCCCAGGACCACGGCATCGAAAGCATCGAAGCGCTCATCAGCACGTGCAGGATGTTGCTGGTCCGGTCGATGCTGCTGCGGGCGATCGCGATCCGGATCAGGCTGTACAGGCCGGTGACCGTGAACAGCACGGTGATGGACCATTGCAGGGCCGGGTCAGTGATCACAGGGTTTGTCTCCTTGGCAGTCTTGCCGGCCGGCATGCGCGGCCGCGGGGCGGCGGACGCCCCCGTAGAGCTTGTACTCTACATCTTGTAGAACCGATTCTACAAGATGTAGAGCGCGTTCCATGCCAGGTCCTCCGGAGCCGCGCTGCGCTGCTAGACTGCCGATCATGCCCCGTCGCAGGAACCTGATCGTCGCCGTGCCGCTGCTCGCCCTCGCCTTGGCCGGATGCACGCCGCTCGTGGACCTCGCGCCGGCACCGGACTCGGCCAATCCGGCCTGCGCCCCGATGATGATCGCGTTGCCGGACCAATTGGCCGATCAGCCGCTGCGCGAAACCGGCTCGCAGGGCACCGCGGCCTGGGGAAACCCGTCGAAGGTAGTGCTGCGCTGCGGGGTGAATCCGCCGGGGCCGACCACCGAGCAATGCGTCGGCGTGAACGGCGTCGACTGGGTCTTGACCCAGGATCCGAAAAAGCCGGAGACCCGGACCGCGACCACTTACGGCCGGGAGCCGGCGACCGAGATCTTGTTCAACCAGAACGAGGTCGCTTCGAGCACCGTCCTGGCGCAGCTCTCCGGAGCAGCCGGGAAAATCCCGCAGACCCGAAAGTGCTTGGGCGCGGCGGACAGCCAGCTGCTCCCGTCGGACCAGCCGCTCCCGTCGGACCAGCCGCTCCCGTCGGAATCGGGCAGCACCGCGCCTTAGCCCGGTCGCGGCGTCGGCGGCTCAGCGCAGTCCGGTGTTCCGGGCCAACGCCAGCTGCAAAAGCTCGTCCACCAATTCCGGATAGCTCATGCCGCTGGCCGCCCACATTTGCGGGTACATCGATTTGGGCGTGAACCCGGGCATCGTATTGATCTCGTTGATGACCACCGAGCCGTCCGGAGTGACGAAGAAGTCCACCCGGGAAAGCCCTTCGGCGTTGATCGCCTGGAATGCCAAGGCAGCCTGTTCCCGTACCTGGGCGATCACGGATTCCGGCAGGTCCGCGGGGCAGTTGATCACCGCCGCGCCGTCTTCGAGGTATTTGGCTTCGAAGTCGTAGAAATCGTGATTGCCCCCGGTCACCACTTCGCCGGGCAACGAGGTCCGCGGTTCAGTCCCGCCGCGCCCCTGCAATACCGCGCATTCGACCTCCCGGCCCAGAATCGCGGCCTCGATGATCACCTTCGGGTCGTGCTGCCGCGCGAGTTCGACGGCCGGAAGCAGATCGTCCGGCCCCTCGACCTTGCTGATCCCCACCGAAGAACCGGCCCGGGCGGGCTTGACGAACACCGGCCAACCCAGTTCGGCCACCCGGGGTTGGATCTCCGCCTTGCGGTGCCGCCAGTCGGCGTCGTTCACTACCCGGTACGGTCCCACGCTCAGCCCGGCCGCGGCGAAGACGATTTTCATGATCTCTTTGTCCATGCCCACCGCCGAGGCCAGCACTCCGGCTCCGACATAGCGCACGTCGATCATTTCGAGCATGCCCTGGATGGTGCCGTCTTCGCCGAACGGGCCGTGGAACAACGGGAAAACCACATCGACCTCGCCGATGATGCCGGGCACCCGGCCGGGCACGCTGCTGAGCAGTTCCGCAGTCCCGGTGGCGACCCCGGCCTGGCCGACCAAGGACACGGCTTGCGCCGATCCGTCGACCTCCGGCAGGCTCCCGGAGTCCAGGGCCCAGGAAGCCGTCTCGGCGCCGGCCAGCACCCAACGGCCGTCTTTGGTCACGCCCACCGGCACGACGTCGTACTTGTCCCGGTCGATCGCGCCCAACACGCCCACTGCGGTCACGCAACTGATCGAATGTTCGCTGGAACGGCCGCCGAACAACACGGCCACCCGCGGCTTAGCCTCCGGAGCGGGCATTCCCGTCGCTTCGATTCCAGTCACAGACCCAACTCACCTTCCGATTTGAGCTCCCGCGCCAAAAGCCGCGGGCCGAGCTCGTCAACGTGCAATTTGCCAGCCAGAACCGCCACCACCGCGGCGCTGATCGGCATGTCGACACCCAGCTTCCGGGCCAAGTCGTAGACCGCACGGCCGGATTTGATGCCTTCTGCGGTTTGCGTCATTTTCGCATTCACCTCGTCCAGGCTCAGCCCTTGGCCCAGCAAACGTCCAGCGGTGTGGTTCCGACTCAACGGCGAAGAACAGGTGGCCACCAGATCGCCGAGCCCGGCCAGACCAGCCATGGTCTCCGCATCGCCGCCCAAGGCCAAAGCCAGCCGGGTGGTCTCGGCGAGACCGCGGGTGATCACCGAGGCTTTGGTGTTGTCGCCCATCTCTTTGCCTTCGCAGATGCCCACCGCCAGCGCGATCACGTTTTTGACGATGCCGCCAATCTCCACGCCCACCACATCGGTGTTGGTATAGGGCCGGAAGTAGGCCGCGGTGCACAGCGAAGCCACCCAGGAGGCGATCTCTTCATCGGAGCAGGCGATCACCGAAGCGGTCGGTTCCTCACGGGCGATCTCCATCGCCAGATTCGGCCCGGAAACCACCGCGATCCGCTCCGCCGGAATCGTCAGTTCCTGGGCGATCACCTGGCTCATCCGGGAGTCGGTGCCCAGTTCCAAGCCCTTCATGAGCGAAACCACGACCGCGTCCGGGGCGATCAACTCCCGCCAACCGGCCAACTGCGGACGCAACGATTGGGCCGGTACCGCGATGATCACCAAGGCGGCGCCGGCCAGCACCTCGGCGACGTCGGTGCTCGCCGAAATATTGCCCGGCAAACCGATGCCCGGCAAATAGGCCTGGTTGCGGTGCGCCGCATTGATGTCCTGGACCACCTCCTCCCGGCGTCCCCAGAGCCGGATCGGGATCGCCGGATTGGCGTCGGCCACGATCTTGGCGAAGGCCGTCCCCCAGCTTCCCGCACCCAGCACCGCAATGTTGTCCGGTGCAGCTTTCACTTGTGGTCCTTCGGGTCTTGTTCCAGTTTGCGGCCCTGGCCGGTCTGGTTGTGCTCTGCCGGATCCCAGCGCTCGGCCGGCGGGGTGCCGCCGCGCAGCCCGACCAGCAGGGCGGTGATCTCGTCCAGAATCGCTTCGGTGGCTTCGTGCAGCAGCGTTTTGTCCAACGGGCGGTCCCGGAACCGGTCCAGATCCACCGGATCGCCCACGACCATGGTGACCCGTTTGCGCGGCAGCGGGCGGACCATTCTGGCATAGCGCGGAAAGACTTCCTGGGCGCCCCAATGCGCCACCGGGATCACCGGAGCACCGGTCTGCAGGGCCAATCGGGCCGCGCCGGTATGCCCGCGCATCGGCCACAGATCCGGGTCCCTGGTGAGCGTGCCCTCCGGATAGATGATGATCGCACCGCCCTCATCCAGGACTTCCTGGGCCACCACCAGGGCCCGGCCCGCGGTGGGGCCGCTGCGGTCCACCGGGATCTGCTTCGAACCGGACATCGCTTTGCCCACGAAAGGCAGTTTGAACAGCGAACCCTTGGCCAGGAAGTGCGGTGGGAATCCGTTGTTGTAGAGCATGTGGCCGACCAGCACCGGGTCGATTTCCGAATAATGGTTGGCGCAGACGATGAATCCCCGGTCCCGGGGCAGCTTTTCGGTCTGCAGCCAGGTCTTGGCCAGCAGCAGGTTCATCAACGGGCGCATCGTGTTTGCCATGATCGAGAACATGGTCGTCATCGATCTGGACTGCTTCGAATCCTCCGTGCCGGGCCGGCTACCGCTCATCGGCTCAGACCCGCGGAATCCCGGCCCAGCGAAACATCGGCGCCCAGGCCGGTGAGTTTGTCGATGAACCGCTCGTAGCCCCGGTTGATCACGTCGATGCCGGTGACCCGGGAGCTGCCGGTGGCGGCCAGCGCGGCGATCAGGTGGCTGAAGCCGCCGCGCAGATCCGGCACATGGACATCGGTGCCGCGCAATTGCGCGGGCCCGGAGATGACCGCCGAGTGGCGGAAGTTCCGTTGCCCGAAGCGGCACGGCACGCTGCCCAGGCATTCCCGGTGGACCTGGATGTTCGCACCCATCCGGACCAGTGCCTCGGTGAAGCCGAATCGATTCTCGTACACGGTTTCGTGCACGATCGAGACGCCTTCGGCCTGGGTCAGGGCGACCACCAGCGGCTGCTGCCAGTCGGTCATGAAACCGGGGTGCACATCGGTTTCCAGCACCAGCGGATTGAGCTTGCCGCCGGGGTGGTAGAACCGGATGCCGCCGTCTTCGATGTCCATTCCGCCGCCCACTTTGCGGAAGGTGTTGATGAAAGTCATCATGTCGCGTTGCGAGGCACCTTCGACATAGATGTCGCCCCTGGTGACCAGCGCGGCCGAGGCCCAGGACGCCGCTTCGTTGCGGTCCGAGAGCGCCCGGTGGTCGAAGCCGCCGAGGTTGCGCACGCCTTCGATCCGGATGGTGCGGTCGGACTGCACGCTGATCAGCGCACCCATTTTCTGCAGTACCGCGATCAGGTCGATCACTTCGGGCTCGGTGGCCGCACCGACCAGCTCGGTGATGCCTTCCGCCCGGGTCGCCGAGAGCAGGACCTGTTCAGTGGCGCCGACCGAAGGGTACGGCAGCGAGATCTTAGCGCCGCGCAGGCCGTTCGGCGCCGTGATCCGGATTCCGGTATCGAGCTTTTCCACCACCGCGCCGAATTGCCGAAGCACATTGAGGTGGTAGTCGATCGGCCGGTCGCCGATCTTGCAACCGCCCAGATCCGGGATGAAGGCCTCGCCGATCGCATGGATCAGCGGCCCGCAGAGCAGGATCGGGATCCGGGAGTCGCCGGCGTGCGTTTCGATCTGCGCGGTGGCCGCCATGGTGGCGCCCTGCGGATCCAAGGTCAGATCACCGCTCACCGGGTCCTTGAGCACGCTCACGCCGTGGATCTGCAGCAGCGAGGTGACGACCTCGACGTCCTTGATTTCCGGCACATTGCGCAGAACCGATTGCGAATTGCCCAGAAGGGCCGCCACCATGGCCTTGGGCACAAGGTTTTTCGCCCCGCGCACCGTAACCTTGCCGGACAGAGGTACTCCGCCACGAACCGTCAAGACGCTGCTCATCAACACCCACTTAATCGTTCAAAGGACTGCGCTCAGACGTTCCACAGCCTCCGACCAAGCATAGTTTCTCGCTACCTCAGACCGAAATAGGCGCCACGGGCAACCGTCATTGCACCTTGGCCGGCAGGGTTTTCGGCTTGAACGCCGGGCGCGTCGCTTCGTAGGCGGTGATCTCGGCTTCGTGCTGCAAGGTCAGGGCGATGTCGTCCAGCCCCTCCAGCAGCCGCCACCGGATGTAGTCGTCGATCTCGAACCGCGCCACGATGCTGCCGCAGGTGACCAGGCGGGATTCCAGGTCCACGGTGACTTCGGTGCCCGGCGCGTTTTCCAACTCTTTCCAGATGAGCTCGATGTCGTCCTGCGCCAGCTGCGCGGTCAACAGGCCCTGTTTGCCCGAATTGCCGCGGAAGATGTCGCCGAACCGGGAAGCGAGCACCGCTTTGAAACCGTAGTCGCGCAGCGCCCAGACCGCGTGTTCCCGGGAGGAGCCGGTGCCGAAGTCCGGGCCCGCGACCAGGACGCTGCCCCGGTTGAATGGTTCTTGGTTGAGAACGAAGTCGTCCTTTTTCCGCCAGGAGGCGAAGAGCGCATCGTCGAAGCCGGTTTTGGAGATCCGTTTGAGGTAGACCGCCGGGATGATCTGGTCGGTGTCCACGTCGGACTGGCGCAGCGGAACGCCGATGCCGGTGTGCGTGCTGAACTTTTCCATGGGGTTCACCTCTCAGGCTGCGTGCGCGGGTTTGCGGGCCGACGCCGGCGCGGCGGTGTCCGGCAGCGGGTCCAGGTCCGAGGGCGAGCTGAGCGTGCCGCGGACTGCGGTGGCGGCGGCCACCACCGGTGAAACCAGGTGGGTCCGGCCGCCCTTGCCCTGCCGGCCCTCGAAGTTCCGGTTGGAGGTCGAGGCGCAGCGCTCCCCCGGCTGCAATTGGTCCGGGTTCATGCCCAGGCACATCGAGCATCCGGCAAAACGCCATTCCGCGCCGAAGTCCTTGAACACCCGGTCCAGACCCTCTGCCTCGGCTTCCAGGCGTACCCTGGCCGAGCCCGGGACCACCAGCATCCTGATCTCCGGGTCCTTCTGCCGGCCCGCGATGACCGCAGCCGCGGCACGCAGGTCTTCGATCCGCGAGTTCGTGCAGGAGCCCAGGAAGACGGTGTCCACCCGGATCTGCTTCATCGGGGTGCCGGCGTCCAGCCCCATGTAGGCCAGCGCGCGTTCGCAGGCCGCCTTGGCATTCTCGTCGGCGAAGTCGTCCGGCGAGGGCACCGCATCGTTCAGCGGCACACCCTGGCCCGGATTGGTGCCCCAGGTGACGAACGGTTCCAGAGCGTCCGCGTCCAGGTCGACTTCGACGTCGAACACGGCGTCGTCCTCGGTGCGCAGCGAAGCCCAGTACTGCACCGCGGCGTCCCATGCCGCACCCTCCGGGGCATGCGGGCGCCCCTTGAGGTAATCGAAGGTGGTTTGGTCCGGCGCGATCATCCCGGCCCGGGCGCCCGCCTCGATGGACATATTGCAAATCGTCATCCGGGCGTCCATGGACAGCGCCCGGATCGCCGAGCCGCGGTATTCCAGCACATAGCCCTGGCCGCCGCCGGTGCCGATCTTCGCGATCACGGCGAGGATGATGTCTTTGGAACTGACCCCCGGGCGCAACGTGCCCTCGACATTGATCGCCATGGTTTTGAACGGTTTGAGCGGCAGTGTCTGGGTGGCCATGACGTGCTCGACCTCGGAGGTGCCGATGCCGAAGGCCAGAGCGCCGACTGCGCCGTGCGTCGAGGTGTGCGAATCGCCGCAGACCACGGTCATCCCGGGCTGGGTCAATCCGAGCTGCGGACCGACGATGTGCACGATGCCCTGTTCCGCGTCGCCGAGCGAATGCAGCCGGACGCCGAATTCCGCGCAATTTTTGCGCAGCGTCTCGATCTGGATCCGGCTGGTGGGGTCCGCGATCGGCTTGTCGATGTCCAGGGTGGGCGTGTTGTGGTCTTCGGTGGCGATGGTCAGGTCGGTGCGGCGCAGCGGCCGGCCGGCCAAGCGCAGGCCTTCGAACGCCTGCGGCGAAGTCACCTCGTGGAGCAGGTGGAGATCGATGAAAAGCAGATCCGGCTCATTGCCTTCGCCCTTGCGCACGATGTGGTCGGCCCAGACCTTTTCGGCCAGGGTCTTCGGTGCATAAGTCTTCGGTACGGAAGTCGTTGTCATGACCGGATCCTCTCTTTATCCGTCTACTGTGCCAGCGGCACTTCGGCGGACGCCAGGAGTTCAGCTCGCATCTCATATTTTGAGACGCTAGTATCAGCTTATGGACAAGACTCAAGACTCCAGCGGAGTCGGCGTAATCGACAAAGCCGCCCAAGTCCTCGATGCGCTCGAGGCTGGACCGACCACTCTGGCCCAGCTGGTGGCGGCGACCGGGCTGGCCCGGCCCACGGTGCACCGACTAGCCCAGGCCCTGGCCCACCACCGTTTGGTCAGCCGCGACATCCACGGCCGCTTCGTCCTGGGCGGCCGTCTGGTGGAGTTGGCCTCCGCAGCCGGCGAAGACCGGCTGATCGCCGCTGCCGGTCCGGTGCTGATCGCATTGCGCGACGCCACCGGCGAATCCGCGCAGATCTTCCGCCGGCAAGGCGATTGGCGGGTGTGCGTGGCCTCCGCGGAACGTCCGATCGGTTTGCGGGACACGATTCCGGTGGGCACCAAATTGTCCATGAAGGCCGGCTCCGCAGCACAGGTGCTGCTGGCCTGGGAAGACCACGAAAGGCTGTTCGACGGGCTGCAGAATGCCCGGTTCACCCCGACCGTGCTGGCCGGGGTCCGACGGCGCGGCTGGGCCCAATCGCTCGGCGAACGGGAGATGGGGGTGGCCTCGGTGTCCGCGCCGGTGCGCGGACCCTCCGGCCGGATCATCGCGGCGGTGTCGATTTCCGGGCCGATCGAGCGGTTGACCCGGCAGCCGGGACGGTTGCACGCCGAAGTGGTGTCGAATGCGGCCCGGGCGCTGACCGAGGCGCTGCGGAAGAGCGGGGACAGCGGCGAGTAGCGCTTTTGCCGATCCGGTGTTGCGGTTAGGCTTCGGGGCATGGAGAGTTTCGGGGTCTTCCTGCGCGGCGTGAACGTCGGCGGAGTGACGATCAAATCAGCCGATCTGCGGGATTGCCTGGCCGCGCTGCCGGTGACCGGAGTGAAGACCCTATTGGCCAGCGGCAATGCGGTAATGCAGACCGGACTGGAGGCCGCCGAGCTGAAGGCTTCGGTGGAGGCGGCACTGCGCGAACGGTTCGGCTACGAAGCCTGGGTGGTGGTGCTTCCCGGAAGCAGGGTCCGCGAATTGATCGAAGCCTGCCCGTATCCGGCGGATTCCAAGGAACTCCACACCTACCTGACGCTGTTCGCGGACTCTGCTGCGGCGGATTCGCTGACTGCGGAGCTGGCCTCGGTAGATGAAGAGTGGACCTTGTTGGGGCCGGACGCCTTGGCTTGGACGGTCGCAGCCGGCAGCACCTTGGATTCGCCGATCAGCAAGTTGACCGCCAAAGCCGCCTACAAGTCGAGCACCACGACCAGGAATCTGCGGACCATGATCAAAGTGCGCGATGCGGCGGGGGCGTGAAGCGGCGCCAAAAGGGCTCAGAGGCAGCGAAGTTCCAGCTGGAAAGGGCAAGCAGAATTCGCCTCGAGATTAGCGGTCCTGACCGGTGAGCAGGAATGGAATACTTGTCACCATGAACTCCATTGAGCGGCTCGTTCTGGAGCAACTGAATGCCTGCGAGGCGCAACTTGATCACATGATCCAATTCGGCGACGATCCCTCGATCGTTCGACCCGTAGATCACAATTTGGTGTTCGATGATTTTGCCACCGCACAGTCTGCGGAGGCCGAGTTCCTTCGCAATGGATACAAAACGAAGCTCTGGACCGACGGGGAGATCTTCCTTGACATCCAAAAAGAGAGCGCTCTCGATCACGACGCACTCAGCGCAGCGCTACACGACGTTCTCGCCATCCTCGTGGCCTACAAATTTGAATATGACGGCTGGGGTGCCCCGATCAAACGTTGAGGCCCCAATCGAAAAAGTTTCGAACATCCCACTCCGGCTTGATCAGCAGTTTCTCGTCTTCTTCGCGCCAATCATCGCGAGTGGTGTATCGGCCAATGGTTAGGGCCACGCCCATCGGGGAGCGTGAAAACTCATTGGGAAGTCCAGAAATCTGCGATTCCTTTAGTGGATCTAGTGGATATTGTCTATCTTGAAACAGATCTGCGACGTAGGTTCCGCCAGGGAAATAGTGCCGTTTGAACGCCGGACGATACTCGGTCACAAGCTTCTCAGACCAATCCTCGACTCGCCAGTCTCCGCGCTTTAGGAGGGTTTCCATGGTCTCCACGAAAATCACTGGAGTAGCGGAAAACAGTCGGACCGCGTTGATCTCACTACGGACATCGAATTGCTCCGCTACCGCTGCCAACCAGAACAGACCGGCGTTCTCCGTCTTGATTACTTGTGCGCCACCGAACCTGCCGTTGTAAAGATCGATGGAAAAAACGTCGCCAACTTTGCGCTTTGACGCCATAGTCGTGCCCCTTCCGCAGGTGCCTAATTGGTTTGAGCCAGGCTTTGGGACAACACCACCATTTTCCTGGTAGCGCTTGTTGTTCATCTCATAGCGCTTGTTCGACTGAGTCCCGCCTCAATGTCGCAAGTCACCATACCGATCGGCGGCAGGCCCGTCGTGCTAGCTTTCACTCACCCGCGGTTGCCTAAGGATTCAAGCTAAGCGCGACTTATGCAACACTTGCTTCTATGAAGCCAATAGATCAACTGGTGCGTGACGAAGTTAGGGCTGCACAACCTCAATTGGCCCACCGGCGCCGCTTAGGTGACGATCTGTCAAAGATCCGCCCAGTAGACCACAACCTCATCTTCCGAGATTTTGATTCTGCCAAGGCAGTTCAGTCCGAGTTAGAGGCTAGAGGCTTTACAACCGATCTGTGGATGGATAGAACGTTCTTCCTCGACGCTCAAAAAGCCAGCGCTCTCAGCGACGTTGCTCTAGCAGCAGCCTTCACCGAAGTAATCTCTGTCGCTGCCCATTACGACTTCGAGTACGACGGCTGGGGCGCCTCGATCGAGACCTGAGCCTTAATCAAAAAAGTTACGGACATCCTTTTTGGGATCGATGAGGATACGTTCATCCTTCTCCCCCCAGTTCTCGCGATCCGAGAAGCGATGAATCGTTGATGCGACACCGGCCGGCGACTTGGAAAACTCATTGGTCAGCATAGAAATCTCAGATTCGATCACTCGTCGTTGTCGATTATTGAAAACGTCAGCGACGAAAAATCCGCCTGGTTCGATGTAGCGTCGGAATGCTGGTCGATAGTCGGTAGCCTTCGTTTCGGACCATCCTTGGACATGCCATATTTTGTGGTAAAGCAACGCATCCATTGTTTGGACGAAAAAAGTTGGTTCGCTCTGGCCGATCAGTTCTACAGTGATGTCCTCACGATGGGCGAACTGTGCACTCCAAGCGGCAATCCAGAAAACACCTCCACCTGCCGAAGGAGCAACGATTTGGGCCGCCGCGAACATCTCATTTTCCAACGGTATTGACAGTATGTTTCCAACTTCGGTATTTTTCGCCATCAGCTGCCTCCTGGCAATCTAGTTGGAACTCGGTTTGGGCACCGTGCCGCCATTTTCTTGGTACCGGATGTCGTTCATCTCATAGCGCTTGTTCGATAAACCACCATTGGGGTTGGACTTATTCGTCGGACCACCGCAACGGCGAATGAAATCTTCTTCAAGCTTATCCAGCTCCACTCCCTGCGGAGCGCGACCAACCACATCGAAATCAAAATTCGAGGAGGGGGTGTTGCGCCCGTGTTCTTTCTGTCGGTTGACATACCTCGAGTTCGTTTTCGACTGACCCACATAGGGCTTCAGATTCCCAGTTGCGTCCGTTCGGTAGTATACGACGCCAAGTTCATCTGCCTGAGACTCAGAGCCCGGGCTCTCTCCGGAACCACCAACAGGCGCCGGGGTGCACACCGGGGGCTTCATTCCGGCACCGGCTCCCGCTGGACTCGGGTCGACGGGGAGTTGTTGGGTGGTGATGCGTGGCGGGTCTATGCGTGGGTGTTCGAGGTTCGGCCCGGAGCTCGAGGGGCCGTTGTTGATGGCACCGCCTGCTGCTGTCGAGTTGCCGATAGCCCAAGGTCTACCAATGCTTTCGTCACGCATACTGGCGTTCCATTGAGTCATGGTGGTGTTGAACGCGGCCATGCTGGAACCGAACCCATCGAACGCCGTTCCCAGACCGCCTAGGAAGCCCTTCCAAAAGGCCTCAGTTCTAGCAAGAAGTGCGGCCGCTTCGGCAGCCCATCTCGCTTCTTGAGCTGCCCAAGCCGCTGATCTGGCAGCTTCTTGAATCGTCCACGCAGCCATTCGCTCAACCCTGGCCGCTGCCTCGCGCATATCGTACTGAGCCTGTCCAGCAGCCACCAAAGATGCCGCCGTATTGCTGTAAAGCGAAGACTGCGCCCCCCAAGTTGTCGCACGATAAGTCAGGCCGAGGTTGAGTCCGTTGGGCCAGGGGTTCCAGTTCGGTGCAGATCCTGTTTTGCCCGGGGCTCGGTAGGGAATCTCGGGTGCGGTCCTGGGCGCGTTGGCCCAGTTGTAGAAGCCTTGCAGGCCGCCGCCCATGCCTCCGGCAATTTTTCCCATGTTGTTCAGCGACTGATTAATGTCATTGGCGCCACTAAGTGTCGCGTACCCCCAGGTACCGAAGGCCACCGCGCTGGCGGCAGGCCAGAGGAGCCCGCCGATACCGATGGAAGCTGCGCCACCTGCTGCGGCACCGGCGGCACTTCCGGCGGCCCCGATGCCGATTCTGATGGTGTTCCAGTCGATTCCGGGTGGTGGGACGTACAGGTTTCCGCTGGGGTCAGCATTGTTGATGGGGTTTCCGCCAGCGTAGGCGTAGCGGTTGATCTGGTTCAATGGAACTTCGGCGTCATCGCGAGAGATGAATCCGGCAAGAGTTGGCGAGTACCAGCGGGCGTCCATGTTGACTAGGCCTGCATTCGAGGTCCAGGAGCTTTGGTAGCCGAGGCTCCTTCCCGGCTTTTCCACGCTGTTACTGGAGCCGTACGGGGTGTAGGTGGTGGAGGAATCGATTTGGCCCCCGGTCATGGAGGCCAGAACGTCGCCACGGGAATTGCTGATTAAGTAGGAACCAGTGTTGGTAGCCCACGGTGATCCGCTGGGGCTGCGCAACCAACCACTGACCCCGGCGCTGGACGGGGATCGGTTCGTGCCTGAATAGCTGAACGTGGTGTCACCGGCTTTAGCAAGTCGTTTCAATCCGTCGTAGTTGTTCGTTCCGGTTCCGTCCTTGACGAGCTGGCCGAAAGCGTCGAAAGTGTACGAGGTTATCTGTTCCGGTGTGCTGTCCTTAGTCGGGATTGTTTGGGACTTTAGGGTTCCTCGGGGAGTCCAAGTAAACGTAGTGTCACCGTTGGTGAGCAAGCGGTTTTGTTGGTCATAGGTCCGGTTCACACCGGCCAGGTTGGTGATATTCCCAGATTTGTCATAGCTGATCGAGCTCGTCGCCCCGGACGGATCTTTCCAACCAGTCGTCCGATTGTCTGCGTCGTAGGAGTACTGGGTGATGCCTTGACCGGCTACCCCAGGCGTGTTTTGTTTGGATTCGATCAATCGCGCCGCAGCGTCGTAAGTGCCCTGCCAGTCGTACAGCGTACTGGTGCCGGCGGTGATCTTTTCCGAGACGAGCCGCCCGGCTGGGTCTTGCTGATACCTGGATACGACATTGGTGCCGTTATTGGTTCTGTTCGAAATCAGCCCAGCCGGGTTATAGGCGAAGGTTGAGTTGAGCGTGTTGGCGGCATCGGTGATGCTTTTCAACCGGCCGGCAGCAGTCCACTCGAAAGATGCAGATCCTGCAGCATCAGTACGGTTCGTCAATTGTCCGACTTTGTCGAAGGACGCTGAGGAGACACCAGCAGGACCGTTCGAACGGGTCAGGTTGCCCCACGCGTCATAGGCAAACGTCTGGGTACCGGCCGGGTGCGAAGCGCTAGCCACTCGACCCAGCTGGTCATAGGTGAGAACCCGGCTCGAGGTTGCCGCTTCTGCCCCGGTACCGTCTTGTTGGAGAAGGTTCCCATCGAGATCATAGCTTTGCGTGGTCGTGACGGCACCGGGTTCATTGATTTTCGTCACCAAACCGTTCAGGTCGTAACCCCAGGAACGAGTCCGCTCGGAAAGGGGTTGCCCATCACTGGCCGAGGGCAGTTCTTCTTTGGTCTTCCACCCCAAAGCGTTGTAGTCATAAGAGGTTATCCGGGACATTGGATCGACGATTTTGACGGAGTTCCCGCGCAGGTCGTATTGCATCGCGGTTTTCGCCCCGGTTGCCTCGATCCGGTTCAGTAATCGGTTAGCGCCGTCCCATTCCTGCTTGATGCCAGTGCCCAGGGCGCCGGTGACGGAGATCAGGTTTCCTGCCAGATCGTATGCCTTATCCGTTCCGGCCACCACCGTACCCGCAGCGTCTTGGACCGAACTCGTCGTCGGCCTGCTGGCGAAGTCATAAGCCTGCAAGGTGACTTGGCCGAGCGCATCGGTGGTCCGGGTCAGATTTCCCCGACTGTCGTAGGCGAAGGTCTGCTTCACTCCGTCAGGATCTATTTGTGCGGTCTTCTGACCCAGCACGTCATACGCATTCTTCGTCACCGCACCATTAGGCGCCGTGGTCGAGACCAGGTTCCCGGGAGCGTCATAACCGAAATTCGTAGTCCGAGTCTCAGAGCCCGGAGCGGTCACGGCCTGGGAGGTTTTCCTGCCCAGCTCGTCATAGCCGAAACTGGTTTTCAAACCTGCCGGATCCTCCACCGTGTCAGGCAGTCCATCATCCCGGTAGGAGGTCTTCGTGATCCTTTGCCCCGCGGAAGGGCTCGCCCCGGAATCCGCCCGCTGAACGACTCGGCCCAGACTGTCATAGGTGAACACCGATGACTGCCCGCCCGCGGCCGTTTTGGACAGCACATCCCCCGCATCGTTATAAGCAAACGACACCGTCGGCGCAGCAACCGATCCATCAGCCAATTGAAGAGAAGGCAGCGTCGTCTTCACGGTCCGACCGAAATCATCCAAATCGTTGACCGTCCTGGCACCATCAGGCGCCACCGTCACCGACTGCCGCCCGAACTCGTCATACCCAAACCTGGTCACCGCACGACTAGCCTGTGACGATGCCCCGGAAACAACCGGAACCTCCGGCCCCCTCACCGATGTCAATAGGCCAGAAGCCGAATACGACGACTCCGTCGTAAACGCCGGATCGCCCAACACCGAACCGCGACCATCCGTCGCCTGAACTTGCCGCCCCCGCGAATCGTAGCCGAACCGCTCGACTAGATCTTCGACGTACTGGGGGTACCCTCCGTTTGTGCCGGGTGCGAGATGAAAATTTCGCGATGCCGTAGTTCTACCACTGGTGTCAATATCATTTTTCTTCCAATAAGAGACTGAAGATGCCGGGTCTGCTGCATTGGGCATGTAACGAAGTGATGATGCAATGTTGCCCATACCGTCATACGTAGTCATTTCACCCAACGAATAGGCCGGTGATCCATCAGATGCGGGTACGGAGACGCTGGAGATGTTCGGGCGCCGCATATTATCGAATTGCGTGACGATTTCTCGTATACCGTTCGATTGTTTCTGGACCGCCGGGTTTCCGTATCGATCGAGGGTGTTTTCCGTTTGAATCCAGTTAGGTGCACCACTGCGGCCAACCGCGATCACCTTAGTGATGTACCCATCTGATGAGTAGCTAATTCCCCAAACCTGGCCTCGAGCATCGGTCTCAGTAATTGGCTTACTGGAAGAGTCGTAACTCACTTGCTGAATCTGGAGGTCATCGCTTCGTCCAGAGACCGGATCTCGAAAGTTTTTGACCGTGGTAGAAAGCTTATTACCCGCCGCATCGTACGCATATGCTTCCTCCGATCGATTCGGGCCCGACAACGAAGCAATCAGGCCGCCGGGAGAATAGGTGGTTGCGCCAATATCCACGTTGTTGGGCCCCGTCACCAAGGTCTGTCGCCCGGCGGAATCGTAACCATACTTTGTGACTTGAGCCTTACCCGATTTGATGTCCGTTACTGTGCTGCTTTGGAGCAACCCATCGGCATCGCGCACTGTACCAACCTTCAGTTGGCGCACCAGGCCCGTAGTATCGTCTCGGTCTTCGTCGGCAGTCGATATCGCCACGAGCCCGTTATTGTCGAGCTGGAATGACTGGCTCGATGTCGCCCCATCGCCGGCTTCAGATATTCGGACTACTCGCCCGAGCGCATCATAAAAATAGGTAGTGACTAAACCACTCGGCGCGATTTTGGATGTTGGCAACCCTGTTCGGTCGTACTGGTAGGTAGTGATTCCACCCAAGGGATTAGTCTCAGTCTTAAGCAGATTAGCCGGAACTTTTCCACTATCACTTGATGCTTCGGATCCGTCGGTATAAGTGTATTTTTTCAATATCTCCGAAGTGCACCAGAATCCGCAAGAAACTCGGTAATCAGTTACCCGTCCATTCTGATCTTTGTTTGTCCGGTAGGAACCTTGCGCTGTGTCCTGTTGCCACACAGAGATACCGTCGCTTGAGTACGAAGTGTATCGATATGTGACGGTATCTGGCGTACGCCAAATCTTTTGTTTCACTAGTTGGTTTTTGGCGTTGTATTTGTAGTCAGTCCTACCGCCTTCGGGCGTTCTGTTGCTGGCCAAGCGACCTGACGGATCGTAGATCCAGCTCGATTCCCCGCCTAAGGCATTGGTGAATTTCGTCGTCCGTCCTGATCCGTCGAGAACATAGTTGCCAGCTTGGGGAGACTCTGAGGCTTTGATGGTCACTTGAGTACTGTTGCCGTTTTTAGACCAACTGAAATCCGCTGTTCCATTGGCTGGGCTGACGATGGCGGCAACCGTGCCGTCATCTGTGTAGCGGACCTTGACTATCGACCGGCCCGACGGCGCCGTGATCTCCGTTAGACTGGCTTGTTGCCCGACGCCCTGGTAACTGTATTTGGTGCAATTCTGCGTGGTCCCTGGACCTGGTGCACATACCTTGTTCAGCAAGTTCCCGGCATAGGTGTAGTCCCAGCGCACATTGGCGCCGTCCACCTTAGGTCCAGCCTCGACACTTGCCAACTGGTTGCCGGACCAGGTCAGCGACAAGGTCCGGTTCGAGTATCCGTCTTGCAGCATGACAGGTTTGCCATTGATGTCACGCTCGACTTTCAAGGCGGCACCGTAGGGGCTCGACATCCCTTTCAACCCTGAGCCATCAAAAACATAGCTCGTCCCGTCGGCCTCTCGGATCGACCAATCCGCGGTGTCTTTGTTTTTTGTCAAGATCGTCGACGGGTTACTCAGCGACGGGGCAAACGTCCCGTCTGGATTGGTCGCGTACGCGTACTCACGCCCGTTTGGCATCGTGACAAACGTTCCCAACACGTTCTGGTTCTGTCGCACTTTCATATCCAGCACACTCGACCAGCCTTGTCCGAAAACTCCGGAACCCGTGTTACCGCTGCGATAGGCCCGCCCGATATCGAAGGAAGCAGCCCCGAGTTTCAAGGTCGCGTCCGTCGACGCCGTCGAATATCCGCCCGAGCCTAGATTGACCCCCCGCACGGTTTGCGAAGTTCCCTCACTTGCCCACGCAGCGGACCCGTTCTGCTCGGGAACAGCGACTTGGAACGAACCAGACGCATAGTAAATGCTCGCATCCGTTGTTCCAGACTTACGGATCGCAGTGCTCCAGGTGTAGTTCGCGTTCCAGTACAGCTGCTTCTCCGAAACCGTGGTTTTCGAGTCCTTCAACCAACCTGAATTCCAAATCGCCTTGTCACCTTGCTCGACCTGAAAATTGAACTCATACGAGACGCCCGCAACACCGTCCTCAACCCTCGACTCCAAAGACGGTATTGTAGTCGACACCGTCACCCCAATCGCCGGCGCCACACCCTTAGCCACCGCAGGCAGGCCAGTGTCAAGCTTGTCACCAGTCGCAAAATAGGCGGTCCCGTAACCGATCGACCACCCGGAACCTCCTTGGCCCTGTACCATCCAGAAGTACGTCGAATCCGCTTTCAACTTTGAAGGCGGGACCGTCCAAGACCCGGCAGTGATCCAACCGGAATCAGCCACCGCCTTATCGTCAGGACACGGGCTCACGAAATAGCCAATGGCCCGTTGCTCACAGACCGAGTACCGGAATTTATAAGAAGTTGATGGTTGTGGATTCGTGATCTCCGCAATCAAAGTGGGAGTCAGCCCCTGCTTAGTCGCCCGATCGGCTGGCGACTTTGGGCTCAAGTCGGTTCGAACGCTGCTGTCATAATCCGGCGCGTTCGCATCATAAACACCAGCAGGCAAATCAACTTTGGGTTCCGGATCAGCCGAAGCGGCAGCAGCTTCCTGCGCAGCTTGCGGATCTTCTGGACTCTCCTGGACCTTTTTCATCGCCGCCGCTTTCCTCGGCGATGCCTTAGGTTCCGTATCATTTCCCTGAGGTTGGGGTTCCGGAGCAAGCCCAACCGAGCCATCCTCGTTCAAAATCCTCACCGGAGCCGGTGCCACCGGAATGATCGGATCAGCACTCGCCGCTTCCTCTGTAACGATTCCAGACAGATCCGGCTTAATCATCGACCCATCAGACGACGCTGTCTGATCCGGAGCCGGGTCAGCAGTTACAGCAATCGCCGGACTGAAGGCAGACGCTTGTCCCGGCACCGATGCCACAAGCCCAGTCGTGAGAACAGCAACAGAAAGCACAGCAGCAAGAGCGCGAGAGATCAACGATGACCGCATAAAAGTCCCCCAATGAAAGAACCCAGTAAGCGCCACAAGCCGTGGCATCACAGCAGATCCTAGGAGAAATCGTCAGTTTCGTCCAGCAAATTTACGATGACAGGAAGGCCAGAACAGATGAGATTCAGGCACGTTGGGGGATCCGATTTGAAGCCGGTCAGGGCAAGCTCGAGTCAGCGCCCAACCGCGCTTGATGTTGCTTCAATCAGCCAATAAAAAAGCTCCTGACCTGTGTTTCCGCAGGTCAGGAGCACTTTTTGTGACCCCAGCGGGATTCGAACCCGCGTTACCGCCGTGAGAGGGCGGCGTACTAGGCCGCTATACGATGGGGCCAGTACTTACCGATTTTGCAGTTTTCAGGCGCAAAACAAGCTCATCAAGTAAAGCATGAATGATGTGCCGCGCGCCAATCGACCGCGTTTTCAGCGCTGGGATACCAGGACTCGAACCTAGAATGACGGTACCAGAAACCGTTGTGTTGCCAATTACACCATATCCCAATGGTCTTGCCCAGACTCCGCAGCTGACCTGCGGGCCGCTCAAGCGCCGGGATATAACTTTACCCGACATCCGCGTTCTCGCCAAAACGACACTCGGAGCCATCCCGGAGCCAAGCTCGCCACAATATTTGCCACGAAACGTCGGCCAGATCCTTGACAATTAGACCTTTACTTGCGGTAGGTTACTGGATAGTAACTGGGGGCATGTAACCCAGGTCACATATCCCATATTATGTTGCAATGACGCACTCGTGATTGGAAATGCCCGTGTCACCTAGCAGAGCCGCTGGACCCGTACCGAACCCTCGTCGGCACAATATCGTGATCGCCATCTTGGCGCTCATGGTGCTGGGCCTACTGTTGTTGTTCATCGCCGTCACCTTGAAAGTGGCCGACGGCGGCAATCGACTAGCCGCGGGCACGCAGCAGCTGACCGACAGCGTCAACGGCAAGCTGTCCAACGGTGTGGACCAGCTGCAGGCCGGCGCCAAGAAGTTGGCCAGCGGGATCAACGACGTCGGCTTGCCGGGCGCGATCCAGCTCCAGGACGGGGCCCGGATCATTTCGAACCGGGTGAACTCGATCCTGACGCCCGGGCTGATCCAGCTCCGGGACGGCAGCGCGCTGCTCGGCGATGCGGTGAAGAACCAGCTCTCCCCCGGCGTCGACCAATTGTCCGCCGGGCTCAATGGCGAGCTCATTCCAGGGGTTAGGCAACTGGCCAATGGCGTGAACGGCGAGTTGGTTCCGGGCATCGATCAGATTGCCGCGGGCGTCAACAACGAACTCGTCCCCGGCATCCAACAGTTGAGCCAAGGCGTGAACGGGAAATTGGCTCCAGGCGTCAATCAGATTGCCGCAGGCGTCAACAACGAACTCGTCCCCGGCATCCAACAGCTCGACCAGGGCGTCAACGGCCGGCTCGCACCCGGGATCAAACAGCTCGACCAGGGCGTCAACGGCGAGTTGATTCCGGGCATCAAGCAGCTTGACCAAGGCGTCAATGGAAAGCTCGCTCCCGGTATTCAACAAGCCGCTGCCGGAGTGCTTCCAGTCAATTCCGATCCCACCAAATGTTCGCCGAACTCACCCACGAACCCGTCTCAAGTGAATCCAAATTCCACCCTTTCAGATGGAATCAACGATCTGGTCGGCGTTCATTCCACCGGAAACTGGCAAGATCCAGCAGTCTTGCCGAAGCCAACTTTTTCCGATTCCTGTGGGGCCTCCAAGCTGCAAGAGGCACTTCGCTATCTCGACAAGGTCGCAAATACTCCTCTGATCGGAGACATCACTACGCTGAGCTCCATCAAAAACGACATCGCTCAGCTTCGTGACGGCATTGATGCACTGGTGCTCGGCGCCAACTACATCCAAAAAGGCGTGACCGGCTACAGCGCGGACCCAACCGTGAACCAAAACGCTCCCAAAGACCGCCCAAGCCTGGTCGACGGCATGAAGCAGCTAAAAGCCGGAGTCATCGGTCCCACCGAGGACGGCTCGCCGAGCCTGGTCCAGGGCATCGCCCAGCTCAAAGCCGGCGTCATCGGCCCGCGCCCGGACGGAAACCCGAGCCTGGCGGACGGCGTCGCGCAGCTCAAGGCCGGCGTCATCGGGCCGAGCACTCCCGGCAACCCCAGCCTGGTGGACGGCATCGGACAGCTCAAAGCCGGCGTCATCGGCCCGCGCCCGGACGGCAGCCCCAGCCTGCAAGCCGGGGTCGCCCAACTGCAGGCCGGCGTCGTTGGACCCAGCACTCCCGGCAACCCAAGTCTGGTGGACGGTGTCAACCAGCTTTCCACCGGAGTCATCGGCCCGCGTCCGGACGGCACGCCGAGCCTGCAGGCCGGTGTCCGGCTCCTGCAAGCCGGCGTCACCGGCCCCGGAACCGCGGCCAAACCCAGCCTGCAAAACGGTGTGAATCAGCTCTTCGCCGGTGTGATCGGCCCGCGTCCGGATGGCACGCCGAGCCTCTCCGACGGCATCGCGCAGCTCAAGTCCGGTGTCAACGGGGCAAACGGCGGCAATGAGAATCTGCTCAGCGGTTCCGGCCGACTCGCAGAAGGCACCGCCCAGGCTCTGCAAGGCATGTACCAGGATCCGCTCGCCGAGTCGCCGTACGGCCTCGCAGAAGGCACGCAGAAGCTCGCCGACGGCACCAACCAGCTGTTGAACGGCATGTACAAGGATCCCTCGGACCCGACCCAACCAGGTCTGGCGCCCGGCTCCAAACTACTGGCCAACGGCACTGACCAGCTTTCCGACGGGCTCAACAACCCGAACGTGGTCAATGGCGAGTACCAGGGCCTGAAGGCCGGGGCGAAAGCGCTCGACGACGGAGCCAAGCAGTTGCAGAGCGAGTCGACCATGATCTCGCCGAATGGCCCGGTCGGTTTGATCGGCATCATCGTCTGCGCGATCATCCTGATCGGCTGCATCGTCTCGATCATCCTGCGCCGTCGCGGAGTGATCTCCTAACCCAGGACGAACAAGCTGCGGCCCCGCTCCTGCCAGGGACGGGGCCGCAGCTTTGCTTGCCGCCAGACCCGAACCGCTAGTCCAGCAAGCCGTCGATCCATTCATTGATCCGGCGCTGCGCCAGCTGCCCTACCGGTGGCGTGCTGCTCAGGAAAGCGTGCGGCGCTTCCGGCCAAATGTCCAGGTCCGCCGAGTTCCCGGCGGCCAACCAGCGCGCGGCCAGGAACATCGAATCGTCCAGCAGCGGGTCCAAGTCCCCCACCGTGAACAGGGCCGGTGGCAGGCCGCGGAGGTCCGCGAACATCGGGGAAAGCTCCGGAGCCTGCCGTTCCGCCAGCGACGTACCGGGCAGGAACATCTCGATGAATTCGACCATCCAGCTGCTGGTCAGCACCAGCGCTTGATCATCCGCGGCCCTTACGCTCGGGCTGCGGCCCAAATCGAAGACCCCGAACACCAGGCTTGCCGCAGCGAATTTCGCGAACAACTCCGGCCGGCCTTCGCGCAATCGCAGCAAGGTCTGCACCGCGTAGTAGGCACCGGCCGATCCGCCGGCCATCACCAGGCGTTCGGTCCCGAAAACCTCGGCCGTGTGCTCGGCCAGCCAGGTCGCCGCAAGCACGCAATCGTCCAGGCCGGCCGGGTACGGGTGTTCCGGTGTCAACCGGTACTCCACCGCGACGGTGGCCACCTGGACGCTCCGTGCGGTCAGATCGTTCGCGGCGTCGTCGTTGCGGCGCGAGCCCAGGGCGAATCCGCCACCGTGGATATTGAACACCACGCCACGCAGCTCGCCTTCCGGCCGGTAGACCCGCAACAAAATCTCGGAGTCGGCGGAAACACCGGGAATCCCCAGCTCAGTCGCTTCGAGTTCAGTGGCCGCCGGCCGATACCGGGACACCGAACGCATCAGCTCGATCGCATCCGGCTGGTTCGGCGCGGGCAACGGCATCGCGGCGATCTGCTGGTTCAGTTTCCGCTGCGCGGACAGCACCGATTCGGGAACGCTGACGAAGTTGATCATGCTGCCTCTTCCAGGACATGACCCCCACATCAGGACGAATTACAAGCTGGGCACATCCTCCAACAAGCCCGCCAACCGGTCAAGACCGGAAATCTGCGCTCCGCTCCAGCGGTCATCGGCCACGCCCTCACGGTTCAACCAGACCGCGGGCAAACCGGCTTCGGAAGCCCCGATCGCATCGATCAGCAAGTTGTCACCCACGTACAGAGTCTCCCGCGGCTCGAAGCCCAGTTGCCGCGCGCCTTCGTGGAAAATCGCCGGATCGGGTTTCGGCACGCCCACGGTGTCCGTGCCGACCAGGACCGAGATCCGCTGCAGCCCGGACAGATCCAGCTTGTTCCGTTGGTAATCCACCACGTTGTTGCTCACCGCACCGTAGGGAATCCGCCGCGCCTCCAAAAAGTCCAAAGCCGCGGCGACGTCCGGGTAGGCCGCCCACCGGCGCTTGGCCTCGAGCTCATAGGCGTTGTTCCAGGTGGCCACGTGTTCCTCCGGCAGAGCGCCGCCCACGGCTGCGAAGGCCCGCCGGGCACGTGCGATCCGTTGCTCCACGAAACTCAGTTCGCCGTTCAGGAACGCCTGGTAAAGCCCAGTGGGGTCCACCCGGAATTCCCAGTGGACCTGCTCCCAAGCCTCCTCCGACAGCTCCGGCACGAACGCGGTGCTCACCTGGCGCACCGCGATTTCCATCGCGCTGCGCAGATCGACCAGGGTGTCGTCGATATCGAAGAGCACGGCCCGGATCGGCCGCTCCGATGCCAAACCCGGGAAACTCATCGGTCCCGGAAGCCGCGCAACCGGGCCAATGAGGAATCCTTGCCCAGAATCACCATGGATTCGAACAGCGGCGGCGAAACCCGCCGACCGGAAATCGCAGTGCGCACCGGCCCGAACGCCAGCCGCGGCTTGAGCCCCAGCCCATCGATCAACGCGGCGCGCAGCGCCTCCTGGATCGATTCCGCGGTCCAGGAGGCCAACGGTTCGACGGCGTCGATCGCGGCATCCAGCACCTCGGCCACGTTCTCCGGCAGCCCCTTGAGCGCATCCTCGGCCGGGGCGACGTCGTCGTCCGCGACGAAAAGGAAACGCAGCATTTCCGGCGCTTCGCCGAGCAATTGGATCCGTTCCTGGATCAACGGCGCGGCTTCGGTCAGCACCTCGGCCTGGCGCCCGGTCAATTCGGCACCGACCAGACCCGCATTCTGCAGGTACGGCACCAGCCGGTCCCGGAAGTCTTCAGCGGCCAGCAACCGCACGTGCGTGCCGTTGATCGCCTCGGCCTTTTTGACGTCGAAGCGGGCCGGGTTGGCGAGCACATCGGCCACGTCGAAGGCCTTGACCAGTTCTTCGACGGTGAAAATGTCCTCGTCCGCGCTGAGCGACCAGCCCAGCAGTGCCAGGTAATTGATCAGGCCTTCTTTGATGAAGCCCCAGTCGCGCAGCAGGAACAGGCTGGATTCCGGATCCCGCTTGGAGAGCTTCTTATTGCCCTGGCCCATCACATAGGGCAAATGTCCGAACAACGGCTGGTACTTCGCCACGCCGACGGCGTGCAGCGCCCGGTAGAGCGCGATTTGCCGGGGTGTGGAGGACAGCAGATCTTCGCCCCGCAGCACATGGGTAACCCCCATCAGCGCGTCATCCACCGGATTCACCAGGGTGTACAGCGGCGCGCCATTGGGCCGGACCACCGCGAAGTCCGGCACAGAACCGGCTTTGAAGGTGATCTCGCCGCGGACCAGGTCGGTGAAGGTCAGGTCCTCGTCCGGCATCCGCAGACGCAGTGCCGGCTGCCGGCCCTCGGCCTTGAATGCGGCGATCTGCTCCGCGGAAAGCTCCCGGTCGAAGCCGTCGTAACCCAGCTTGGGGTCCCGTCCGGCCGCCTTGTGCCGGGCTTCGATCTCCTCCGGCGCCGAGTAGGACTCGTAGACGAATCCGCCCGCACGCAGTTTCGCGATCACGTCCTGGTAGATCTCGCCGCGCTGAGACTGCCGGTACGGGCCGTGCGGTCCCCCGGCTTCCACGCCCTCGTCCCAGTCGATGCCCAGCCAGCGCAAGGCTTCCAGCAGCTGGTGGTAGCTCTCTTCGCTGTCCCGCGCGGCGTCGGTGTCTTCGATCCGGAAGATCAGCTTGCCGCCGGTGTGCCGGGCATAGGCCCAGTTGAACAGGGCGGTCCGGATCAGGCCGACGTGCGGGGTGCCGGTGGGTGAAGGGCAAAAACGGACGCGGACCGGAGTCGACGCGTCAACAATGGGAGTAGTCATGGTGCTTTCAGTTTAGGTGAGGAACTATCGGCGCACGATGGGATTGGACAAGGTGCCGATCCCCTCGATCTCCACTTCGAAACGGTCGCCTTCGCTGACCAGCCCGACGCCGGCCGGGGTGCCGGTCATGATCACGTCGCCGGGCAGCAGCGTGAAAGCCTGCGAAACATAGGAAACCAGGGATTTGACGCTCCAGATCATCTGATCGGTGCGGCCGTCCTGGACCACCTTGCCGTTGAGCCGGCCTTGCACCGCCAAGTCGTCGACGTCGAGCTCGGTTTCGATCCAGGGCCCCAGCGGCGCCGATCCGTCGAAGCCTTTGGCCCGCGCCCACTGGTTGTCGGTGCGCTGCGCATCGCGCGCGGTAAGGTCGTTGCCACAGGTGTAACCGAAAATCACCTCGTCCACCCGGTCCTCCGGCACGTCTTTGCAGATCCGGCCGATGACCACGCAGAGTTCCGCCTCATAGGAGACTTCCTCGGAGAACTCCGGAAGCGCAATCGGATCATTGTGCCCGATCACCGAAGTGTTCGGCTTGAGGAACATCAACGGACTGGGCGGAACCTCGTTGCCGAGCTCTTTGGCATGGTCCGCATAGTTGCGCCCGATGCCCACGACCTTGGAACGCGGAATGATCGGAGCGAGCAGCCGGACGTCCTCCAACGGGTGGACTTCGCCGGTCGCTTCCACGCCGTTGAAAAAGGGATCCCCCTTGATCACGGTCACGGTTTCGCCGGCGGCGTCGACTACGCCGTACATCGGGTCGGCATCAAGGACAAAACGGGCTATACGCATGATCCAACTATTTCACGGTTTCAGATAGCCTGTTGCCCCTGCGTTAGCGTTCTGACGCGCAAATCGCTATCGCAGGGGCAACAGGCTATCCGAAATGGTTTAGACCAAGCGGTGCAACCAGCCGTGCTTGTCCTCGACCGTGCCGGTCTGGATGCCGAGCAATTCCGCACGGATGCTCAACGTGACCTCACCGGCTTTGGCATCAGCCGAGCCGATTTCTTCGTTCTCGTCCATCAGCCGGCCGATCGGGGTGATCACCGCTGCGGTACCGCAGGCGAAGACCTCGGCGATGTCCCCGGAAGCCACGCCGTCGCGCCACTCGTCCAGCGTGATCGTGCGTTCCTGCACGTCCAAGCCGCGGTCGCGGCCCAACTGCAGCACCGAAGACCGGGTGACGCCTTCCAGGATGCTTCCGGAGAGCGCCGGAGTCACCAAGGAGCCGTCTTTCAGCACGAAGAACACGTTCATGCCGCCCAGTTCCTCGACTGCGTTGTTGTTCTCCTGGTCCAGGAACAGCACCTGCTTGCAGCCGTGCGCCTCGGCCTCGAGTTGCGGCAGGAGCGAGGCGGCGTAGTTGCCGCCGCATTTCGCCGCACCGGTGCCGCCACGGCCGGCGCGCGCGTAGTTTCGGGAGATCCAAATCGAGACCGGTTTCAATTCGCCGCCGAAGTAATTGCCGGCCGGCGAAGCGATGACCCGGAAGGAAACTTCGCGGGCGGCCCGGACGCCCAGGAACGCCTCGGTGGCGATCATGAACGGACGCAGGTAGAGGCTTTCGCCGTCCCCGGACGGTACCCATTCCTGATCGGCCTGCACGACGCCGGCGATCGCGTCCAGGAAGACCTGCTCCGGCAGTTGCGGCAAGGCCAGCCGCTGGGCCGAACGGTTCAACCGCGCAGCGTTGGCTTCCGGGCGGAAAGTCCACACCGAGCCGTCGGCGTGCCGGTAGGCCTTGAGCCCCTCGAAAATCTCCTGGCCGTAGTGCAGCACCGAGGCCGCCGGATCGAGCGCGATCGGGCCGTAGGGCTCAATCCGCGCGTCGTGCCAGGATCCTTCGCCGGGCGTGCTGGCCGTATAGTCGACCACCGCGGTGTGGTCGGTGAAATAGTCGCCGAAACCAGGGTTCGCCAGAATCGCAGCCCGCTCCTGAGCAGTCTTCGGGTTCTCCGAGAGATGCTGGGCGAAGCTCAATTCGGTCGCTGTCTGGGTCATGATTCCTCCACGGGATACTGCGCTGCGCTGCGTAGATTTAAGGTCGAATGCGGTTGTTTTCGGGGTCGCCGATGGTTAATCCTACTGCGCCGGAATGCTTCCGGTTGCGGCCAAACCCGGCCGAGTGGACGTTAACCCAGCCGGGCCGCGATCGCATCGCCGATCGCCGACGTCGGGCGCACGCCCAGCTGCCCGCGTTCCGCGACGTCGGCAGTCACTGCGGCATTGATTTTCGCCGCCAATTCGGGGAGTTCCAGATGGTCCAGGAGCAACGCCGCGGAAAGGATCGCCGCGGTCGGATCGGCCTTCTGCTGACCCGCGATGTCCGGGGCCGAGCCGTGCACCGGTTCGAACATCGAGGGCGCGGTGCGGTCCATATTGAGGTTGCCGGACGCAGCCAGCCCGATGCCGCCGGTCACCGCAGCGGCCAGATCGGTCAGGATATCGCCGAAGAGGTTGTCCGTGACGATCACATCGAAGCGGCCCGGGTCGGTGACGAAGAAGATCGTCGCGGCATCGACGTGCAGGTAGTCCACGGCCACCTCGGGGAAGTCGGCGGCGACCGCTTCCACGGTGCGCTTCCACAAGTGTCCGGAGTGCACCAGCACATTGTGCTTGTGCACGTAGGTCAGTTTTTTCCGGTCAGTCAGTGCGGCCCGCCGGAAGGCGTCCCGGACCACCCGTTGCACGCCGAAGGCGGTGTTCACGGAGAGTTCGTTGGCCACCTCCTGATCGGTGCCTTTGCGAAGCACGCCGCCATTTCCCACGTAGGGTCCTTCGGTGCCCTCCCGCACCACCACGAAATCCACCTTCCCGGGTGCGGCCAGCGGGCTGGGCACTCCCGGGTAGATCTTCGCCGGGCGCAGATTGACGAAGTGATCCAGAGCGAACCGGATCTTGAGCAGCAATTCGCGCTCGATCAACCCGGAGGGGATCCGGGTATCCCCCGGCGCCGCGCCGACCGCACCGAACAAAATCGCATCATGCCGGCGCAATTTCACCAGGGTCTCATCGGAGAGCGTCTCGCCGGTCTCCAGCCAATGCTGCGCACCGAGCGCGTATTCGGTGAGTTCCAGTTCGACGCCGGCCGGGCCGGTCACGGCGCGCAGGACCTTGAGGGCCTCCGCGATGACCTCGGGGCCGATGCCGTCGCCGGGGATGACTGCCAGATCGATGCTCATTTCCCCAGCCTAGCCAAAGTATCCAGATGCTGGTCAAAGCGTCTCAAACTTCGGACGCCCAGTAGAATCGCTCCGCCGAGTGGCCAGATCGGCGGGCTAATCGGACTTCAGAACGTGCCGATCTGGCCATTCGGCGGGGAGCGAGGATGACAATCAGACCGTGGCAGGATGCCGCGCACCCGGTTGCACCGTAAAGTTGGGGACCATGGTCATGCACAAAATCTACGAGTGGTTCCGAACCCACCGGTTCGTCGTGGATTTCGCCGCCATGGCGCTGCTCTGGCTGTTCACCGCCTTCATCCAGTACTCCTCCGCGAGCGGCCTGACCAGCATCGCTGTCAGCACTTTCCTGGTGTTTCCGCTCGCCTGGCGCCGCACCAAGCCGGTGTTCGCCGGTGCGGCAATCGCTGCGGTAGCCGTCATCCAGTGGGCCGTCGCCTATCCACCGCTGCCGGCCAATGTCGCGGTGATCCTGGTGGTCTATTCGCTCGCCGCCTATGCACCGCGGTGGGCCAGCCTGAGCGGACTCGTGCTGGCGCTGCTCGGTTCGGTCATGGTGGTCACCCGGTACTACATGAGCGACACTTTCACCGGTGAAATCGCCAGCCTGCCGCTCACCGCCCTACTGATTTTCCTGGTCTGGTTCCTGGTGCTGTTCAGCTGGACCTTCGGCGATCTGACCCGGACCCGGCGGCTCCGCGAACAGGGCCTGGAAGACCGGGCGCGCCGTCTGGAAATCGAACAACAGCAAGAACGGGCACTCGCCGCCAGCGACGAGCGCGCCCACATCGCCCGGGAAATGCACGACATCGTGGCGCATTCGCTCTCCGTGATCATCACCCAGGCGGACGGGGCGCGCTACGCCGCGCAACAGGACCCGGCAATCGCCACCAACACCCTGAAAACCATCTCGGACACCGGCAGGACGTCGTTGCGGGAAATGCGCCGCCTGCTCGGGGTGCTCCGCGGCGACGAGGAAACTTCGTTCCGGCCACTCCCCGGTTTGGTGGATCTGGACGAATTGCTGCTGGGCTTCCGTTCCGCCGGGATATCGCTGGAATACAATCATTCCGGCCAGGCGCGCCGGGAGCTTCCACCGGGCGCCGAACTGACCGTGTACCGGACCATCCAGGAAGGCCTCACCAATGTGCTCAAGCATGCCGGACCGCATGCGCACACCGTGGTCGGTCTGGACTGGCAAGCCCGCGGGCTCCAAGTCTCAGTTCAGGACGACGGCCGCGGCGCCGCGGCGGATCCCCCCGACTCCGGCGGCGGCAACGGCATCCGGGGCATGGCCGAACGGGTCAAGCTCTACGATGGGACGTTAGAAGCCAAAGCCCAACCGGGCGGCGGCTTCCGCATCCTTGCATTCATCCCCTACACGGAGGCCTAGTGTGACCGAGACTGACGCAGCCCAGCCCGCCCCGGCCATCAAGGTGGGCCTGGTGGACGACCAGCAATTGGTGCGCTCCGGGTTCACCATGCTGATCAATTCACAGCCCGACCTCGAGGTGGTGCTGCAAGCCGGCGATGGCCGGGAAGCCCTCGCCGGCCTTTCCGCGACCGCCGCCGACGTCGTCCTGATGGACGTCCGGATGCCGGGCATGGACGGCATCGAGACCACCCGCAAACTCATGGAACGCGTCCGTGCCGCGGCACCCGGTTCCCGGTTGGCCGGGTTGAAGATCGTCGTGCTGACCACCTTCGACCTGGACGAATACGCCCTGGCCGCGATCCAAGCCGGCGCCAGCGGTTTCCTGCTCAAAGACGCACCGCCGGAAGAGTTGCTCGAGGCGATCCGCACGGTCTACCGGGGCGATGCGGTGATCGCCCCGTCCACCACCCGGCGGCTGCTCGACCACGTCGCGCCGATGCTCAGCGCGCCCAGCGCCTCGAACGACGAGCATCAGCAGGCAGTGCGGAGTCTGACCACCCGGGAACACGAAGTCTTCCTGCTGATCGCACAAGGGTTGTCCAACCCGGAGATCGCTGCTTCGCTGTTCCTCTCCGAGGCCACGGTCAAAACCCACGTGGGGCACATCCTGAGCAAACTCGCAGCCCGGGACCGGGTGCAGATCGTGGTCATCGCGTACGAAACCGGTGCCGTGGCTCCGGGATGACTCCCCCGGCCCGGCCAGCCCTGACCGGGCCGGCTCATACCCTGGTCTGATCCAGCACCGCCCACGGTCACCGTCGAATCATGCCCTGGCCCGATTCGGCGGGCACGGCAATTCTCTAATTTTGATGTATGACGACTTTGATCGAACGCGAACACACCCATCAGGGCAATGCGGTTTCCGCCCGGGGCTTGAACAAAAACTACGGTCGGGGCGAGACCGCGGTCAGCGCCCTGCGCAATATCGACATCGACTTCGATGCCTCCCGGTTCACCGCCATCATGGGTCCGTCCGGGAGCGGAAAATCCACCCTGATGCATTGCCTGGCCGGGCTGGACAGCACCGACTCCGGCAGCATCCACATCGGCGGCACCGACATCACCCAGCTCAATGACACCGCTTTGACTGCGCTGCGCCGGGACCGGATCGGCTTCATCTTCCAAGCTTTCAACCTGGTGCCCACCCTGACCGCGGAACAGAACATCACCTTGCCGGTCGCCCTGGCGAACGGCACTGTGGACCGGGACTGGTTCACCTTCATCACCGGCACCCTGGGTCTGACCGACCGGCTCAACCACCGGCCGCACCAGCTCTCCGGCGGCCAGCAACAACGGGTGGCGGTGGCCCGGGCGCTGCTGACCCGACCCGAAGTGATTTTCGCCGATGAACCCACCGGCAACCTGGATTCCCGGGTCGGTGCCGAGGTGCTGGGCATGCTCCGCCGCTCCTCGCAGGAGATGGGCCAGAGCATCATCATGGTCACCCACGATCCGATCGCCGCCTCGTACGCGGACCGGGTGGTCCTGCTCAGCGACGGAGTCCTGGCCGGCGAGCTGGAAAACCCCACCCCGGAAACCGTGCTCGCGGCACTCGCCAAGCTGGGAGCCTGACGTGTTCCAGGTCGCCCTAGCACAAATCAAGCTGCACTCCCGTCGGTTCATCGCCGTCGGCCTGGCGGTGCTGCTCGCCGTCGCCTTCCTGGTCGCCACACTGTTGGTGAACTCCTCCACCCAAGCCACGCTCAAAGCCAGCCTGGGCGAATCGTTCGCCAAAGCCGATGCCGTGATCAGCGCCGGCCCGGGACTGAACCCCAAGCTGCTCGACCAAACCGCCGTCGACGCCGTCGGCAAGGTCCCCGGCGTGACCGCCAGCTATGCGCAACTGGAAACCGCCCTGCAAGTGAAGTCGCCGAACAGCACCTTCTACAGCAAGTTGCTCAATACCGCACCCGAATCCGCTCTGGAGTCCGCAGTCCTGGTCTCCGGGGCGCTGCCCAGCGCGCCGGGACAAGTCGCGGTGGACGAGAAAACCGCCGAGCGCAGTTCGCTGGCCGTCGGCAGCGCTCTCACCTTGACCAGTTCCACCGGGCAATCCACCAGTGCCACGGTCTCCGGGATCGTCAAACCCAGCAGCGATCCGATGCGCTCCGGCTCGGCGCAACTTCTCGCCACCACGCAGACCATCGCGCCCTTGGCCGTGCAGCCCTTGGTCTACCAAACCATCCAGCTCAAGCTGGACGGCAAGCTCAGTGACGCCGAGCGCAGCGGGCTCGCCCAGGCCTTGGCCGCGGCCGGCTTCGACAAAGCCACGGTGAACACCCCGGACCAGCAGACCACCGCCCAGATCCAAAGCAAGACCGGCGGCGATGACGTGTTGACCCTGGTCCTGCTGGCCTTCGCCGCAATCGCGATCATCGTCGCAGTACTCGTGGTCTCGAATACCTTCGCCGTGCTGGTCGCGCAACGGACCCGGGAACTGGCCCTGCTCCGCTGCATCGGCGCGAAGAAGAGTCAGATCCGAAACTCGGTGCTGGCCGAAGCGGCAATCGTCGGCGTGGTTTCCTCGGCGGCCGGCGTCGCCGCGGCCTTCGGCGGCATGTACGCCTTGATCAGCTGGCTCAAAACCACCCCCGGAAACCAGTTCGCGACCTTCCAAGGCAACCTCTCTGCGCCGATCGCCGGCATGCTGGTCGGTATTCTGCTGACCGCGGCCGCAGCGCTGGTCCCGGCCCGGGCCGCCACCGCGGTAGCGCCGTTGGCCGCGATGCGCCCGGTCGACGACGCCGCGCTGAGCAATCGCAGCGGCCGGACCCGGTTGGCCATCGGCGGCGTGCTGATCGCGCTCGGCGGCCTGCTGCTGGCCTTCGGCGCAATCAGCTCCAACCTGATGATCGCGCTGCCCGGCGGCGCGATGACCTTCATCGGCCTGCTGCTCTGCGCCTCGCTGTTCGTGCCGCGGCTGGTATCGGCGTTCGGCAAGCTCGCTTCGCCCGCTGGGGTGCCCGGGAAACTCGCCTCGCTCAATGCGGTCCGAAATCCCGGACGGACGACGGCGACCGCTTCGGCGCTGCTGATCGGCGTCACCTTGGTCTCGATGATGCTCACCGGCGCCTCGACCGCGCGCAGCGCCTTCGAGACCACCTTCGACGAGCGTTACCCGGTGGACATTTCGGTCGAGGCCGGAAGCTACGATCCGGCCAAGGTGCAGAGCCTGAAAACGCTGGCCGGAGTCAGCGCCGTGGCACAGCTTCCGCTGGTCGGTGAAGTCGTTGGGAGTTCCGACCCGATGCTCACCGGCGGCTCGGTCTACGGCATTTCCAGCTCCGACGCCGCAACCATGCTCGGCTCGGCGCAGAACCGGGTGCAACCGGGGAAGCTGCTGATGCCCAAATCGGCCAAGGACAGCACGCTCACCGTGAAGTCCGGCGGTACCGATCGATCGTTGCCGGTGGTCAAGGCCACCAGCAACGGCTTCGCACCGATGGTCAACCTGGACACCGTGCCGGCTCCGGCCGGCGCGGAACAGGCAGTCTGGGTCAAGCTGGTCCCCGGCCTCGGCAGTAGCCAGATCCTGGACCTGCGGACCCAGATCGCCAAGACCCTGGCCGTAGACGACTATGCGGTCACCGGCGGTGCGATGGAAAAAGCCAGCTTCAACCAGGTGATCGATTTGATGCTCCTGGTGGTCACCGGGTTGTTGGCGATCGCGGTGCTGATCGCGCTGATCGGTGTCGCGAACACGCTCTCGCTCTCGGTCCTGGAACGCACCCGGGAGAACGCACTGCTGCGCGCGCTGGGCCTGACCAAGCGCGGGTTGCGCGGCATGCTGGCTCTGGAGGCCGTCCTGGTCGCCGGGGTCGCGGCACTGATCGGCGTGGCACTGGGCGGCCTGTACGGTTGGCTCGGGGCGCAGTCGGCACTGGGCGGTTTCACCGCGGTGGTGCCGAATCTGCCCTGGCTGCAACTGCTCCTGGTCGTCGCGGTAGCCGCCGCTGCCGGGCTCGCCGCCTCGGTGGTACCGGCCCGGCGGGCCGCCAAGCTCTCCCCGGTGGAAGGACTCGCCACCGATTGAGTCCGACACGGACCGCCGTCGAGCGTTGAGTCGTGGCTGCCAAAACCCGGTTTTGGCAGCCACGACTCAACGCTCGACTGGGTTAAACCGGCTCTTCGTAGCGCGGGAAGATCGGCGCCGGCGCCGGCAACGGGGTGCCCGGGACCAAGGGCGCCTCGATCGCGGCAAAATCGCGGGCCCCTTCCGCACCGGAGACGCCCAGCACGTCGAGCAGTTTCCCGGCCGACGTCGGCATCACCGGCTGGATCAGCAGGCCGACGATCCGCAGCACCTCGAGCGTCACATAGAGCACCGTGGCCATCCGGTCCGGATCGGTTTTGCGCAGCACCCAAGGCGCCTGCTCCGCGAAGTAGGCATTGGTCTCGCCCAGCACGGTCCAGATCGCCTCCAGTGCACGATGGAATTCCTGCACCTCGTAACTGGCCCGATTGGCCGCGAGCAAGCCTTGGGCTTGGGCCAGGATCGCACGGTCGGCGTCGCTGAACTCGCCGGGCGCCGGCACTTCGCCCCCGCAGTTCTTGGCCACCATGGACAACGAACGCTGTGCCAGGTTGCCGAGGTTGTTCGCCAGGTCCGAATTCATCCGGCCCATGATCGCTTCATGGCTGTAGTTGCCGTCCTGGCCGTAGGAGACTTCGCGCAGGAAGAAGAACCGCACCGCGTCCACACCGTATTCGGCCACCCAGTCCGCCGGGGCCACCACATTGCCCAGGGACTTGGACATCTTCACCCCGTTGTTGAACAGGAAGCCGTGGATCATCACGCGTTTGGGCAGCGGCAATCCCGCACTCATCAGGAATGCCGGCCAGAAGATCGCGTGGAACCGGGAAATGTCCTTGCCGATGATGTGCACATCCGCAGGCCAATACTTCCATTGGGCCGAGTTTTCGTCCGGGAAACCGGCGCCGGTGAGGTAGTTGGTCAACGCATCGACCCAGACGTACATCACGTGCTTGTCGTTGCCGGGTACTGGAACCCCCCAGTCGAACGAGGTCCGGCTGATCGAGAGGTCTTGCAGGCCGGACTTGACGAAGCTGATCACCTCGTTGAACCGATAGCGCGGCGCGGCGAATTCCGGTTGCGCTTCGTAGAGGGCCAGGAGTTTGTCCTGGTACTGGGACAGCCGGAAAAAGTAGGATTCCTCTTCGGTCCAGGTGACTTCGGTGTCGGTTTCTTTGGCGTAGCGCACGCCGTCGCCGCGCAGCTCGGTCTCTTCTTCGGTGTAATAGGCTTCGTCCCGGACCGAGTACCAGCCGGTGTACTTGTCCAGATAGATGTCCCCGTTGGCCTCCATCCGCCGCCAGAGTTCCTGCGAGGCCAGGTAGTGCTCCGGCTCGGTGGTGCGGATGAACCGGTCGTAGCTGCTGTCCACCAGATCGTGCACCGCACGGATCGCGGCGGAATTCCGGTCTACCAGCTGCAACGGGGTCAGTCCCGCTTTTTCCGCCGCCTGCTGCACCTTGATTCCGTGCTCGTCGGTGCCGGACATGTAGAAGACGTCGAAGCCGTCCAAGCGCTTGAACCGGGCCAGGGCATCGGCCGATACGTATTCGTAGGCATGGCCGATGTGCGGGACACCGTTGGGGTAGGTGATCGCGGTCGTCAGGTAGTACGGCGTCTTAGTCACCTAATGAAAGTACCCGTCGTCGGATGCCTTGTCGAAAGATGACTTCACGACCGGTGCCGGCTAGCCCTCCAGATCGACTTCCCGGGCGGTGCTGGCGTCGATCGCCTCCCGGACCGAATCGAGCACGGCTTGCGGAACCGCACTGTCCACGGTGAGCAAGCAGAGCACCTGGTTGCCGTCCTGGGCCCGGGAAACCTGCATTCCGGCGATGTTGATGCCGTTCTCCGCGAGGATCCCGCCTACCGTGCCGACGACTCCCGGGCGGTCTTGGTAAATCAGGACCACGAGGTGCTCGCTGATCGGGATCTCGACGTCGTAGCCGTTCACCCCGACGATCTTTTCGATCTGCTTCGGCCCGGTGAGGGTCCCCGCCACCGAGATCTGCGATCCGTCGGACAACGCACCGCGCAAGGTCAGCACATTCCGGTAGTCCGCGACTTCCTCGGTGGTGATCAGCCGGACATTGATGCCGCGTTGCTCGGCGAGCACCGGGGCGTTGACATACGAGACCTGCTCCGAGACCACATCGGTGAACACACCCTTGAGCGCCGCGAGTTCCAGCGCCTTGACGTCCTTGCCGGCGATTTCACCGGCCACCTCGACGTCGATCTGGGTCACCGAGGCGTGGGTCAGCGCGGTGAACACCCGGCCGAGCTTCTCGATCAGCGGGATGCCGGGGCGGACTTCCCGATCGATCACGCCGCCGGCCACATTGACCGCGTCCGGCACCAATTCGCCGGCAAGCGCCAGCCGCACCGATTTGGCCACCGAGACCCCGGCCTTTTCCTGGGCCTCTTCGGTCGAGGCACCCAGGTGCGGAGTGACCACCACGTTGTCCAGGCCGAAGAACGGCAGATCCGTACTGGGTTCCTTGACGAAGACGTCGATGCCGGCACCGGCGATCGCTCCGGATTGCAAGGCGTCGAATAGCGCAGCTTCATCGATCAAACCGCCACGGGCGACGTTGATAACGTAGGCGCTGTTTTTCATTTTCCGGAACGCCTCAGGGCCGATCATGCCAACGGTCTCCGGGGTTTTCGGCATGTGGATCGTGATGAAGTCCGACTGTTCCAGGAGCTCGTCCAAGCTCACCAACTGGACGCCGAGCTGGGCGGCCCGGGCACTGGTGACATAGGGGTCGTAGGCCAGGATCTGGGTTTCGAAAGCTTGCAACCGCGCCGTGATCAGGGCACCGATCCGGCCCAGGCCGATGATGCCGATCTTCTTTTCGTACAGCTCGGTTCCGGTGTACTTGGAACGCTTCCACTCCCCCGCTTTCAGCGCGGCGCTGGCCGCCGGAATATGCCGGGCCAGGCTCAGGATGTGGCCGACCGTGAGCTCGGCGGCGGAGACGATGTTCGACGTCGGCGCGTTCACCACCATGACTCCGGCTTGGGTCGCCGCCTTGATGTCCACGTTGTCCAGGCCGACGCCGGCCCGGGCGATGACTTTGAGTTTCTTCGCGGCCGCGATCGCCTCGGCGTCGACCTGGGTGGCCGAGCGGACCAGGATCGCGTCGACGTCGGCAATCGCGGCAAGCAGTTGGGATCGGTCCGCACCGTCGGTGTGCCGGATCTCGAAGTCCGGGCCCAAGGCCTCGATGGTGGCGGGGGAAAGTTCTTCGGCGAGCAGAACAACGGGCTTGGTCACAAGAGGTCCTCAGCGGTCAGGCGGATTGGCTATGTCGAGTGTATTGATATGGCAGAGGCCGAGCCCACAGTGTTACGTGCAGACCCGGCCTCATTGCCGTACGTTCCGTGCTTTGCCGCTGGCTAGCGGGCTACCGAACCCTCGGTGTAGTCGTCGTCGTTCTGGATCCAGGAGAACAGCTTGCGCAGTTCCCGGCCGGTGGTCTCGATCGGGTGCTGTTCGCCCTGCAGCCGCAGCGCCTTGAACTCCGGCGCGCCGGCATCCTGGTCGTCGATGAAACGCTTGGCGAAGGTGCCGTCCTGGATGTCCTTCAGGACGGCTTTCATGTTCTCCTTGACGTGCGGGTCGATGACCCGGGGGCCGGAGACGTAATCGCCGTACTCAGCGGTGTCGGAGACGCTCCAGCGCTGCTTCGCGATGCCGCCTTCGACCATCAGGTCCACGATCAGCTTGAGCTCGTGCAGCACCTCGAAGTACGCGACCTCGGGCTTGTAGCCGGCCTCGGTGAGGGTTTCGAAACCGTACTGGATGAGCTGCGAAGCACCGCCGCAGAGCACCGCCTGCTCCCCGAACAAATCGGTTTCGGTCTCTTCGGTGAAAGTGGTCTTGATCACGCCGGCACGGGTACCGCCGATCGCCTTGGCGTAGGAGAGCGCCAACGCCCAGGCATTCCCGGAGGCGTCCTGCTCGACCGCGATCAAGTCCGGCACGCCGCGCCCGGCCTCGAATTCCCGGCGCACGATGTGGCCCGGGCCCTTGGGCGCGACCAGTGCGACGTCGACGTCGGCCGGCGGCTGGATGTAGCCGTAGCGGATGTTGAAGCCGTGGCCGAAGAACAGCGCGTCGCCGGCTTGCAGGTTCGCGGCGATCGAGTCGGCGTAGACGTGGCGCTGGACCTGGTCAGGGGTCAGCACCATGATCACGTCCGCCTCGGCGACCGCGTCCGCGACGTTGAGCACGCGCAGGCCCTCGGCCTCGGCTTTGGCGCGGGATTTCGAACCTTCGGCCAAGCCGACGCGGACGTCGACGCCGGAATCGCGCAAGCTCAGTGCGTGCGCATGGCCCTGGCTTCCGTAGCCGATGACGGCAACGGTGCGACCCTGGATGATGGACAGATCGGCGTCGTCGTCATAAAACAATTCAGTCACGGTGTGGTGCTCCTCAGTGTGTATTCGTGCAGCAACTATTAGTTAGCGGGTAGTCGACAGGATTTCAGGCGCTTCGCAGCGCGCGGTCGCTCATGGAACGGGATCCCCGTCCGATGGCCAGCGTGCCCGACTGGACGATCTCGCGCACGCCGAATGGCTCCAGCACATTCAAAAGCGCGGTCAGCTTTTCCGGGTGGCCGGTGGCTTCGATGATGAGCGAATCCGGGGAAACGTCCACCACTGAAGCTCGGAACAAGTCTGCGGCTTGGGTGACCTGCAGGCGTGTTGCCGCATCTGCGCGCACCTTGACCAGGATGTGGTCGCGTTGCACGGAAGATTCGGTGACCAACTCGACGATCTTGATCACGTTGACCAGTTTATTGAGTTGTTTGGTCACTTGTTCAATCAGGTCGCCTTGGGCATCCACGACGACGGTCATCCGGGAGACTCCGGCGACCTCGGTGGGCCCGACGGCGAGCGAGTTGATGTTGAAGGCCCGACGGGCGAACAGGCTGGCCACCCGGGTCAGAACCCCGGGTTTGTCTTCAACCAGAACGGAAAGCGTGTGCCTGGTCATGCTCAGTCCTCCTCTTCCCACTGCGGGGTCAGGTTGCGGGCCACTTGGATCTGGTCGTTGCTCACGCCGGCCGGGACCATCGGCCACACCATGGAGTTCGGGCTGACCACGAAGTCGATCACCACCGGCCGGTCATTGATCTCCAGTGCCTTCTGGATCGTGGCATCGATGTCTTCGTCCCGTTCGCAGCGCAGACCGACGCAGTCGTAGGCTTCGGCGAGCTTGACGAAGTCAGGCACCCGGATGGTGTCGTGCCCGGTGTTCAGGTCGGTGTTCGAATAGCGGCCCTCATAGAACAGGGTCTGCCATTGCCGGACCATGCCCAACGAGGAGTTGTTGATGATTGCGACCTTGATCGGGATGTTGTTGATCCGGCAGGTGGCAAGTTCCTGATTGGTCATCTGGAAGCAGCCGTCCCCGTCGATTGCCCAGACCACCCGGTCCGGTTCGCCGACCTTGGCGCCCATCGCGGCCGGGACCGAGTAACCCATGGTGCCGGCTCCGCCGGAGTTCAGCCAGGAATGCGGACGCTCGTACTTGATGAACTGCGCGGCCCACATCTGGTGCTGCCCCACGCCTGCGGCGTAGATCGCTTCCGGACCGCTCAACGCGCCGATCCGCTCGATCACCCGTTGCGGCGCGGAAAGCCCGTCCTCCGGTTCGGTCCAGCCCAGCGGGTAGGTGTTGCGCAGATTGTTCAGGAAAGCCCACCATTCGGTGAGGTCCGGGGTGCCGGATTCGGCGAACTCGGCAGTCACCGCCTCGGTGAGATCCGGAATGATCTCCTTGACCGAGCCCACGATCGGCACATCGGTGGCCCGGTTCTTGGAAATCTCCGCCGGGTCGATGTCCGCATGGATCACTTTGGCACCGGGCGCGAAGCTGGAGAGCACACCGGTCACCCGGTCGTCGAACCGCGCGCCGAGCGTGATCAGCAGATCGGATTGCTGCAATGCGGTGACCGCGGAGACCGAGCCGTGCATACCGGGCATGCCGACGTGTTGCTGATGCGAATCCGGGAAGGCACCGCGGGCCATCAGCGTGGTCACCACCGGCGCATTGGTCAGTTCCGCCAAGGCCCGCAATTCGACCGAGGCATGCGCTTTGATCACGCCGCCGCCGACGTAGAGCACCGGCCGCTTCGCCGCCGCGATCAGCCGGGCGGCTTCACGGAGCTGCTTCGAATGCCCGCGGAAAACCGGACGGTACCCGGGCAGATCGATGGTCGGCGGCCAGGAAAAGGTCATTTGCGCCTGTTGCGCGTCCTTGGCCACATCGACCAGGACCGGCCCGGGCCGTCCGGTGGAGGCCAGGTGGAACGCCTCGGCGAGCACCTTCGGGATCTCGTTCGGATCCGTCACCAGGAACGAGTGCTTGGTGATTGGCATCGTAATGCCCACGATGTCCGCCTCTTGGAACGCGTCGGTGCCGATCACCCCGGAGGCGACCTGGCCGGTGATCGCCACCAGAGGCACCGAGTCCATATGCGCGTCCATGATCGCGGTGACCAGGTTCGTCGCCCCGGGGCCGGAGGTGGCGATGCAGACGCCGACCTTGCCGGTGACCATTGCGTAGCCTTCGGCCGCGTGCCCGGCGCCCTGCTCGTGCCGGACCAGGACGTGGTTCATCGCCGAGGCCATCAGCGGGTCGTAGGTCGGCAGAATCGCACCACCGGGCAGGCCGAAGATGTCCTGCACCCCGAGTTCTTCGAGGGATCGCACGATCGCCTGTGAACCGCTCATTGGCTGCGCGGGGATGACCCGGTTGGGTCCCTGGACTTGGGACACCACCGAAATCGACGACGTTTCCGCTTTGGTCAAGGGCGCGCTGCCCGGTTCCGCGGCGCCGTTGCGCTGTCCAGTTCCGCTGGGTTTGGCCGCAGGGTGCGGCTTGTTGGCCATCAGCGCCGGGCTGACGGTCGGACCTTTGCTCATGGGGCTCTTCCTTCGTTTTCACCGCAACGGTGGCCGCTGCGGTGATCCGGTGTCGCACGGTAAATCTAAAAGTTCAATGCATACCCTGTTGTGGAAACGAAAAAACCCCTCCAGCCGGTAGGCTCTGCGAGGGGTTTGCGCGTGCTATGCAGCTCGGACTGTTGCCAGCCGGACGGTTTGCCTTGTGGGCTACTCCGTCACGCGCCTGGTAAGTACGACGAGAATTCCGATCTGCATAGCTGCAAGTTTTCCCGGCTGGCCCCCGGGTGTCAACTGGACCACCCCTTGTCTCACGATATGGACATAGAGTCCAGTTAGTGGACGCTCACTGACTCGTGGAGCGTACGTCAGCTCAACATTGCCCTTTGAAAGTGGAGCCGGAGCGTTCCAGCTCCACTTTGCAGGTTAGATGTTGAGCTGACGTCTTGAGCTCAACCGCAGTAGGCTCCCTCGGAAGCCGAGTGGACCAGCTTCGCATATTTCGCCAGCACGCCCTTGGTGAAACGGGCCGGCAACGGCTGCCAGCCGATTTTACGGGATTCGAGTTCGGCTTCGTCGACCAGCAAGTCGAAGCTCTTGTTCGGGATGTCCACCCGGATCCGGTCGCCGTCGCGCACGAAGGCGATCGGGCCGGCGTCGACGGCTTCCGGCGCCACGTGGCCGATGCACAGGCCGGTGGTGCCGCCGGAGAACCGGCCGTCGGTCAGCAGCAGCACGTCTTTGCCCAGACCGGCGCCCTTGATTGCGCCGGTGATCGCAAGCATTTCGCGCATGCCGGGGCCGCCCTTGGGCCCCTCATAACGGATGACGACGACGTCGCCGGCCTTGATCTCGCCCGCTTTGAGTGCTTCCAAAGCACCCTGCTCGCGCTCGAAGACCCGGGCCGGGCCCTCGAAGACCTCGGCGTCGAAGCCGGCGGTCTTCACCACCGCGCCGCCCGGCGCCAGCGAACCCTTGAGCACGCTCAGGCCGCCGGTCTTGTGGATCGGGTTGTCCAGCGCACGCAGGATCTTGCCGTCCAGATCCGGCGGATTGATCGCTTCGAGGTTTTCGGCCAGCGTTTTGCCGGTCACGGTCAGCGCATCGCCGTGCAGCAGTCCGGCGTCGAGCAGCGCCCGCATGATCACCGGCACCCCGCCGACCCGGTCGACGTCGTTCATCACATAGCGGCCGAACGGCTTCAGATCGCCCAGATGCGGGATCCGGTCGCCGATCCGGTTGAAATCCTCAAGCTGCAGGTCGACTTCGGCTTCGCGGGCGATCGCCAACAAGTGCAGCACCGCATTGGTGGAACCGCCGAAGGCCATGGTCACCGCGATCGCGTTCTCGAACGCCTCTTTGGTCATGATGTCCCGGGAGCGGATGCCACGGCGGAGCAATTCCACCACGGCCTCCCCGGAACGGTGCGCGAACATGTCGCGTCGGCGGTCCGCGCTGGGCGGAGCGGCGGAGCCGGGCAGCGACATGCCGAGCGCTTCGCCGATGCAGGCCATGGTGTTGGCGGTGTACATGCCGCCGCACGCGCCTTCGCCGGGACAGATCGCGCGTTCGATCCGGTCCAGATCGCCGACCGACATCTTGCCGGCGGCACAGGCGCCCACGGCCTCGAAGGCATCGATCAGCGTGACGTCTTTTTCGGTGCCGTCTTCGAGTTTCACCCAGCCGGGCATGATCGAGCCGGCGTAGAGGAACACGCTCGAGACGTTCAGCCGCGCCGCGGCCATCAACATGCCGGGCAGGGATTTGTCGCAACCGGCCAGCAGAACCGAGCCGTCGATCCGCTCGGCCTGCATCACGGTTTCCACCGAATCCGCGATGACTTCGCGGGAGACCAGCGAGAAATGCATGCCTTCATGGCCCATCGAGATGCCGTCGGAAACCGAAATCGTGCCGAAAGTCATCGGGAATCCGCCACCGGCGTGCACACCCTCCTTGACCGCTTTGGCGAGCCGGTCGAGGGAGAGGTTGCAGGGGGTGATCTCGTTCCAGGAACTGGCTACGCCGATTTGCGGCTTGGCGAAGTCTTCGTCGCCGAAGCCGACCGCGCGGAGCATGCCCCGCGCTGGGGCGGCGGCGATGCCGTCGGTGACGATCCGGCTCCGCGGTTTGATGTCTGGCTGATTGCTGGTCTCCACGCTCATAGGCCGAGTCTATGACTGCACGGGGCAGTGCGCGAAAGTGTCCACGAAACGGACCGTTCCATGACGCGCCAGCCGGCTCAGTCGCGGTAGAAGCCGGGCCGGACCAGGTTCTGCGGCCGCTCCCCCAAGGCGAAAGCGTTCAATTGCTGTGCCAGGAATCTGCCGATCCGACGCGGGAAAGCCGTGGAGTCGCCGCCCAGATGCGGAGTGATCAAAGCGTTCGGCGCTTGCCAGAGCGGGTGCCCGGCCGGCAACGGTTCCGGATCGAAGACATCGAGTGCCGCGTGCAGGCGTCCACCGACCACCTCCGCTGTGATCGCGGCTGAATCGACGACGGCGCCACGGCTGACGTTGACCACCAAGGCCCCGTCCGGCAACCGGGCGAGGAACTCGCGGCCGATCAGCGAGTCGGTTTCCGGGGTCAACGGCACGATCACGATCACCACATCGTGTTCCGGGGCGAGTTCCAGGAGTTCCGCGAAGCCGTGCACGGTGCCCGCAGCGTCCTCGCGGCGGGACCGGCCCACCCGGGTGAGCTCCACCTCGAAAGGCTCCAGCCTGCGTTGGATTTCCCGGCCGATGCCTCCGACGCCGATCAGCAGCACCTTGCGGTCGGCCAACGAGCTGCGCCGTTCGTGCCGCCAAATTTCATTCCGTTGATCCCGGGCCGCGATGTCCAAGCCGCGCAGTGAACTCAGCACCAGCCCGACTGCGAGCTCCGCCGTCGAGGCCGCATGGACCCCGGCTGCGGAACAAATGGCGACCTCCGGCCCGGCGAGCTCGGGCACGCCGTCGTAGCCTGTGGTCTGGGTCTGCAGCAGCTTCAGATTCGGCAACTTCGACAGGGGTTCCTTGAGCGGTGCGGGCGAACCCAGGTATGGCAGCACGACGGCGTCCACTTCGTTCAAGGGCAAGCCGGCGGGCTCCGCGACGAAGCGCCAAGCGGCGGCACGGATTCCCTGCGGCAGCGGACCGAGCGAATCCAACAGCTCCTGACTGGGCAAAAGGACGTTCCGGATCACGGTAAGCTTGCTCACCAGCAGCACTTTAGCGGTTCACACCGCCGGTGTCGCCGGGCAGCGGCTCCGATTTCACAGCGGACCCAAACCCGTGTAGTATTACATGTCGTTGCGGATCACAGAATGACTGCGAAAACAGTCCGAAAGTGACCGCAATAGTATTGCACCTCTAGCTCAACTGGCAGAGCAATTGACTCTTAATCAATGGGTTCCGGGTTCGAGTCCCGGGGGGTGCACAACGGAACGGCTCCGATCGCAGAATTTCGGTCGGGGCCGTTTTTTGTTGCGCTTGGACTTTATTCGATCCCGGCGCACAGCGGTGGTCCGGCTCTGATTGCAGCGCATCGGAGTCGCCAGCGGTCGAATATTTCGCGCTCATCCGTCATCGGTCTTTCGCCCGCTTGCTCGCTAAGCTTGTTGGCATGACGAGTTCGGACAAGGCCATTTACGTGATCTGGGCTATTGGCGCGATCATTCTTGGCATTGTTTCGATGATCGCTGGAGTCTGGTTGACCGCTATCGCAATGGGTCTGCTCGTGATCTCTTGCTGGCTCAGTTACCGGAGCGCCCGGAAGAAGGCCGCTCAACGATCGTAGGGCCAACCGGCCCTTCTCCATCGATCTGCTATTCCGGGCCGAGCCAGCTCGCGGCATTCAGTCCAGCGAAGACCCGGTGATCCCCCTGCAGGTTCTGCACTCATTGCTCCTACCTTTGCCTGGACCGTGGATCAATTCCTTGCCCAACGTTTTTGTGACTGGTAGTTTCAAATTGGGTGCTGGGAACAGTCAACCTATTTCGGACGTCAATCAACGCCCGGTCTGGGCGTCCAATACAGAAAGTTGGGGAACAATGAAGTTCACGAAATCTGTACTTTCCAACTGGTCCCGAAAAGCAGCGCTCGGGGCTGCTGCAGGTGCGCTGCTCAGCGCTACACTCGTCGCAGCACCAGCCCAGGCCGCCAACGGCGGCTACTGCTCCAAACAAGTCATCAACTTGGCAGCTGACGGAACTTACTACGCAGTGCCGGCCGATTCCAACTTCAATGTGCTTTGCCGATTGGATCAGGGCGCGAACTCGGTTGCGGTGAAAGCGTTGCAAGCCGGGTTGAATGGGCGCTGCGCGGTCAGTGCTGGGCTTGCCGTGGATGGCGCTTTTGGCCCGGCGACCCGGGCGGCGCTGGTAAGAGCCCAGCAGAAGTTCGGAGTCACGGCTGACGGAATCTACGGGCCGAACACGGCCAGAGTTTTCAAATGGACCAGCGGTAAAGGCAATTGCTACTCCTCCGGTGCTTGACCGAGGTGAGTCTATTCCGCTCATCACGCGACCCCTGGCGGGGTGAGCAAAAACTGAGTCCGGACGATCCACACCCCGCAGGAGCGTCCGGGTTCAGTCACATCACGGCTCTTTGGTTTCCCCGACCAAGCTGAGTTGATGACTCGCGCATGGATTTTTCCGGTTGCTGGTGGCGTTGTCGGAATTTTCCTGGCCATTTTCCTTTTGGTCCTCACTATCAGCAGACAGCAGCTTGAGCTAGCTTTCTTCACGGTCCTCATGTCCATGCCTGCTGCCTACTACCTGAGAAGAGGACTTCGGCTGAGGCTCGAGGAAAGGGCTTCCGAAAGCTAGCCTGCCCATGGCGAGCTATATTTTGAGGCAACGGTCCGTGACTACACGCAGCCCGGCGGCCTGCCCCTGGCGAGCCACGGCCTCGTGCCAGGAGCCCAGCTGCAGCCAGAGCGCCTTGGCTCCGATGGCTGCTGCTTCGGCCAGGACGCCGGGAAGAGCGTCGTGCTTGCGGAACACATCGACCAGATCCACCGGTTCCGGGGTCCCGCCGGCATGCAACGCCCTGGTGCGGAAACCGAAACTGCGCTCAGCCACTAGGCCACGACCAGTTCGACGTCGGCTTGGCGCGCGGCGTCGGCCTCGAGTTCTCTGACGATCGGCAGGATATCCCTCCCGAAGGTGGCCAGCTCCTCCTGGAAATGCAGATAGCAGGTCAACAGGAGGTTCACGCCGCGCTTCTTGTACTCCACAATGCGGGTGGCGATCTGTTCCGGAGTGCCGATCAGCTGGGTTTTGAACCCGTCGTTGTACTGGATCAGGTCTTCGAAGGACGAATCCGTCCACATGCCCTTGCCGTCTTTGGTGGCAGGTCCGGCTTCCTGTACGGCGTCCCGGAACCCTTCGACCGCTGGTTTGTGCGCCTTGGCCACAATCTCGCGCAGCGTTTCGCGGGCCTCCTTTTCAGTATCCCTGGCGATCACGAACCCGTTGAGCCCGAAACGAGGCCTGCGGCCCAGCGGCACTGCTGCCGCCAGCACTCCGCTGATATTCTCGCTGAAGCCGTCGAGGTCTTTGCCATTGGAGAAATACCAGTCAGCGACCCTGCCCGCGGTGGCCTGGGCCGCGGTCGAATTCCCACCGAAGAAGATCTCCGGATGCGGCCGCCCGGCAACCGCCACGGGTGCCGGTTGCAGGGTGAAGTCCGCGATGTTGTAGTACTTCCCAGTGTGCGAGAACCCCTTCTCGGTCCAGAGCCCACGCAGAACCCGGATGAATTCCTCGGTCCGGACATAGCGTTCGTCGTGCACCAACCACGGCAGGCCGAAATTCACGAATTCGGCCTTGAGCCAACCGGAAACGATGTTCACCGCCGCCCGGCCGTTGGAGAGGTGGTCGGCGGTGATCACGAACTTCGCCAGCACGCCCGGGTGCCACATTCCCGGGTGCACCGCGGCAATCACTTTCAGCTTCTCCGTGGCCGCCAGCAAAGCCAGCGAAAAGCTGGTGGCTTCGTGTTGTTTGTCCGCCCCGTAGGAAGCGGCGTAGCGGGTCTGGGTCAGCGCGTACTCGAAGCCGCTCCGTTCCGCGATCCGGGCCAATTCCCGGTTGTAGTCGAAGCTCCAGTCGGTGCGTTGCTCGATGGTGCTGACCACCAGCCCGCCGGAGACGTTCGGCACCCAATAGGCGAACTTGAGCGGAGTGGAAAGGTCTACTTGGTGCTGCGTCGGACTGTTCATGCGCTCCCCCTCGAATAGTGTTTCGAAGCCGCCCCGGCCATGCCGACGGCGGACCTTTCATTCACTAAATGCCCCGTTGCCGTTCCGGGCAACCGTTCGCGTCGCACGAATTCATCTGGCGGAACAAAAGACTCGCGGAGTCACAAATCCTCATCTGGGATCAGTCGTGGGCCGATTCTTCTTCGGCCGTGCGGATCAGCCGCTCCGAAGGCGGAGCGGGGTCCACCGCAGCAGCGTCGGGCCGCAGTTCGCTCGTCGGCGATTCTGCGGCAAGTTTCGGCGTCGGCTGCCAAGCGACCTCCCGGGTGCCGGTAACCCATTTGGCCACCGCCATGAGCGGCCCCAGGGTGTCGACGATGCCGGCGAACGGAGTGGCGAGCAGGACCAGGACATGGTCCCGGAGTTTCTGCCTGCCGGTGAGCCCGGCATACCGCAGGTTGTAAAACAGGCCGAGCTGGGTGCCGGCCATCCAGAGCAGGAAACCGGCCACACTGACAAAGCTGTAGGCCGTGATCTCCGGCGCGTCGAAGTGCAGGTTCCCTTCGCCTGCAGAGTCCAGCGCCAGATTGGCCAGGCCTGCGGCATTGGCGCTGAGCGCCAGCAAGGAGACCGGGAAACCCAGCGCATAGGTGAAGACCCGCAATCTGATCACGATGTTGATGTGCCAGCGATCCCGGCGGGAAAGCCGGAGCCAATTCTGTTCCCGACGGACGTGGGCCAGGGCTTGCAGGGCACCGAAGACCCAGCGTTCTCGCTGCTTGTAGGCGGCTTTCAAGCTGAACGGGGGCTGTTCGATCATTTCGGCGTGATGCCAGCCGAAGACCTCGGATCCGAAACGCAGATAGGCGGCTAAGCCGAAAATCAGGTCTTCCGCGATCAGGGCCGATCCATTGAGCGTCCCGATGTCCCAACCCAGTTGGTTCTCCAGATCCTGGCGCACTACCAGGTTCGAGCCGTGCAAATGGAGGGGCGGCGGGCTGGTCATCACCGAAAAGCACTCATGGCAGCCAAACGGGCGATTCGATTCCATGGCTTTGTTCAGGAGAGTGGTCTGGCGCCAATCCAATCCGTAGGAGATCATGCCCTCCGAGATCCCCACCGGGTGCAACGCGAGTCGATGCACCAGACGCGCCAAATTCTCCGGAGTGAACACCGATTCTTCATCGTAGTGAACCACGTAGCAGTCTTGGGGGTCCGCCCGATGCTGTTCCACCAGGTACTCCAGGGCGCGGGCTTTGAGCTTGGTGCCTCGCGGGGTTTGATAGTCGCCCGGCAGCAGAAAAGGAACCACCGGGATGGGCGCGCTGCGATACCGTTCCGCAAGGAGTTGGACTTCGTCCGGGACTTCGGTGATGACTTCGATCCGGACGACGCCGGCGAGCACCGGGAACCGGCGAACACCCTCGATTGCTTCGTCGATTCCCCGCTGGACCACGGTGACCGCGCCGCCCTTGGTGGTGATCTGGATCAGGAACCGATGCGTGTCGCCCCTGCTCGCTGCCTGTTTCAGGGCGATCCGAAGATCCCCGTTGCTGAGCTTGGCCCGGGAAACGTGCCCGCGCACCGATGCCCTGATCACCATCCACCAGAAATAGAGATAGGTTGCCATCAACAATCCCGTGGCGGCAAAGAGGAACCAGCCGAGCGGGCTGAGTGCGGGCACCATACCTAGCATGCCTGCCACCGGCGCAGAAATTCACAACAAATCTGGGAAACCATGGACTTCCCCATCAAAAGCAGCGTCCTTTGGACAAGGCGAACTTTTCATTGCAAGGCAACCCGCTTGATCTTGATAATCATTATCAGGATCCTATGCGGCGGAGCGCCTCGGAGATTTTGGAAAGATTCTAGAAGACGTCAGCAGTTTAGCCAGAAAGCGTGATTTTGGGAAGAAGTTTGATGTCTATGTTTTCAGCCGTAAGCATTTTCGATGATATAAATGATCATCATTTACATTATTATTTTAAAACACTCTCATTATCATGAGTGCTTGCCGCCAACCCGATACCCGGTTGAACTTTCAACCGAGCCTCAGTGGCCGCGCCCGTGCCCGCCGCCCTTATTGCCGTGTCCGCCCTTGCTCCCGCCATGACCACCGCTGTTTCCGCCATGCCCGCCCTTATTGCCGCCCTCGCCGCGCAGGTTCTGCATCAGCCGTTGGAATATTCCTTGCTTTTTATCGCTGGACATACTTACTCCCTCATTGATCGAACTCTCAGACTAAGCGGCCCCGCTGAGCGTATCCTGTGTTTCACCGCCTACCAGATTAATATCGGACAATTATTCTCCACAGTCACAGCCAAAGTTCATCTAGACGCCATGGACAGTGCGCTTCACGGCCGGAATACTCACTGATATGAAGAAAATCATGAGCGGTATTTTTGTCACCGGATTCATCGCCACAGCCATCACGTTGACCGGTGCCCCGCAGGCGAATGCCTGGGGAACGTCCGGCCACAATATTGCAGCCGGCCTCGCCGAATCCCGGCTGACCCCGACCGCAAAACAAGAAGTCGACCGGCTGCTCGCCGGCGAATCGAAGCCCACGCTTTCCGGAGTGTCCACCTGGGCCGACCAGATCCGGTCCGATGGCTCTGCTCTGGGCAAGGAATCCGGAGCCTGGCACTACGTCAACATCGCGGAGAACAACTGCAGCTATGATCCTGCGGTCAACGGGAACAACGGCTCCAACATCGTCGAGGCGCTCCGCAACCAAACCGCGATTCTGGCGGACCGCACGCAGTCAGATGCTTCGCGCAACCAGGCGCTGAAATTCGTCGTCCACCTCGCCGAGGACATCGCGCAACCGATGCACGGCGGATACGCCCGGGACCGCGGCGGCAACTCGACGAATGTGACCTATCTCGGCAGCAAAACGAATCTGCACTCGGTCTGGGACAGCCGGCTGCTTGCCGCAGGCAAAAAGAGCGATGCCACCTATGTCAAAGAGCTCACGGCGCAGCCGACGCCCGCACTGGGTTCCACCGATCCGGCGGCTTGGGTGAAGGAAAGCTGCAACATCGCGGTCAGCCCCGGGGTCTATCCGGCGAATTCCACGATCGGCAACGAGTACACCGCCAAGTATTTGCCCGTGGCCGAAAACCAACTCAAAATGTCCGGTGAACGATTGGCCCGGCTGATCAACACCGCACTGGCAAACGGCTGATCGTTTCAAACTCCTGCGAGGACCGACAAAGCCCCGCCGACGACGACCGTGAGCAGCCAGCCGGTTGAGGCGACCAGGATTCGGCGCTCCGCCGCGGCCCACTCAGGGCCGCGGCGGAGCGCCCGTTGGCGCAGATAGAAACAGACCGAAAAACCCAAGGTGCCAGCCGCGGTCAGCAGCAATCCGGAGATTTGGAGGATGCCGGGCAGCTGCCCTCCGGGCTCGTGCACCAAGAATCGCCAAGCGAAGATGTCGACCACGATCATCGAAACGATGGTGCGCCACCAGGCCATGATGGTGCGCTCGATTTGCAGCCCCGGGTCCCGGGGCGCTGCAGATCCGGCCAGGCTCCCGCTCATCGCCAGAAAAGCAAGACCAGAAACGCGATGGCGGAAACGCCTACGACGCCTGCCATGCCCAGCAACACCCAGGAGTGCGGCAGATCCTCGTTGTTCCGCATCGCCTTTTCCTGCGCAGCCCAACGCCGGTAGGCGACGAACGCCAGGACGCCGCTGAACACCGCGAGCAGTACGCACAGCGCCGTGCGCAGTTGCACCGGGTTCAGCGCCGAAGCCAATTGGTTCACCGCCACCGCCCCGGCGAGCAACGCCAGCGCAGTTCGCACCCAGGCCAGGAAAGTCCGCTCGTTGGCCAGCGAAAACCGATAGTCCGGGCGCTCCCCGGTAGTACGCCAATCTGGCTTTTTCATCAGAAACAGTTCCTCTTCGATCCCATGGATCCACCCCGTCCAGCCAACCGGCATCCGATCAGAACCATCGAAGCTTCCAGGTCATCATTCAAACACGCGCGGCTGGGCAACCGACTCAGCGCGGGAAAAGCATCTGGGGATGGAAGTAAATGGAAGTAACTCGCAAGCTTTCCTTAGTCGGCCCCACCCCCGGTCTGCCCCTGTCATCGGACACTCGGCACACCGTCCTGGAAGGGATCGAAGGCCGGGTCTAGTCCCGGATCTCGATCCCCAACCGCTCCTCGAGCAGCCCGGGAACCGTCCAGTCGATGGTGACCTGTCGGCGTGTCTTGGGATCGTAGATGGTGGTTTCATCAGGGTGCGGCAGCTGCTCCCGGTAGTTCAACAGCGCTTGGCCGCGAGTGATGTATCCCCAAGGGGTAAGAATGAGACGGGGCAATTCGTAGGTTTTCATTGTCTACAGTCTCTCTTGACGAACCTGGATGATTGCTTTGGGCATCATGATAGCTTGCTGCGAAGCAACCGGCTCAGATTCATGATCAGGCGTGCCTCGGACCCCCGGCCTGGAAACCCAGGCGACGCTGATGCTATTCGCCGGCCCGGAACCAGGATCAACTCCGGCGCAACCGCCATTCTTCGGCCAGGATCGCATAGATTTCCAGATCGGCCCACGCGCCCTTGAACCGAAGACTGCTCAGATGGCTCGCCTCATGGCGCATTCCCAACCGCTCGGCGAGCTTTGCCGAGGCATGGTTCCCACCGTTGATCCGCGCAATCACCCGGTGCAGGCCCAGTTCCCCGAACGCCAGGTCCAAAAGCGCGGAGCAGGCTTCCGAGGCGTAGCCCCGGCCAGTGGCTTCCGGGTGGAATACATAACCGATCTCGCCGGCTCGATGTTCTGCCGAATGGAAAAACAGCACGACGTCGCCGATCAAGCTCCCCGATTCGGCGGACTCCACGCCCAAGGTGAGCGCTTGGGCTTCTCCGGTGAGCGCCGTCCGGGCGAAATCACCGGCCAGCCGCTGGGCCAGCACCGCTTCGTCCATCGGTTCGAAGGGCAAGAACCGGCAGACTTCCGCATTGCCCCGATACGCCAGCAGAGCCGGGGTGTCCTCGGGCCTCAGCGGCCGCAATCGCAACCGGGGAGTCTTGATAGGGTAATCCGGACGTAGCTGCACCCCCTGATTCTGCCAGGTCCGCAGCCGGGCAGGTCAACCGGCCGAAAGAATCTGGTCCGCGGCCCGTTCCGCCAAGGTCGCCGTGGGCGCCCAGATGAAGCTGCCCGGGATCCGGTTGAACGCCGAAGCATCGACCACCCGCAGTCCAGAGGTTCCCCGCACCCGGTGTTTGGAGTCCAAGACCGCCATCGGGTCACTCGCCGCCCCGATCGGGTTGGTGCACGAACCGTGGTGTCCGAATTGCTCTTTGCGGATGTAATCGGTCAGATTGGCCGACGTCCCGGGCGCCACTTCGACGCCGAACAGACCCGCCCGTTTGTTGATCCGGCGGGCAACCTCGATCCCCTCGGAAATGGCAGCAATGTCATAAGCACCGTTGCTGCCGTCGTCGAAGGACTGTTTGTTAACAAACGGTGTGTCCAACGGATCCGCAGAACGCAGCCGGACATAGCCCTTGCGGCTCTGCGAATATGCTTTGACCACAATCCAGGTCAGGTACTGGGACGGGGTCTGCAACGCCGTGTCCACCCAGCCGGGCCGGAAGTTGTAGAACTCCCCGAAAACGCCCAAAAGCGCCACCTCCGGACGTTCCGATCCGGCGGAGTAGCGCCGTCGCAGGTAGAACGGTGCGCCGTTGCTGCCGTATACCGAAGCAGTCCCGCCGGCTTGCCAACCGGTCATGCAGACGACGTCTTCCGGGCCTCCGGTGAGCGTGCATCCTGCAGTCAGGCTCAGCGGCCGGTCCAACCGGGTAACCACGGTGGCCTCATTGCGATCCTGGAAATTGCTGCCGACGCCGGGCAACGGGACTTTGACTTCGATGCCCTGGCTGCGCAGCTGTTCGGCCGGCCCGATGCCGGAAAGCATGAGCAGCTGGGGCGAGTTGTAGCATCCGCCGGCCAGGATGACCTCCTTGCGCGCCCGGATGGTGCGGCGCAGCTTGGCGCGGGTCCCCTCGCTCGGGTTGCCGGCGTCGGGATCCGCCGAGTACAGATGCTGGCTGGCCAAGTACTGTACGCCCACGGCTTTCTGCGCGCCGTCGGGGGCGCGTTCCAGGAGCACCTTTTCGGCGAGCGCGCCGTTCAGGATGGTCAGGCCGGGGTTCTTCGCGGCCGCCGCGAGCAGCCGTTCACGCGGGCCGATGCGCCGGCCGTTCCGTGAGTTCTGCGGTGTGAGGTAAGCCCCTTGGGCGCTCTGCGAAGTGTTGAGGTAGGAGTTCGGGTCCGGGCCGATCTTGACCGCGGCCCCCTGCGGCAACAACGCGTTTTCTGCTTCGAAGGAGGCCAGCAGCCGGGCGACTTGGTCGTCGGTGGCCGCGCGCAGCGGGGTGACCTGTTGCAATGGCTGCCAAGACAGCACCTTTTCCCAATACCCCCACATCGTTTCCGGGTCGAAGGACGCATCTCCGGTGAGATTCTGCAGATAGCTCCAGTCGCCGGGGCTCGCGTTGATGGTGACCATCGCGTGATGCGCGGAACACCCGCCGAGGGTTGCTGCCCTCGGGTAAAGCACGCCGTCTTTTTGCGGCACGAACTGCCCGCCGTGCGCTGCTGCGTCGGCATAGTGCCGGACGAAGTAGTCCCAACGGATAGCGGGGTCGGAAACCGTCCTCGGCCAAAGTGCCGGCACGTCGTAATAGGTGCTGTTCCCCTGGTCCGGCCCGGCTTCCAGGACGACGACGGCGTAGCCGGCCTCCGCCAACCGGGCAGCCACCGGGGCACCGCCGGGTCCGCTGCCGACCACGATGTAGTCGACTTCGCTCGGCGGATTGGCGGCATCGCGCACCGCCATGGGCTGCGGCAAACCGAAGGCGCCCAGCGGCAAGGCACCCAGGGTCATCCCGGTCAGGACATTGCGTCTGGTCAGATCGTTGGTTCCGGTCACATCATCGGCCATGGTTCCATCTCTCGAAAGGATCGGTGCTCAGCGTTGGAGCCAGGTCAGAATCGCGCCCTGACGGCACTGGGTGGCGGCCACGGATCCCGTGGCCGCCACCCAGTGCCGTCAATTGCCTCAAGGCATCACTGTTGTTAGGCGGCAGCAGCTGTCTTGTAGGTGTTCTGGATGACGGTCCCCCAATACGGCCCGTACATCATTTGCACTCCGTTGTAGCCGTAGCTGTTGACGCTGTTCTGCAGTCCGTTGGAACCGGTCCCGATGAACCAGGGGCCACCCGACGATCCGCCGGTCATCGTGCACGGGATGCCCTGCGTGGTGTTGCCCGAGTTGATCCGGTCATTGGTCGCCTTGCCCGCGCAGCTCCACAGCCGTTGGCCGTCATAGGGCGCCGCCGCCGGGTACCCGTACGCGGTGTAGTTCAGCCCACGGGATTGGTTGAAGGCCACTCCGGAAGCCCCGACCACATCAGCCAAGCGCTTGCCGTTGAGCGTCGAGACGACCGCGAATCCGGTGTCGTAGTTGATGTCCCCGTTGTTGACCCACTGGCTGGTGGCGATCAGGGTTCTGGCCGGCCATTTTCCGTACGGAGCCGCACCATTTTCATAGGCGGGTACGAACACGAAGTCCTTGTAGTAGACGCCGGGCCCTTCGTTCATGCAGTGGCCCGCAGTCGATACGGTACTGCCGTTGGTCGAGTTCACCGAGTTGCCTGAGCAGACATATCCGGAACCGTTGATCGTGAAGAACACCTTGCCGATATTGGAAATCGGCGTCAACGGGCCGCTTGTCGCCCGCAACACCGGCTGCTGCGCCGGCACCGTGGTGGGCAGGCCGGTTTGCGGTTGGACCGTGGGTCCGGCAACTTTGTCCGCGACGAGCGAATCGCCCGGGATCGCGGCTTTCATCCGCTCCGGCGTCCAGTAATCCTGTGCCGCCTGGGCCTCGGAAGTTGAAATCGCGGTGGAACTGACATCGCCGTTGCTGACCGGCTCGGCAGTCGCCTGGCTCATACCCGCGCCAAACAATGCCGTTACCGCAGCCACTACGAGAAACGTCAGCGGAACCTGCTTCTTGAGCTTCGTGTTCATGTTCTCCCAATTCGATATTCACTAGTGAGCTGCGGAGCGCTGCATCAATGAAGCGCTCCGGCTTGCCGACCTCGGACCCCCGGCAAGCCACCCGTCGAATTCAGCACCTTCAGGCCGCCGACCTTCGCACTCGATGACCGACCCGTCCATGCCGATACCAAAATATTTTGATATTTAATCATTTGAATTTCAAGAACCGGAGATAACCGATTAACTCCCTGGATGAAGGCTGTATTTTTCCCATGAACCCTGTGACCCGTCGAACCGAGTCGCACATCGATCTGGATCTTCGACGCTTTGCGATCTTGTCTACCTGAATATTCGCTAATCTATGGTTTTCACCGAATTTTAAGGTGATACTTATGCCAATAAACCGTAGATAGTCCACAAGGAGAAGCATGTTTTCCCTCGACACCACCGCTGTCCACGCGGGCCGCGACGGACTCACCGACCAGGGCCTGCATGCGGTTCCGATCGACCTTTCCACTACCGCACCGCTCCCCTCAGTGCACGCCGGCGGCTTGGCCTATGAGCACCTGGCGACCGGCGGTCCGCATGAATCCGGCCAGAGCACGGTCTACCAGCGGCTGTGGAATCCGACCGTGGCACGCTTCGAAACCGGCGTCGCGACCTTGGAAAACGCCCCCGAGTCCGTCGCCTTCGCCACCGGCATGGCGGCGCTCAGCGCGGTCCTGTTGGCCGTGGTCGCGACCGGGAAAAAGCACGTCGTCGCGGTTCGCCCGCTCTACGGCGGAAGCGACCACGTGCTCGCTTCCGGAATGTTGGGCACCGAGGTGAGCTTCGTGACGCCGGACGGCGTGGCCGGCGCGCTGCGGCAGGACACCGGCTTGGTCATCGTGGAGACTCCGGCCAATCCGAGCCTGGAATTGGTGGACGTCTCCGGGCTCGTGGCCGCCGCGGACGGCGTGCCGGTGCTGGTGGACAATACCTTCGCCAGCCCGGTCCTGCAGCAACCGCTCAATGACGGAGCCGCCATGGTGCTGCACAGCGCCACCAAATTCCTCGGCGGCCACGGCGACGCCATGGGCGGCGTGGTGGCCGCCGCCCCGCTTTGGACCAGCCGGCTGCGTCAGATCCGCGCGGTCACTGGTGGAATCCTGACCCCTTGGCCGGCCTATCTGCTGCACCGCGGGCTTGCCACCTTGCCGATCAGAGTGCGGGCGCAACAGGAAACCGCCGGGAAAATCGCCAGCTCCCTGGCCGGGCACGAACTGGTGGGCCGGGTCCGCTACCCGGGACTGCCCGAATGCGATCCGCTCGGCCTGGTCGGCACGCAAATGGCCGGCCCAGGTTCGTTGCTCGCCTTCGAAGTAGCCTCCGCCGAGCATGCCGAGCGGATACCGGGCGCCCTCAAGCTGATCACCCATGCGGTATCGCTGGGCGGCATCGACACGCTCATCCAGCACCCCGCTGGCCTGACCCATCGACCGGTCGCAGCCGATGCCAAGCCGCAACCGAACTTGCTCCGGCTTTCCGTCGGCCTGGAAAGCGCCGACGACATCGTCGCGGATCTGCAGCAAGCGATTGAGGCAACCCGCTAGCCCGATCGGACGGCTCGGACCGGGCCGGCCCCGGCTCGTTGCCGGCTCAAGCGCGCACCGACAGCACCACCTTCCCCAGGATCCCGCCCTCACCCACCTGCCGCACCGCCTGCGCGGCCTCGGCCAGCGAATAGCTCTTCACCACCACCGGCGTCACCGAGCCTGCCTCGATCAGCCGGGAAAGCGCGGCCAGCCCTTCCGGGTTCGTGAAGGCCATCAGCCCTTTCAACCGCTGCCGCACAAAAGGCGAAAGCAGCAATGCCTGGAGCGTCCGGCCCAACGGGCCGAAGAGCCGCCCGCCGGTTTCCGAACCGACGATCACCAAGGTTCCACTGCCGGTCAGCAGCCGTCGAAGCCGACGCAGCGGACGGCCGCCGGCAATGTCCAGAATCAAGTGGTACTTCCGCTCCGGCGCCAGGGGGGCTTTTGCATAGTCGATCACTGCATCGGCACCGAGCGAACGCACGAACTCCACGCCCCGGCTGCTGCAGACCGCAGTGACTTCGGCACCCATCGCGTGCGCGATCTGCACCGCGAATGCGCCTACCCCTCCGGAGGCGCCGACGACCAGCACGGCTTGGCCGGCTTGCAAGCCGCCTACCGTGCGCAACGCGGCCAGAGCAGTGATCGCCGACGTCGGCGCGGCAGCCGCCTGCTCGAAGCTCAGCACGGCAGGCTTCATGATGAAGGAGCTCGCCGGCCCGCAGGCATATTCGGCATACGCGCCGCTGCAGGAGCCGAAAACCTGATCGCCGACGGCGAAGCCGGTGACCGCGGAGCCGATGGCAACGACGGTTCCGGCGACGTCGCGCCCGGCCGTCGGCACCCGCGGTCGACGGAAACCGTATCCGGACAGTCGGAGCAAGTACGGCAAGCCAGTGGTCAGATGCCAGGTGCCGCGGTCGACTCCGGCGGCGTGGACCGCGATCAGCACTTGGTCATCGGAGACCTCGGGCACCGGAAGGTCAACCAACTGCAAGACCTCGGGCGGACCATAACGGTCTTGGATGACCGCTTTCACGATGCACCCCCGGAAGATTCCGGATAATGGAAGACCTCGTCCAACGGGACGCCGAAGACCCGGGCGATTTGGAAGGCGACTTCCAAGGAGGGCGAATAGCGGCCCTGTTCGATCGCAATCACGGTTTGCCGGGTCAGCTCGATGCGTTCCGCGAGCTGCGCCTGGGTCATCTCGCCGTGCGCAAAACGCAGCTGCCGGATCGAGTTGCTGACTCGAGTCGGTTTCACCATTTTTGGAACCCCCTGCGGTACCCGACGATTTTGGCGATCGAACCGAGCACGGCAGACAGCGCGAAACACAGATACAAGAGGTTCGCAATCCAGAAGTAGCCGAGTTCGAAGATCGCCAGAAGCAGCGCCCCGACTCCGCCGATCACCAGGAACGCCTGGCCTACAGATTCGCCGAATCTGCCGATTTCGCGGTCCCGGGAGTCCTTCCGCCTGCTTTTTTCCGCAGCGGCCAACGAAGTCGTCAGGTCGAGCAGGATCGAGAGTGCGATCGCCCCCGCGATGGTCCAGAGCATGGCCGGAACGTAATCGACGTCGACCAGCGGTTGCCCCTGGGCTTGGACCAGCACCAGGACCAAGTAGCCGCAATAGCCGAGCGCAGCAAGAATCCCGATGATCCAGGAGCGCTTCTCTTCGGTTGCCATGATGCCTCCGATTGAAAAAAATAGTTGACATCTTAAAAGTAAAGAACAACATACTTTAAGTCAACTATTTTTTACATTGCGTGCGATACGGAACAGCTCACCGGCACTGCCGGGGCTTCCGGGAGGAACTCAGGACGCAGTGTCGATCCGGCCGAGGTTGTCGATGATCCGGCCCAGGAACTCGCGGAGCCCGGCTTCGTCCAGGCCAGTGTTCTCCAACAAGCCCTTTTCCATCTGCTGGGCGAGGCCGAGCACCCGCAGCCCCTCTTCAGTGACCGAAACCAATTGGCTACGCCGGTCCTCACTGCTGCGCACGCGCTGCACGTGCCCCCGCGACTCGAGCCGACTGAGCGTTTTGCCCATGGTCTGCGCTTGGACCCTGACCCACGACGCCAGTTCGGCTTGGGACATGCTCCCCTTGGCGACCAAGACGTCGAGCGCAATCACTCCGGCGTGGGTGACCCCGATGGCGGCAAGTCTTTCGTTCCAATCGTGCTCGACCAGCCGGGCGGCCGTGGTGAGCAGACGTCCAGTCGGCCACTGGTCCATGTCTGGCATGAGGTTAGTATAGCTTCCCCGTTTGACAGCCTGATCGGCAATACGATAAGGATGCTTATCAATTTTCGCCGCGATATGCTGAATCCTGAATCATTCCCGGATCCAGGAGTTCTCCATGACTGAAAACCGTCTCACCACCGGCAGCAAGGCGCCGGACTTCAGCCTCGCCGATGCGCAGGAAAAATCGGTTTCGCTCAAGGACTTCGCCGGGAAAAAGGTCGTCGTCTACTTCTATCCAGCGGCCTCGACGCCAGGATGCACCAAAGAAGCCTGCGATTTCCGGGACAACCTGAATTCGCTCGCCAGTGCCGGCTACGCGGTGGTCGGCATCTCACCGGACAAGCCAGCGGCCTTGGCGAAGTTCAGCAGCAAAGAATCCTTGAACTTCCCGCTGCTCTCCGACCCGGACCACGCGGTCGCCGAAGCCTACGGAGCTTGGGGTGAAAAGAAAAACTACGGCCGCACCTACGAAGGCTTGATCCGGTCGACCTTCGTCCTCGACGGTTCCGGCGTCGTCGAACTGGCCCAATACAACGTCCGGGCCACCGGCCACGTGGCCAAACTGCGCCGCAATCTCGGGCTAGACTAGTTGGCGGCCGGTTCGCCGGCCAGCGCGCGAGTGGTGAAATTGGTATACACGCCAGATTTAGGTTCTGGTGTCTTCGGACGTGCGGGTTCGAGTCCCGCCTCGCGCACCCGCTCCCATCGGCCGTGAGGACCAGATGCCTGAATCCGAGCCCTCGGCGACCTCCGCGCGCTTTGCGGTCAGCGACATCCACGGCCATCCGGATGAGTTCCGTTCCGCGCTGCAGCGAAAGCACCTCGTCGATGCCTCGGGCCGCTGGACCGGGGGCACGGCGCAGCTGTACTGCTTGGGCGACTACTTCGATCGCGGCACGGATGGGATCGCGGTCATCGACCTCCTGATCCGGCTGCAGCAGGAAGCCGCCGATGCCGGCGGCAGCGTCACCGCATTGCTGGGCAACCACGAGGTCCTGGCGTTGGGCATGCACCGTTTCGGTAGACAGCGCATCGCCACTGCCCACGGTCCGCGCTCTTTCGAAACTTCGTGGTCCCGCAACCAAGGCCAGGCCTCGGACCAGGCCCGATTGACCGACCAGCACCTCGATTGGCTCCAGCGGCTGCCCGCGATGGCGAAATCCGGTTCGGACATCTTGTTGCATTCGGATATTTCCGGTTATCAGGAGTGGGGCCGCGATCCCCACCAAGTGAACGCCCAAGTCGGCGTGTGCTTGCGCAGCACTTCCGCAGAGACGCTCTGGGGCCTGTGGTCCGATCTGACCCGACGGCGGCAGTTCCGCGGCCCGGCCGGCAGCCGCACGGCGAAAGGCTTCCTGGCGCACTTCGGCGGCGATCGCATCGTGCACGGGCACAGCGTGATCGGTGAGGCCGATGGCCGTCCGGCAATGCAGAACACCAAGGCCGAAAGCTATGCCGGGGGCCGGGTCCTGGCCATCGATGCCGGCCTGTCCGCCGGCGGGCCCTGTCTGATCGTGGAGCTCTGAGCCGGGCGGCCGGACCCTGAACCCGGTGAATCCCGGGACCGCAGCCGGCTACGGCGTGGGAACCGCCACACCGAGCAGCGGAGCCACAATGGTTTCGAATTTCTGCGACAGATAAACGTGCCCGGCGACACTGGGGTGATCGCCGTCGGGGCCGATCAGGTCTTCCCGGTCGCCCATGATCCACTGCTCCTGGATCGGATCGACGAACGCCGCGCCCGCGGATTCGGCACCCTGGGCGATCTGGTCCCGAATCGCGGTCAAATCCGGGTCCACATCCGGATCATAGGATGCCGGACCGACGAAGACCACTTTCGCCTCCGGAGCAAGCTCCCGGACCGCGGCGCTGATCGCCTCGACTTTTGAGCTGATCTGCGCCACGTCTTCGCCGATGTCGTTCTCCGAACCGTAGACCAGCACCACATCCGCGTCGGGCGGAACCGACGACCGGGCTTGTTCCTCGAAGGTCATCCCCTCACCACCCGGGACCAGGTAGCCCGCACCGTTTTCCGCGGCGTTGACCACGGTCACCGGAAAGCCCGCCCGGTCAAAATCCTGCATCAGCAGGTTCGGCCAGGAATCCTCGACCGAGGTCTGGTACCCGGTGCTGATCGAGTCGCCGATCACCACCACTACGGCCCCTTCGGTGGCACTGTATCCGGCTGTGCCGACCTGTGCGGGCGCCGCCGGGTTTGCAGTCCGGTTGTCGGGGGTGAGCGTGATCGCCCCGGTTTCCGGCGAACTCGCGCCGAGAAACGCCAACCCGCAACCGCTCAGGAGCAAAGTCATCCCCGCAATCATCGCGAAAGCCGGCGCGCTCCAGAGGAGTCGCACCCGCCTCTGCCGACGTCGCGTCCAAGTCATTCCTCCACGCTAGCCCACCCGGGGCGGCCGAGGACAACTCCGGCCCCGTGATTCCCGCGACACAGGGCAGATTGCCAGCAAGCATCCAGGCTGAAACCAGCGCACAGCTACGACCTATCCAGCTGAATTACACTGGTAGGAATTCAAAGACGCGAAGAAAGTTGAGAACCGAGTGCGACGACGATCCATGCTGCCCATCGCGGTGGCAGCCGTGCTGGCACTCGGCTTGGCCTCCTGCACCGCGCACCCCACCAATCCGACCTCGGGTTCGGCTTCGGCGTCAGCTTCGGCCAGCCCGGTGGTCTTCAATTTCGGCACCTCGGCGGACCCGCTGAGCCTGGATCCGGCACTGGCCACGGATTCCGATTCGGAACGGGTTTCCCGGCAGATTTTCGAAGGCCTGGTATCGCTCGACCAGACGACCGGCAAACCATCCCCGGCACTGGCCACGAGTTGGACTTCGTCGAACAACGGCTACGCGTACCAATTCAAGCTGCGGGAAAACGTGACATTCCAGGACGGCCAGCCATTCGATGCCGCTGCGGTCTGCACCAACTTCAACCGCTGGTTCACTTACCCGGTGCAGAGCAACCCGGCTTCGCTGCCTGCCACCTTCCGGGACGTGTTCAAAGCTTTCAGCAATGACCCGGGCAACTCGGTCTTCAAGAGCTGCACGGCAAGCGACGCTTCGACCGTGGAGATCGCGCTCTCCGTGGCCGTCACCAACTTCGTCGAAGCGCTCAGCCAACCCGGCTTCGGAATCGCCTCGCCGGCGGCCCTGGCCTCGGGGACTGCCGACGTCTTGGACCAGAAAGCCGGCGCCAACCCGGTCTCCAACTTCGGCCTCAATCCGGTAGGCACCGGACCGTTCAAATTCGCCAGTTGGCAAAACGGCACCGTGACCTTGACGCAGAACCCGGACTACTGGGGCGACAAGGGCCAAATCGAAACGGTCAACTTCGTCACCTACCGGCAGTCTGCCGCGCGGTTGCAGGCATTGCTTTCCGGACGCATCGACGGTTTCGACTTCGTGACCACGGACAGTTACGACGCTTTGGTCAAGCAGGGCCTGCAGATCCTGCCGCGAGACCCGTTCTCCGTGATGTATGTCGGTTTGAACCAGCAGATCCCAGTGATGCAGGACTTGAAGGTGCGCCAGGCGGCGGCGATGGCGATCAACAAGGACGCCATCGTGAAAAGCTACTTCATCGACGGCTCGGCACCGACCAGCCAATTCATCCCGCCGAAGTTGAGCGGCTTCAACAACCAAGTGCCCGGAATCGGCTACAACCCGGAGAACGCCAAGAAGACGCTTTCCGAATCGAGTTACCAGGGCGAGCCGCTGGAGTTCTACTACCCCTTGAACGTGACCCGGTCCTATTTGCCGGCCCCGGAAAAGATCTACGCCGAGATTGCCGCCCAGTTGACCGCAGTGGGCTTCAACATCAAGCCGGTTCCGATCGAGTGGTCGGACAATTACCTGGCCAAGGTCACCAGCCCGGGCACCCGCGCCTTCGACCTGCTCGGCACCCAGGGCGCCTACTCCGACCCGGACAACTTCGTCGGCAACCTCTTCGGCGGCCCGAACACCGAGCTCGGCTACAACGACCCGCAGCTGATCAGCAAGATCAACCGGGCGCGGAGCCTGCCGGACGGCGCCGAGCGGGTTGCCGCATACCAGGCCATCAACAACGACATCGTCTCGACGGTTCCGGCGATTCCGATCGTGTTCCCGATCTCCGCCCTGGCGCTCTCCGCCAAAGTCACCAGCTACCCGGTCAGCCCGGTGCTGAGCGAAGTATTCAACAAGATCAAGCTCAGCAGTTGAACCGGCTTTCCGGAACTGGACCGCGGGCGTGATCCAAGCCTCCTGATTTAAGGAACTCACTCGCTGGGCGTTAGTCTTCTAGAGCACACGTTCCGGCTGGAATTCGGAGCGCGAAGCAACAAATTCTCAGCCAGCACCGCAGTTTTTGGAGACGGAACGTGACCTTCATTTCGCAGACCAAAGAAGCCGACGTCGTCTTGATCGGCGGCGGCATCATGAGCGCAACCTTGGGCGCGATGATCCGGCAGCTCCAACCCGATTGGTCGGTGGTGGTTTTCGAACAGCTCGACGAGCTCGGCTTGGAGTCCTCGGGCCCTTGGAACAACGCGGGCACCGGGCATTCCGCACTCTGCGAATTGAACTACTCCCCTGCTGCCGCGGACGGGTCGGTCGATCCGGCCAAGGCCATCTCGATCAACGAGCAGTTCCAACTGTCCCGGCAGTTCTGGGCGCACATGGTGTCCTCGGGATACATCGGTTCGCCGAAGGGATTCATCAATACCGTGCCGCACATGTCCTTCGTGATGGGCGAGGAGCACAGCAAATACCTGCGCACCCGCTACGAAGCGCTCAAGCCGAACCCGCTGTTCGCCTCGATGGAATATTCCGAAGACCGGAATCAGATCGAAAGCTGGGCGCCATTGGTGATGCGCGGCCGGGCCGACACCGGCCGGCTCGCCGCGACCCGGGCGGCCGAAGGCACCGACGTCGACTTCGGCCGGCTCACCAAGGAGCTGATCGGTTTCCTCGGCACGCACGACGGCGAGATCAACTACGGCACCACGGTCACCGACGTCCGCCGCGGCACCGACAAGAAATGGCAGCTCAAGCTCAAACACAAGGCCTCCGGCGAGCACGGCTCGATCAAAGCCCGGTTCGTCTTCATCGGCAGCGGCGGCGGCGCCCTGCATTTGCTGCAACGGTCCGGCATCCCGCAAGGCAAGGGCTACGGCGGATTCCCGGTCTCCGGTCAGTTCTTCCGGTGCACCAACGAGGACATCGCCGCGCAGCACCATGCGAAGGTCTACGGCCAGGCTTCGGTCGGCGCACCGCCCATGTCGGTGCCGCACCTGGACACCAGGTATGTCGGTGGCAAGAAATCTTTGCTCTTCGGCCCGTATGCAGGATTTTCGACAAACTTTCTCAAATCCGGATCTTTGTGGGATTTGCCGCTTTCGATTAGGCCGTCGAATATCTACCCTATGGCTGCCGCCGGTCTGCATAACTTGGGCCTGACCAAGTATCTGGTTTCCGAGGTGCTCAAGTCGCGTTCCGCCAAGGTTTCCGCGATGCAGGAATACCTGCCGGAGGCGAACGGCGCCGACTGGGAGCTGATCACCGCCGGGCAGCGCGTCCAGATCATGAAAAAAGACCGGAAACAAGGCGGAATCCTGCAATTCGGCACCGAAGTCATCAGTTCTTCGGACGGCTCGATCAGCGCCCTGCTCGGGGCCTCCCCGGGAGCATCCACCGCAGTGCCGATCATGCTCGAAATTCTGCAGCGTTGCTTCCCGCGGGAATTCAAGTTGCAGTGGCAAGACGGCCTGAAACAAATGATTCCCACGCTCGGCGTCAAATTGAATGATAATCCGGGCCTCGCAGCGGATACGATGGCCCAGACAGCTTCAGTTTTGCAATTGGATTAAGGCTTTCTCCACCACCGAGCAACTTCTGGGAGACGATCGATGTTTCGCCTGGCCACTTTGTCTTTGGGTAACCGCGCGCTCATCGCGCTGATCACGATCTTCGCCGCGGTATTCGGGGTGATCTCCGCCGGCTCGCTCAAGCAGGAACTCATTCCCTCGCTGGAGTTCCCGCAGATCAGTGTGATCAGCTCGATGCCGGGAGCCTCTCCCGAGGTGGTCGACGCACAGGTCAGCCGGCCATTGGAAACCGCACTCAACGCGGTGGAAGGACTGGATTCCTCCAGTTCCACTTCGCGCAGCGGGATCTCCACGATCTCCTTGACCTTCGCCTACGGGACGAATCTGGACCGGGCCCGCAACCAGATCGACCGGGCGATCGCCAACACCAGGCAGCAACTGCCCAGCGACGTCCAGCCGCAAGCCATCGCCGGCAGCGTCAGCGACTTCCCGATCCGGTATCTGGCGGTGTCCTCGGACAAGTCCTTGGCCGAGCTCAACGGCGATCTGCAGCGCATTGCGGTGCCGAAAATCCTCAAGCTGGACGGCGTCCGCGGCGCTGACGTGACCGGAGCCAATGGCCAGCACATCGAGATCATGCCGGATCCGGCCAAGCTCGCCGCTGCGGGATTGCCAGTCACCTCGATCGTCGACGCACTGAAGAACAACGGTTCCCTGGTGCCGGCCGGCACGATCACCGACCAAGGGAAATCGCTCTCCGTCCAGATCGGCAGCCCGGTGGGTTCCTTGGACGCGGTTAAGGGGCTGCCTTTGGGCGGAGCCGCCACCGGCACCACCCCGCCGACGATCGGTTCGGTCGCCGCGGTCACCCTGCAGGACGACCCGACGACCTCGATCACCCGAACCGACGGCAAACCGACCTTGGCCCTGTCGGTGACCAAAAAACCCGAGGCGGACACGGTCACGGTTTCGCATGCCATCGATGCGCTGCTGCCCCAGCTCACTGCCGACCTCGGCTCTAACGTCACGTTCACCACGGTTTTCGACCAGGCTCCGTTCATCGAGAAGTCGATCAAAGACCTCGGCGTGGAAGGGCTGCTCGGCCTGGGCTTCGCGGTGATCATCATCCTGCTTTTCCTGCTTTCGGTGCGCTCCACACTGGTGACCGCGATTTCCATCCCGCTCTCACTGCTGATCACGTTGATCGGGCTTTGGGCGGCAAAATATTCGCTCAACATCTTGACCCTCGGCGCCTTGACGATCGCGATCGGCCGAGTCGTCGACGACTCGATCGTGGTGATTGAGAACATCAAACGGCATCAGAGCTACGGCGAGCCCAAGCTCACCGCGATCACCTCGGCGATCAAAGAAGTGGCCGGCGCAGTCACCGCCTCCACGCTGACCACGGTGGCGGTCTTCGCGCCGATCGCCTTCGTCGGCGACATCGCCGGTGAACTCTTCCGTCCGTTCGCACTGACCGTGACCATCGCCTTGGTGGCCTCCCTGCTGGTTTCCTTGACCATCGTGCCCGTGCTGGCGTATTGGTTCCTGCGCGCACCGAAGTCGGCGGACAACGCTTTGGCCGAGGCCGGCACGCCGGAACAGAAAGCCGAGGCCCTGGCCGCCTTGGACGAAAAAGAACGCCAAGGCTGGTTGCAGCGCGGCTACCTGCCGATTCTGCACGGGACTCAGAAACACCCGATCTGGACGGTCAGCGCAGGTCTGCTGATTCTGGCCGTGACCTTGCTGATGACGCCGTTGCTCCCGCAGAACCTGTTGGGCGACTCCGGCCAGAACTCGCTCTCGATCAACCAGACGATGCCTGCCGGGACCAGCTTGGACGCCACCAGCGAGGCCGCCAAAAAGGTCGAAGACGCACTCAACGGCATCGACGGCATCGAAACCGTCCAAGTCACCGTAGGCAACTCTTCCGGAGCACTCGCCTCGTTCACCTCCGGCGGCTCGACCAGCGCCAATTTCCAGGTGGTCACCGACGAGAAGGCGAATCAACCCAAGCTGCAGGACTCCGTCCGCACCGCACTGGACGGCATCAAAGATGCCGGAACCATCAAGTTGAGCGCATCCGGCGGCGGTCTGGGCACCTCCAGCACGGTGGATGTCAACATCAAGGCAAGCAATACCGCCGACCTGCAGAAAGCCAATGACGCGGTCATCGCCACACTGAAGGACGTGCCGGACACCCGGGACGTGACCAGCAACCTCTCTGCAGCCAACCCGGTGGTGCAGATCAGTGTCGACCGGGCCAAAGTGGTCGCCGCCGGGCTGTCCGAGCAGCAAGTCGCGGCCGTCCTGGCCGCGACGGTGAGCCCGATTCCTGCCGGTACCGTGCGCATCGACACCACCGACTTCAAAGTCCAAATCGGCAAGGGAACCCAGTTCACCTCCATCGACGCCTTGGCGAATGCCCCGATCCAGACCGGGGCCGGGTCGGTGCCCTTGTCCTCGCTGGCCAGCGTCAAGCAGGTCAATGTGCCCACCAGCATCACCTCGTCGAACGGCCAGCGCAGCGCCCGGGTCTCGCTGACCCCGACGGGCGACGACCTCGGCTCGCTCAGCAGCGCGGTCGAAAAGAAGCTGCAGGATGCGAACCTGCCGGCCGGTGCCACCGCGACCCTGGGCGGCGCCACCACGCAGCAACGCGAATCCTTCGGACAGTTGGGGCTGGCTTTGCTGGCCGCAATCGCCATCGTGTACGTGATCATGGTCGCGACCTTCAAATCGCTGGTCCAGCCGCTGATCCTGCTGGTTTCGATCCCGTTCGCGGCTACCGGGGCCATCGGTCTGCTGCTGATCAGCCGGGTTCCGCTCGGGCTGCCTTCGCTGATCGGCATGTTAATGCTGGTCGGCATCGTGGTGACGAATGCGATCGTGCTGATCGATCTGATCAACCAGGCCAGGAAACCCGCGCCGGGCAGACCGGCGATGCGGGTCTCCGAAGCCATCGAGTACGGCGCCCGGCACCGCTTGCGCCCGATCCTGATGACCGCCCTGGCCACGGTCTTCGCGCTGACCCCGATGGCCCTGGGCATCACCGGTGGCGGCGGGTTCATTTCGCAACCATTGGCGATCGTCGTCGTGGGCGGCTTGATTTCCTCGACCGCACTGACTTTGGTCCTGGTACCGGTGCTCTACCGGCTGGTGGAAGGCAGCCGGGAACGCCGCCAGCTGCTCAAGGACCTGCAGGTCGTACCGGCGGCGACCGCTGCGCCGGGCGGGAACGAATCGCAGGATTGGACCACCGGCGCGATTCCGAAGGTCAAAGGGCGCCGCTCCGCGAACCCCTGATCTCGGTCCGCCGGACTAATCGGCGGATCGGCTGAGCAACGGCAGGAAGACCAGGTCGACGATCTCCTCGATGGTCTGTTCCGGGACGGCTTCCATGGTCCACAGCACTTCGTGCCGGAAGAGATCAGCTGGCAGCCGGGCGATTCGATCGGGTATCTGGCCGGCCGGGATTTCGCCCCGTTCGACGGCGCGTTCGAGGGCCTGGTCCATGAGCGAACGGCGCCGGCCCCAGATCATCTCGGTCAGCTTCGCCAGGCTGGTGTCCGTGTTCCGGAGCAGCCCGCCGAATTGCACCATGCGAATGATCCCCAGCCGCGACCGCCGCTGGTTGACCTCCTGAAGCAGTGCAATGACATCACCGCGCAGGCTCCCGGTATCCGGCACCGACTCGACCGCGTCCTGTTTGACCAGATACGCGACGGCCGCGATCGCCAGTTCCTGTTTGTCGTTCCAGCGCCGATAGATCACCGCACGGCTGGTTGCCGCCCGGGCCGCCACCGCATCGATGGTGAACTCGGCGAAGTCCTTTTCCATGAGCTCATCCCCGGCCGCCGCCAAGATCGCATCCTGCAGCGCTTGCCCACGACGGCGCTGCGGCGGACTCTCATTTTTAAGATACATTGCGTTTCCTATTTTTCTGATCTAGCATCGAGCCGTAGATACAGATTGTATCTTATTTGGCGAAAGAAGAACCAGATGCGCATCCTTGTTTCCGGCGCCGGCGTGGCCGGCCTCAGCACCGGCATCACCCTCGGCAACCTGGGCCACGAAGTGACCATCGTGGAACGCGCCGCGCACTTGCGCACCACGGGTTCGGCCATCGACGTCCGCGGCGAGGCGCTCGAGGTCGCGGACCGCCTGGGACTGCTCGACTCGATCCGCGCGCACCGGGTCAGGATGACCGAATCGTCCACGTTCATCGACCCCGAAGGGAACCGAATCGCCGGCATGCCGGTCGCCGACGTCAACGACTCGCCCGGCGACACGGAAATCTCCCGCAAGGACCTGGCGGCCATTTTGCACGCCGCCTTGCCGCCGAACACCGGCGTGGTCTTCAACGAGTCGATCAAAACGCTGCACGACGACGGCGAAACGGTGCAGGTCGGTTTCGCTTCGGGAAACCAGCGCCAGTATGACTTGGTCGTCGGCGCGGACGGTCTGCACTCAGCAACCCGCCGACTCGTCTTCGGGCCCGAATCCGATTACCTGAAACACCTCGGCTACTACGTCGCACTCACCGAGCTGGCTCCGCAACCGGCGCTCGAAGGCGCCAGCCCGCTGCTCAACCTGCCGGATCGCATGGTGGGCATCGTCTGCTTCAAGGACTCCGCCGTCGGCGTCTTCACCTTCCGCTCGCCCTGGATCGACTACGACTACCACGACCCGGCGGCATCGAAGCAGATCCTGCTCGACGCTTACGCCGGACACCAGGAATGGCGCATCCCCGAACTGCTCGACGCGGTCCGGAACGACCCGGAGCTCTATTTCGATTCGGTCAGCCAGATCCAGCTGCCGAGCTGGCATTCCGGCCGCGTGGTCCTGGTCGGCGATGCCGCCCATTGCGCGTCGCTGCTCTCCGGCCGCGGCACCTCGATCGCGATGACCGGGGCCTGGTTCCTGGCTGAAAGCCTCCGGCAGCACCCGGCGGACTTGGCTGCGGCATTGACCGGATACGAGCACTTGCAGCGGCCCCGGGCCGAACGCGCGCAAGCCACGGCCCCTCCCGGCGGTGAGCTCCTGGTCCCGGCAACCCAAGCCGCTATCGATGCCCGCAACGAACATTTCCGTTCGCTCGAACCGGCCCGGCAATGATTAGCGCACGGCAACCTGTCCCGGAACTGCCGTCCGGAAGGCCAGCTTCGGCACGAAGAACAACAGCGCCGCCGCCAGGAACCCGGTGGCCCCGCAGACGATCCAGACCAGCAGATACCCATTGAGCGAGCCTGCGGTGCTGCCCGGCGCTGCGGCGGCGCTGCCGGCGATCTGACTCGCCAGGGCGATGCCGAAGACGCAGGAGGCAAACGAGCCGCCGATGGTTTTCGTGGCGTTGGTCAGCCCGGTGGCCATTCCGGTCTGGCGCAGTGGCGCCGCCGCGGCAGCGGCTGCCGGAAGCGCCGCGACCAGGGCTCCGGTACCGAGTCCGGCGACCAGCATGTTGGCCATCACCTGCCAGACCTGGTCGTGGAACGGGACGAAGAGCGAATACCCCAGGCCGATCAGCGAAGCGGCACCGATCAAGGTGATCCGCGGGGTGCTGACGCGGGAAACCCAGGAGAACAGCAACGCCCCGGCCACCATCGCGATGAGGTAGATGCCGATCAGCAATGAAACCGTGCTCGAGCCGACGCCCAAGCCGTAGCCGACCACCGTGGGATCGGTCCGGGCGAAGGTGGACAGCGGCACCTGCGAACCCAGAACCGAAACGCCGAACAAGAACGCCGTGAGCATCACCGGCCAGATCGCGGACGAACGCAGCAACCTGATGTCCACCATCGGGTCCGGATGCCGCAATTCGTGCCGGACAAAGGGCCAGAGCGCCAGAACGCCGAGCCCGACGGCGAGCCAGGCCCACCAGGTGCCCGGACCGTTGGTGCGCATGAAGGTCAGCCCAGCGGTGATCAACAACAAGGCGAAACTGATCAGGATCAGTCCGGTGCTGTCCAGCCGGCCGCCGGTACGCACCGGCGACTCCGGAACACCCCGCCAGATCACGATGAAACACAGGCTGACACAGATCGCCGGGATCATCAGGACGAGCCAGAGTTTCCCGGCCAGCAGTTCGCCCAGCACACCGCCGGAGACCGCGCCCAGGATCGCACCGGCTTCCAGGCCGACCACCAACAGCCCGGCGGCTTTGCGGGTCAGCGCTGCCGGATCCGGGCTTTCCTGGCTCCGCGAATAGATCAACGCGATCTCCAGCGGAAGCCAGACCACGTAAAAGCCCTGCAGCGACCAGGCGATCAGAAAACTCCAAAAGTCGCCGGAAAAGACCAGGGCCCAGGTGGCCAACGCGGTGACCGCGGTCGATGCCAGCAAGATCTTCCGGTGCCCGAACATGTCGCCGAGCTTGGCCAGCGCCGGCACCACCAAAGCGCTGACCATCAGCTGCGCCGCTTCGAACCAGTTGACGTCGGCGTCATGGATGCCCAGATGGCGTGCGATATCGGTGAACAACGGCGTGTAGTACCCCTGCAGCACACCGGAAGTCATTTCCACCAGGACCAGAAATCCGACCACCGCCGAAGCTGGGCCGAGAAGTCTCCTGGACGTCGTGCGAGTAACGATTGCGACCCCCTGATGACGGGAATATCTCCGGCCCCCCGCCGGTTGATTCGAATATTAGATGCAAACGCATATACTTGGTGAACGCGAACTCCACCGGTATCGAAACGAAAGAAGGACCGAACCGTGCAAATCGGCATCTTCACTGTGGGCGACGTTACAACAGATCCCACCAGCAACACCACCCCCTCGGAACACGAGCGGATCAAGGCGATGGTGACGATCGCGAAACACGCCGAAGAAATCGGCATGGACGTCTTCGCCACCGGGGAGCACCACAACCCCCCGTTCGTGCCCAGCTCCCCCACGACGATGCTCGGCTACATCGCGGCCCAGACCGAAAAGATCATCCTTTCCACCTCGACCACACTGATCACCACCAATGATCCAGTCAAGATCGCCGAAGATTTCGCGATGCTCCAGCACTTGGCCGACGGCCGGGTCGATCTGATCATGGGCCGTGGCAATACTGGCCCGGTCTACCCGTGGTTCGGCAAGAACATGCAGGACAGCGTGGAACTGACCGTGGAGAATTATGCGCTGCTGCGCCGGCTCTGGGATGAGGAAGTCGTCACGTGGCAGGGCAAGCACCGCACGCCGCTGACCGGATTCACCGCCACGCCCAGGCCTCTGGACGGCGTGGCGCCCTTCGTCTGGCACGGCTCGATCCGCACGCCCCAGGTCGCCGAAATCGCCGCATACTACGGCGACGGATTCTTCGCGAACAACATCTTCTGGCCCAAAGAGCACTACCAGCAGCTGATCGGGCTCTACCGGGAACGCTACGCGCACTACGGCCACGGCGCCGCCGATCAGGCGATCGTGGGCTTGGGCGGGCAGTTCTTCATGCGGAAGAATTCGCAGGACGCGGTCAAGGAATTCCGGCCGTATTTCGACAATGCCCCGGTCTACGGACACGGGCCGTCGCTGGAAGACTTCACCTCGCAGACCCCGCTGACTGTGGGCAGCCCGCAGGAAGTGATCGAAAAGACGCTCAGCTTCCGGGAGTTCTTCGGCGACTACCAGCGCCAGCTGTTCCTGGTCGACCATGCCGGCCTGCCGCTGAAGACCGTCTTGGAACAGCTCGATTTGTTCGGCGAAGAAGTCCTGCCGACCCTGCGCGAGGAATTCGAATCCCGGAAACCGGCGCATGTGCCGGACGCTCCGACGCACGCCAGCCGCAAGGCCGCATTGGCCGGAGCCGCTGCGCCGGAGAGCGCCGAGGTGAGCGCGTGAGCCGACCGGAGCCGGGTGGACGATCCGGCTCCGGCGGGTCTTCCGATCCGAGGCAGCCATCGCAGTCGGACCGGCCGACGCGGCTGAGCAATGCCGAACACCGCAAGCTCAGCCTGCAGGCCTGGGAATCGCTGTTCAGCGCGCAGGTCAGCGTGATCCGCAGTCTCCGCGACAACCCGGTGTTCAAACGGTTGTCGATGCGCGAATACGACGTGCTCTACACCCTGTCCAAATGCCCCAGCGGGTGGTTGCGGCTCAACGAGATCAACCGGCACGTGCTGTTGACCCAGCCGAGCATTTCACGGCTGGTCGAGCGGCTGGAAGCCCGCGGCCTGGTGCGACGCAAACTGGTTGCCGAAGACCGGCGCGGAGTGCTGATCGGCCTCACCGAGCCCGGGAAGCAGATGCAGCGCGAGCTGGGCCGGGAACACGTCAAAGACATCCAACAGGTCGTCGGTTCGGTGCTCGACGAAGCCGAGCTGCGCGAATTGGCCCGGATCACCAGCAAGCTCGACGCGGCGGTCCGGGAACGGGAGTAGTCAGCCGATCGAGACCAATTCGGCCGGGTCTTCGGCGGGCAGGTCGCCGTCCAGGACCGCACTGACCGAGATCTCTTTGAGCGTCAGCCCGCCGCCCACGGTGGACAGGAACGCCGTATCTGAAGCATCGCGGCCGGTCGAGATCCGCAGCATCGAAGCCCGCGGCGCCATACCTGTCGCATCGATCGTGTACCACCGCCCGTCGACCCAGGCCTCGGCCACGGCATGGAAATCCATCGGTGCCAGCCCCGGGGCATAGACCGCCGCGAGCCGGGCCGGGACGTCTTTGGCGCGCAACAATGAAATCGCCAAATGCGCGAAATCCCGGCACACGCCTCGGCGGGCCAGCAGGGTCTCCACGGCTCCGTCGGTACCCCGGGACGAGCCGCTCACATAGCGCAATTCCTGGGCCACCCAGCTCCGGACCGCGGCCAGCAGGGCCAGCCCCCGCAACCCGGGGAATTCGGCATAGGAGGTTGGCAGCAGCCGGTCCGACTCGCAGTACCGGCTCGGTCGCACGTAGCGGATGAGCTGGCTCTCCGTCGTGGTTTCGACGCCGGCCGTGCCGGTGACCACAGCACGGTATTCCAGCGAGACTTCGGCGGGTTCGGCCAGGCTGAAGGCGAAGAGCCGGCCGCCGTGCGGTTCCGGCAGCTCCCGATAATCGACCGGCTGCCCATCAGCCAGGAGCACGACCGATTCGTCCAGCTCGTCGTATCCCCGGTCCGCCACCGCGACGTTGAGCACCACCGAAGTCTGCGCCTGGGTCGCGAACAGCAGACGGGATGAAACAGTGCGTTGCACGGGGCTCCTGGAGTGGCTACGGCGGCGAGCGCCGCGAACACATTCTACGCGGGATCGCCGTCGTCGGCCTGCTCGCACAGGACCAGCAGCGCACGATAGAAGGCCACGCCCTCGGCCAAGGTAGCCACCGAGATCTTCTCGTTCGCAGCGTGCAGGCTCGCCCGTGCCGCGGCATCCATCCGGAACGGGGCGAACCGGTAGACAGCCGGGGAAATCTCGTTGAAGCGACGGGAATCGGTCATCGCCATCACGATGTAGGGGGCCACGGCGGCGTCCGGGAAGACCCGGCGCACCGCGGCGGTCAGCAGGCCGAACTGCCGATTGTCGGTCGGCGAAACCGGCGAGGGTTCACTGGATTCGAAAACCTCGAACTCCACCAACGGGTCGCGCACCGCCCGCCGCAACCGGCGCAGGGTTTCCGCCACGCTGCTGCCCGGCGCAATCCGCACGTTGACCGTGGCGCTTGCGGCCTCAGCCAGCACATTGGCCGCCCTGCTGCCGCTGAGCTGGGTCACCGCGGCTGTGGTCCGCACCGAAGCATTGGCTTCGGGACCGAAGAACGGGAAGATCCGGGCCAACAGCCAGCCGAGCTGCTGGGCCCGGCCGAGCAGATGGCGTTGCGGGCCGGACATGTTGGCCGCCAGGACCTGCACCATCTGCGCTGTGGCCGGATGCAGGGCCGGCGGAAACGGATTGCGGCTGACCCGGCTGATCGCCCGGGCCAGCCGGGCTGTGGCGGTCAGTTTCGGCGGGGTCGAAGAATGTCCGCCCGGATCCACGGCACTCATCCGGACGTTGACCGAGCCCTTTTCGGCGACGCCGATCATGGCCACCGGCCGGGCCACGCCCGGGAACGCCTGCTCCGCGACCGCGCCGCCTTCATCCAGCACCAACCAGGGCCGGACCCCGCGGGCGCGCAGCAGCTCCATTGCGGCCAGAGCGTCCAGACCGCCGGTTTCCTCGTCGCCGCCGAAGGAGAGGTAGACATCATGCGAGGGGGTGAATCCAGTGCCGAGCAAGGCCTCGACCGCGGTCAGGATCGCGACCGCGGAACCCTTGTCGTCGAGCGTGCCGCGGCCCCAGAGATAACCGTCCTGCAGCACCCCGGAGAAGGCCGGCTGTTGCCACGGTGCATCCGGGTCCACCGGCACCACGTCCAGATGCGCCAGCAGAACCAGGACCCGCTGCGCCGGCCGTCCGGGCTCTGCCGCTGCGGAACCGGCCCAGCGATAGAGCAATCCGGCCCGGCCCACCCGTTCCAAGCCCAGCTGTTCATGGACCAGCGGATAGAACTCCCGCAGGGCTTCGATCTGCAACTCGAATTCTGCCTGGCCCTCCGCTTCCGACGGGTCCGCCGGATCGGGCCGCCACGCAGCGACCGTTTTGAATCGGACCAACTTGCTCAGGTGCGCTGCGGCACGGTCCCCCGCCGCGGGATCAATTGCGAAATCTGGATCAGCCATGACCGGAGTGTACCGCGCCCGAGCCGCCCCGACGGCGCTGGATTAACGGGAAATGAACAGTTGTTTCATGGAATTTATTTCCATGGACAGTTGGTTCTCGATGATTTAGGGTTTCGAACGTGAGCAGCAATCCGATCCCCGGCCACGGCCCGGCCAGAGCCCGTTTGATCCTCGACTTCGACGGCACGGTCGCTTTGGGCGACGGCCCGGTTTACGCCTACGCTCAAGCCGTCGCGGAGTTCCTCGACGCGAAGGACCGGGTGGCGCTGCTGGCCGCTTTGGAAGCCTTTCTAACCGGTTCCGGAGGCGCGCCGGAAACCCGCTTCAAGGACGGGTACGACGCCGTCGCCCAGCTCAGCGCGCCCGCGGTGAGCCGGGCGCAGCGCAACGCCGCGTACCGCTCCAGCCGGGAAGCCATCGCGCGCGGCGACGTCGCAGTGCACGCACCCGACGGCCTGGAAGATTTCCTGGTCAGCGTCGCCCCGTTCGCCGAGCGGGTGCTGCTGACCAACGCACCGTTGACCGGAGTCGCGGAGAGCTTGGCCGCACTCGGTCTTGCCGAGGTGATCGATTCGATCATTCCGGAGGCCGGGAAACCCGACGGTTTCGCCGAGAAGCTTCCCGGGCTGCTCCGGGGCCTGGCCCCGGAGGAACTGCTGAGCGTGGGCGATGTCTGGCTCAACGACATCGCACATCCATTGGCTGCCGGTTGCGCCACGGCGTTCATCGACAGATTCAATCTGGCCTCGGGGCCGGCGCATTTGCGGGCCGCGCACATCGAAGAACTTTATCCGGGAATGCTCGAATGGGCCGGGGACCCATCGGCATTCAGTCGAAACCACGCGGGGCAGATCCCGCACTCGGAAACACCAGCACACTGAAACACCGCACTCGCCTTCTCCTTCCACTCCACCGAAGAGGTCCTTCATGAAAAAGCATCTGACGCTGGGCGCCATCGCCCTGATCGGCGCACTCGCCCTATCCGCTTGCGGGGTCAGCCAAGACGCTGCGGACGGCAATTCCAGCTCCGGCCCCAGTGCCGCCTGCGCAGGCAGCAGCACCGATTCCGCGCCCGCGCCCACCGAATTGACCCTGGCCTTGGTGCCTTCCGGCGACGCCAAGAAATTGGTCGACACCGTAAAACCGCTCGAAACCGCACTGACCTCCCGTTTGGGCATCCCGGTCAAGGGCGTGATCACCGCCGACTACCAAGCCGCAGTCGAGGCGATCGGATCCAACCAGGCCCAAATCGGCATGTTGCCGTCTTTGCAGATGAGCCAGGCCTGCGACAAGTACGGCGCCAAACCGGCCTTGCAGACGCAGCGCAAAACCAAGAGCAGCTACGCGGCGCAGATGTTCACCAACGACCCGGCCAAGTACTGCAAGGACACACCGGCACCGGGCCCCAACGGCATGCTCTACTGCAATGGCACGGCAAGCGGCAACGGCCCGGCCGGTGCCGAGCAGATCGCCAAGCTCAAGGGCGCCAAGGTCGCGATGCTCTCCTCGGCCTCACCGGCCGGATACATCTTCCCGGTGGCCGCGATGAAGACGCAGAACGTCGCCGTCGACGACGTTTCGCCGATCAAGGTCACCGCGAACGACGCCTCGGTGCTGGCCGTCTACAAAGGCGATGCCGAAGTCGGTTTCAGCTACTGGGACGCCCGTGAAGTGGTCAAAAAGGACAACCCCGACGTCGGGCAGAAAGTCGTGGTCTTCGCGCTCACCGACGAAATCCCCAATGACGGCGTCTCGCTCAGCTCCAAATTGAGCGCCGACTGGCAGCAGAAGATCTCCGCGGCGATGCTCGACTTCGCCAAGACTCCGGACGGCGTCGCCGCCTTGACCGCGATCTACCAGATCACCGGCCTGCAACCGGCAGACGTCGCCAGTCTGAAGAAGACCCAGGACGCCGCCCGCTCCATCGGCTTGGGCTGAGCCGCGGTGGCGATGCCCGCAATTGCCGCCCCCGGGGGCGCCCCGATCCGGTTCGAACGGGTCGGGGTGACCTACCCCAACGGGCATACCGGGTTGAAAGACCTCGACGTGGAGATTCCGGCCGGCCAGATGGTCGGCGTAGTGGGTCTCTCCGGTGCCGGCAAATCGACGCTGATCCGCAGCATCAACGGCCTGGTGCCGATCAGCAGCGGCGAGATCACGGTAGGCGGCCGGGCCTTGTCCACGCTGCGCGGCCGCGGCCTGCGCGAGCTGCGTTCCGAGATCGGCATGGTCTTCCAGAGCTTCAACCTGGCCAAGCGGACCACGGTGTTGAACAACGTGCTGATGGGCCGGCTGCACGGTACTCCGGCCTGGCGTTCCCTGCTCGCTGCCTGGAAGTCCGACGACATCGAATTGGCGATGCGCGCCTTGGAGCGGGTGGAAATCGTCTCCAAAGCCTACGAAAAGGCGTCCAGCCTCTCCGGTGGCCAGCAGCAACGGGTGGCGATCGCGCGCACCTTGGCGCAGAAACCGCAAGTCATCCTCGCCGATGAACCCGTGGCTTCACTCGATCCGCCCACCTCGCACGTGGTGATGCGGGACTTGCAACGGATCAATGCCGAGCTCGGCATCACGGTAGTGGTCAACCTGCACTTTTTGGATCTGGCGCGTCGCTACAGCGACCGGCTGATCGGCTTGCGGGCCGGCGAAATCGTCTTCGACGGTTCCGGAGCGGAGGCCGATGAAGCGGTGTTCGAGAACATTTACGGCCGCTCGCTCACCGCCGAAGACGTGCTTGAAGCAAAGCCCGAATTATGAGCACCGCATTGCGTTCGGAAACGGCGGCCGCCGGACGGCCGGCGAAACCCCGGCACGCCGGCCAGGCTGTGCTCGTGCTCGCCGTCCTGGGGCTGCTGACCGCCTGGGCGGCTTGGGGCGTCGGCGTGGACCTGCCTAAGGTCTTCGCCAACGCCGGCAATGCCTGGGGCAACCTGGTGCAGTTGGGCCAACCGGATTACGGCTTCATCCCGAAGACTTTCCCGGCGCTGCTGGAAACTTTGAACATGGCGGTCATCGCCACTGCGCTGGGCGCGGCAGTAGCGCTGCCCTTGAGCTTCCTGGCCTCCCGGGCCACCAACCCGAACCGTCCGCTGCTGATCGCGGTGCGCACGGTCCTGAACCTGATCCGCTCGGTACCGGACATCCTGTACGCAGCGGTTCTGGTCGCCGTCGTCGGCGTCGGCGCGCTCTCCGGCATCATGACGCTGTTCTTGTTCAACATCGGGATCATCGCGAAGCTGGTCTCCGAAGCGCTCGACGGCGAAGACCTCGGCGCGCAGGAGGCCGCCCTGGCCGCCGGTGCCAGCTGGTTCAAGGCGGACCGGGCCGCGATGCTGCCGCAAATCATGCCGACCTTCACCTCGCAGACCCTGTACACCTTCGAAATCAACATCCGGGCCTCCGCGGTGATCGGTTTGGTCGGTGCCGGCGGGCTGGGCGTGCTGATCGACAATGTGCGCAGCTTTTTCCGCTATCACGAGCTGTCCTTGATCATTCTCGAAATCCTGGTCATGGTGTTGGTCTTGGAATCCCTCTCGGCCTGGTTGCGGAAGAGGTTGGTCTAGTGGCGCCGACTCCCCCGGCGGCCACGCAACGGCCGGCAAAGCCCGGGCACCCGGGCCGGACCATCGCCTGGGCGGTGATTTCGCTGCTGGTGGTCGCCGCTTTCTGGAGCGCCAAGATCAATTGGTCCGCACTGTCCGACTTCCCTACGGAGACCGGCAAATACCTGGGCCTGCTGTTCCTGCCGCCGGATTGGTCGAAACTCGGCGAAGCGTTGTCCGCGATGCTGCTCTCGGTGCAAATGGCCTGGATCGGCACGCTGATCGGCATCGTGGTTTCGTTCCCCCTGGGCTTCCTGGCCACCGCCGGGATCTCCGCCGGTTGGCTCGCTTGGCCGCTGCGCGGCCTGTTCGCCTTGATCCGGGCGGTTCCGGAGGTGGTGATCGCGATCCTGATCCTTTCGGTCACCGGGCTCACCCCGTTCACCGGCGCCCTCGCCTTGGGCATCGGCTCGATCGGCACCCTCGGCAAATGGGGGTACGAATCGTTCGAAGCCGTGGACCAGGGGCCGCTCGAGGCGGTCCGTTCGGCCGGCGGCTCACGGCTCGATCTGATGCGCTGGGGAATCTGGCCCTCCGTCCAGGCCGAGGTGTTCTCGTTCTGGCTCTACCGGTTCGAAATCAATGTCCGGGCTTCGGCGATCCTGGGCCTGATCGGGGCCGGCGGCATCGGCAAGATGCTGCAGGACAACGTCCAGTTCCGCAACTGGGACGCCGTCGGCATGCTGCTCATCGTGGTCATCGTGGTCACCATCGTGATCGACCAGCTTTCCGGCCTGCTCCGGCAACGGATCGTGCACGGCCGCTGGTCCGGCAACCGGGCCGCACGGCGCACCGGTGACCCCGGAAAGCCGGAAATGTCGGAGCCAGCAGGCAGGATGGCACTATGAGCACTTCGAACAGCTACGGAACCTTGAGCATCCTGCACCTCTCGGACACCCACTTGCTCGCGCAGGGCCTGCATTCGAAGTCCGTGGACACCCGGCAGACCCTGCTGGAGGCGCTGCGCAGCTTGCTCCCGTTGGAAGAGTTGGACTTGTTGGTGATTTCCGGCGACGTCTCCGACGACGGTACCCCGGAGTCCTACCGGAGCGTGCGCGAGCTCGCCGAAGATTACGCGCACCGGCGCGACGCCCTGGTGCTGTACGCGATCGGGAACCACGACGCCCGGCCCGGTTTCTGGGCTGTGCTCGGCAATGGGCACCCCGGTTCCCCGGCCGAGCCCGACGGCGGCCAGCTGCCGGTCTACGGCAGCACCCTGCTCGGCGGATTCCGGATCGTGAGCTTGGACTCCTCGGTTCCGGGACGCACCCACGGCTACCTCGACCCGGGCCAGCTGGATTGGCTCACCGGGGAGCTTTCGACGCCCAGTGAGTCCGGTACTGTCCTGGTGCTGCACCACCCACCGGTCGAGCCGGTGACCCCGTTGCACGACGGGATCGAATTGCAAAACCCCGAAGCCCTGGTCGACGCACTGCAAGGCAGCGACGTCCGGCTGATCCTCTCCGGGCACTACCACCACGCCCTGGGCGACACGCTGCTGGTCGGCGACCGGGCGATCCCGGTGCTGGTGGCGCCCGGTGTGGTCAATCTCAATGACGTGCTCGCTGCAGAGGGCCACGAACGCGCGCTCCGGGCCAGCGGCGCGCAATTCGTCACGGTATTCCGTGCCGATCCCGCAGCAGCAGCCGCCCGAGTGCGCTCCCTGCCGTTGAACCTGGGCCGGGCCGAGCCGCTCTTCGATTTGCCGCCCGAAGAAGTCGCCGCAATCTCGGCCAGGATCTCCGCCCGACCGGATGAATCCGGCAATGGCTGAGCCGGGCCGGTCTGCCGAAACCGACCAGCCAATCGGGCCTGCCTCGGAGCAGGGTAAGGTCGGCCATGCCCCGGGAAAGGTCCTGGCGACTATCCGTTCGCTCTTGCCTTCGCTGCTGCCTGCCGAGCAGGCAGTTGCCTCGGTCCTGTTGGAACGGGCCGCCCAAGTGGTGGAACTGTCTTCGCAACAAGTCGCCGAACTCTCCGGTGCGTCCCGGGCGACGGTAGTGCGCACCTGTCAGAGCCTGGGCTTCACCGGTTACCAGCAATTGCGGGTTCTGGTCGCTCGGGACGCAGGCTACCCCGGTACCGAAGTCGCCGCCGGGACACCGGCCGGGAGCCGCGGTTCCGGCCCCGGCCAGGCGCAGGTCGCGGGAGCTGCGGCCATTGTGGCCGCCTCGTTCGCCCAGGTGCGTTCCGCCGTCGACGCGATGACTGCGCTGCTGCACGGGCCCGACGTCGAACGCGCCGTCCAGGTGCTGCGGAGCGCTAACCGCGTCGTCGTCTCCGGCAATGGCCTGTCCGCGGCGCTTGCCATGGACACTGCGGCCCGGTTGAGCGCGATTGGCCGGCCCGCCGAGTTCCAGGCCGACGCGATCGGGCAGCAAATCACCGCCCGGCTGCTCGGTTCCGCGGATGCCTTGCTCTTGATCAGTGGCAGCGGAGCCAATTCGGCGAGTTTCAAGGTGGCCCAAGCCGCGCGGAACGCGGGCGCCGAGGTCATCGTGGTCACTGCCTTCGCCCGGTCGCCGTTGACCTCGCTCGGAACCGTGAATCTGATCGTCGGCATGCCGGATCTGAGCTTCCAGGACGAAGTCACGGTCACCACCAGGATTCCGCAAACGATCCTGGCCGAAGGTCTGATCGCTGCGCTCACCGCCGAGTTGGGACCAGTCGCGGCCCGGGCCAAAGCAGCCGGCCTGGAAGTCATCGGCGACAACCTCGCCGAATGAGCGTCTCAGCCGGAACGGGGGCTAGCCTTGGACCATGGCGCACAGCGAGTTGAACGCGGCACAAGTGGCCGATTGGCGGATGCAGACCTTCGAACTCTATGCCGCGGTCCGTTCGATCGCCGAGACCGACGCGGCGGCGGCGCACCGGCACTGGGTCCGGCAACGGAACGAATTGTTCCGCAGCCATCCGGCCTCTGCCCTGTCGGCACAAGCCAAAGCGGCATTCACCGGGCTGCCGGTCGGCGGCTATGACCCGGATTACCGGTTCCAGCTGGAAGTCCTCGAGCACGGTGCCGGAGAATCCCGGACCGTGCAGACCGGCACCGACGGCGAAGTCCACTTCGAGCGCTTGGGCACCGTGGCGGCCGAGGGACTGGGCACGCTCGGACTCTGGCGGCACTGCGGCTACGGCGGTGGCGTCTTCCTTCCTTTCCGCGATGATTCGTCCGGACTGCTCGGCGGAAGCTATGGTGCCGGCCGATATCTGCTCGACACCATCAAGGGCGCCCACCTGGGTGCCGCGGGCAGCACCTGGGTCATCGATTTCAACTTCGCCTACAACCCGTCCTGCGCTTACAACGAAACCTGGGCCTGCCCGCTGCCGGGCCCCGAAAACCGGCTGACCTCGCTCATCCCGGTGGGCGAACTCTATGCGCCGGAACTGGCGGCGGCCTCCGGCACCGGCTGATTCACAGTCGGCGACCCGGCAGCATTTGGCCAGGACAAGGGAACCTGTCAGAGTTTAAGTACTATGGCTAGCGACATCGCAGACCCGGCTGCTGCGGCACGGCCCGTCGGAGGGCTCCTTTCCGACTCGAGCACACCCGAAGCACCGCAACCCAGAACCAGCCTGCGCCAGCAGATCGGCGGCTTCCTGATCGTCGGCGCGATCTGCACCGCCGCTTCCTTGGCGATTTTCACCGCATTGCGGCCGCTTGCCGGAACCCAGTGGGCCAATCTGATCGCCCTAGTGCTCACCTCGGTACTGAACACCGAACTCAACCGGAGGCACAGCTGGTCGATCCGCGACCGCCGGCATTGGTTCGCAGATCAGAGCAAGGGCCTCTGGGTGATGTTCCTGGCTTTGCTGCTGACCTCTTCGAGCCTGCTCCTGCTGCACACGGTCAACCCCCGCTCCACGGTGATGGACGAGGTCTTGACCATCACCGCAGCCAATGTGCTGGCCGCCCTCACCCGTTTTCTGCTACTGCGCTACTGGATCTTCCGCCGGGTCCGCCGCTGAGCGGTTCAGCCCAAAGCCTCGGCTGCAGCCGGCTTCCGCCGCACAGTCACCCGTCCACCACGCCTGGGCACTAGGGCGATCCCCCGGTTGTAAGTCTTCTCGGCAGCCTCGGTACTGACCGTGATCTCGAAATTCCGCAGGATCTCGCGGAGCACCAAATCCATCTCCATCATCGCGAACCCTTCGCCGATGCATCGCCGGACCCCGCCGCCGAACGGAGTCCACTTGGTCGATTCCGGGGCTTTCCTGGCCAGGAAACGGTCGGGGTCGAATTCTTCCGGACGCTCGTAATTCCGCTCGTCCCGATGCAGATTCGTGGTCGAGACCACGATGTTGGTCCCCCGCGGCAGTACCCAATCGCCCAGTGCAAACGGCGTCATCACCCGGCGGAAGAAGGCCGGAATGATCGGCCGCACCCGCTGCAGTTCCAAGATCGTGGCCATGCGGAGCGTGGATTCCTCGCCCTCCGCCTCCTCGACCAGGCGCGCCAGCAATTCCGGGTGCCGTTGCAACCGCTCGATCATCCAGGCCAGCGACGATGCAGTGGTTTCATGGCCGGCGGCCAACATGGTCATCAATTCGTCCAGGATGTCCCGCCGGGTCATCCTGGTGCCATCGTCGTAGCTGCTCTGCACCAGAGAGGCGAGCACATCCGCCCGGTTTGCCAAGTCCGGGTCGGCACCGGCCTCATCGACCATTTCACCGAGCACCTCGTAGCAGTGGTCCCGGAGTTTGAGGAACTTCGTCCACGGGCTCAACGGGCCCCAGTCCTTGTGCAGACCCGGCAGCGGCGCCAGCTTGGAGCCCAACTCCACGGCCCGCGGCAGATCGCGCTTCAGCTCATCGAAATGCTCGCCTTCAGCGCCGAAAACCGCTCGCAGAATCGCGGCCAGCGTAATCCGCATGAACGGGTCGAGGGTGGCGAACGGCTTCCCTTCCGGCCAATCGCGCATCTCCCGCCGTGCCTCAGCCACGATGATCTCGCGGTAGGAACGCATCCGATCCCCCCGGAACGACGGTGAGATCAACCGGCGCTCCTTGGTGTGCCGGTCTTCCTCCAGCGCGAACATCGAACCGTGGCCGAGTACCGACGTCAGCGGATGCGGATCCCCGTTGTGCAGCACGTCGTTTTTGGCGCTCAACACCTGCTTGACCAGGGCCGGATCGGAGACCACCACGGCCTTGCCGATGGATGGCAGCTGGACGGTGTAGGCATCGCCGTATCGGCGTTGCAAGGCATGCATCGAAGCGCGCGGAGAAGCGACGAAGAGGATCGCGAAGGCCCAGCCCGGAGCCCGGAACCGCGGCGGCATCGAAATTGCGCCCTCGTTTGCGGTTTGCTGCTGGTCGATGGCCATGCGACTCCTTCGTCGGGTGCTCCGAGCCGGAAACCTTTGAATTCAGCTGCCGCAGGCAGCCGAAGGACCCGCTCGAATGTGATACACACTAGACATATATGTATCTTTGGTCAATGCCGGGGCCGGCCAGACAGACCATGTTCCCGGGCCAGCTCGATGAATTTCAACACCGCCGGCGAGGCTTCATCCGCCCACAGGAGGTCCACTCGGCTTCGCGGTTGCGCACCATCGAAACTGAGCAATCGGACGCCTCGGGCGAATCGGCCCGCAGACTCGTTCAGCACCGCGACGCCCAGGCCGCGGGCGGCCAGAGCGGCGACCGCAGCCGGATCGCTCGCCTGCAGATCCGGTCGGAACGGAATTCCGGCCGCCCGCCAAAGCGATTCCGCCGCAGTGCGGGATCCACTCCCCGGCGGCAAGGCGATCAACTGCCGTCCCGCCACTTCGGTGACGGCCACGGAGGTCCGCGGCGCCAAGGGGTCGGATTCGGCCACGGCGAGCACCACCGCTTCGTCGAAGACCGGGATCGAAACCAATCCGGGCGGCCGTTCCCCGGTCAGCCCGGCCAGCACCACATCGAATCGGCCAGCCGCAACCCCGGCCAGCAAATCGGCGCTCCCCGCTTCCGACAAGGCGATCTGGACTCCGGGGTGTGCTTCGTGGAAATCCGAGATCATTTCGACCAGGGCCGGCAACGTGGTTGCTTGCAAGGTGCCGATCGACAACCGGCCGCTGAGCAGACCGCGTAGCTGCGCGGCCTCGACCCGGATCGACTCGACGCCGGCCAGTGCCTTGTAGGCCAGCGGCAATAGCTTCGCCCCGGCATCGGTCAGCAAACTCTGCCTGCTGCCGCGCTGGAAAAGCCGAAGACCGAGTTCGTCTTCCAACTGCCGCACCTGCGCACTGACCGCTGGCTGGGCCAGCTTCAAGCGGATTGCCGCGTAGGTGAAGCTCTCCTCCTCGGCCACCGCGGCAAAGGTCCGGAGCTGTCTGATATCCATCACAAAATATTATGGCAATTATTCTTTTGAGCTATTTTTCTTCTGGCTGATGGACTCGGAGAATGGATCCGGGCAGTCCCGCCGAACCGAGTCATGGAGGAACCATCATGAGCCGCTCGAACACTGAAACCGTTGAAGAATATTTCCGCGCCTGGCTCGCCGACGACCAGGCGGCTTTCCGCTCGTTGCTGGCCGACGACGTCGATTTCCTGGGGCCGATGGGGCAAGTCGACAACGCCGAGGACTGCACGAGCTCGATCAGCAAGCTCCGTTCGATGCTCACCGACATCGTTCCGCTGCACCGATGGGCCGACGGTGATGAAGTGATCACCTGGTTCGAGTTGCACACCAGCTGGACGGCGCCGATTCCAGTAGCGAATTGGAGCCATTTCGAGAATGGCAAAATCACCCGGATCCGAGTCACTTTCGACGCCAGGAAGTTCTTCGAAGGCATGCCCCAGGGCTAGCAACCGGCCTCCATCAGGACCCTGCCCACCATGCCGGGACGGCACTCCTTAGCTCCGGAGACCTCCCTTATAGATCAGCTGGAACCCGTTTCGCTGCGCTTTGCGATCCGGGTCGGTCCATGGTGGCGGAATGCAGACCGGCACGCCGGCTTGGATTTCCGGCCGCCAATCACCTTGGTGGATCACCTGGTGATGCCGGGAACAAAGCAACGCGCCGTTGTCCACCGAGGTTTCGCCTCCGCCGACCGACGTCGAGCACTTCGCCCTGACCGCCCAGCAACACCGGAATCAGGTCGGCATCACACGCCGGCGATCTGAGCAGTCCCGCCGGAACCGGTCCGGTGAGTTCGACCGACGCGCTTCCCGTGCGCCGGGCCAGGTCCTCGTCCAGTTGCCGGTAATCGATGAGCACCGAAAGCTGCTGAGCCCGGTCTCACCCGGGCCCCGGCGGTCGAAGCAGCGTAGGCCGCCTTTCGGCGTCGGCCGGATCTCCGATAGGTTTTCAGCATGACTGAGTTCACGATCGGCCAGACGGTGAAGATCATTGGAAAGACCATGACCGGGAATGTCGGCACGGTGGTCCATCTGGATGAGAAGCGGCAAAAATATCTGGTTCGGATCAGCGACCTGACGCAAAACTATTTCTTCGCCGACGAGCTCGAGCAGTTTTAGCTTCCGCTGCCAGTTCCGACCTGGACTCACCGCCTCGGGGCGGCGCCCCGGAAGCGGGTCAACGCAGCGACCGCCTCCACCACGGCATCGGCTGCCGCGGCTAGTTCCGTTCCAGTCACTGCGGAAGGAAAACTGAACCGGACTGCGGTCTGCGCCAACTCGGCGCTCAGGCCCAGGGCCAAAAGCACCGCGGACGGCTCGCTGGAGCCTGCCGCGCACGCGGATCCGGAGGAGCAAATCACCGAACGCCGCTCCAATTCCAGCAGCACCGATTCGCCGTGCGTCCCCCGAAAACAAAACGACGCCACCGACGGCAACCGGCGGCCGGAAGCCGGTCCGGTCAGTTGCGCCCCGGGAACTCTGCCCAACACCGCCTGGATGAACTCGTCGCGCAATGCCGATACCCGGGCTGCTGCTTCGACGCGTTCCGCCTCGGCCAATTGCGCTGCCGCGGCAAAAGCCACCGCGAACGCCACATTCTCGGTGCCTGAGCGCAAGCCCGCTTGCTGCCCGCCGCCGTGGATCAACGGCTCGATCGGAGTCGGCGAGCGCAGCACCAGGGCACCGATCCCTTTGGGTGCGCCGAACTTGTGCCCGGAAAGGCTCATCGCCTGGACCCCGAGCTCACCGGTGTCCAGACTCAACCAGCCTGCTGCCTGAACCGCATCGGTGTGCACCGGCACGCGGTGCCGGGCCGCGAGCGCGGACAAGCCAGGCAAATCCTGCACCGTTCCGATCTCGTTGTTCGCGTACATCACGCTCAACAATGCGACATCCGGAGCCAGGGCTTCCACGCAGCTGCGTTCGCTGACGAAGCCCTCCGCGTCCACCGGCAATTCGGTGATTTCGAATCCGTGCACGCGCTGCAGGTAGCGCGCGCTTTCCAACACCGCGGGGTGTTCGATCGCGCTCAGCAAAATCCGGTTGCGCTGCGGGTCCGCTGCCCGGCGGGCCAAGGCGATGCCCTTGAGCGCCAGGTTGTCGGCCTCAGTGCCTCCGGAGGTGAAGATCACCTCGTCCGGCCGCGATCCAACGACGTCGGCGATCGCCTGGCGCGCCTCTGCGAACGCGCGGGCAGCCTGCTCGCCGAGCCCGTGATGGCTCGAGGGATTGCCGAAAGCCCCGGTCAGGTAGGGGAACATGGCTTCGATCGCTTCGCGGCGCACCGGAGAGGTGGCTGCCGCATCGAGGTAGATCACCGGCTCAGGACTGCGGTTCGAAAGCGATGTCCAGGCCCAGGTCCAGGGCGCGCACGCTGTGCGTCAGGGCACCGGCCGAAATGATGTCCACTCCGGTTTCCGCGATCGGTGCCACGGTGTCCACCCGGACATTCCCGCTGGCTTCGACCAAAGCGCGTCCGGCCACCAATTGCACCCCGGTGCGCAAATCCTCGAGGCTGAAATTGTCCAGCAGGATGGTGTCCACACCGGCCGCCAGCACCGGCTCGATCTGCTCCAGCCGATCGACCTCCACCTCGATATGCGTGGTGTGCGAAAGTCGATCGCGCAATCCGGACAGCACCTCGGTCAGCTTGGCCGGGTCGCCGCCGGTGAGCACAGCCAGGTGGTTGTCCTTCGCCATCACCGCATCGGAAAGGCCGAACCGGTGGTTGTGGCCACCGCCGCAGCGGACCGCATAGCGTTCCAGGGCGCGCAGGCCGGGCGTGGTCTTGCGGATATCCACGATCCGGGCCTTGGTGCCGGCGGTTTCCGCGACGAACTGCGCAGCCAGGGTGGCGATTCCGCTCATCCGCTGCAGCAGGTTCAGGCCCACCCGCTCCCCGGTCAGCAACGGTCTCGCCGGGCCGGTCACCGTCGCCAGGTGGTCCCCGGCCGCGAACCGGTCGCCGTCGGCGATCGCCCACTGCACGCTGATCTCGGGGTCGCTCAGCCGCATCGCGGCATCGAAGACCGCGGAGCCGCTGAGCACGCCCGGCTCCCGGGCGCCCACGGTCGCCACGGCGCTTGCCGATTCCGGGATCAGAAGCTGCGAGGTCAGATCGCCCGCGGGTGCGTCTTCGAGCAGCGCCGCAGCGACCACGGATTCGATCTGCTGCCGGGTGAGTCCTTGGATGAAGTGTTCGGCCATGGTCAGGATGCCAGCCTTTCGGAATTGATCCAGGAACGCCGGGGCGTTGCACTGGGCTGTGGAAGATCACGGTGTGGGAAGTCGGAACGCCAATGCGCGCCGATCGAGCCTTCCCGGGCTTGGGCGGCGGCGACCAGAAGCTGGGCGGCGGTCACCAGCGGAGCATCCGGGCGGAAAAGCGCCAGCTGCTTGGCGGCCACCGCGAGCGATCCGGCGTCCCGGATCAGTCCCGCCCGGCTCATCATGAGCCGCGGGATTTCGCCGGGCTCCGGATCCAGCAGTCCGTTTTCCAAACCGAGCGGGGTCGCCTCGAAGACCGGCCAAGGCCCGTGCTGCTCGGCGCCGAGGGCCGCCCGGGCCGCCCGGGCCGCGAACACCGCCGCCTCCAGCAACGAATTGGAGGCCAAGCGGTTCGCTCCATGGGCTCCGGTGCAGGCAGCCTCACCGATCGCGAACAGCCCGCGCAGTGAACTGCGGCCGGCCAGATCGGTGGCGATCCCGCCCATCCAGTAATGCGCTCCTGGGATCACCGGAACCGACTGCCGGGCCCAATCGAAGCCGCGGTCCGCCAGCTGCGCCGAGATTCCGGGGAACCGCCGGGCCAGGAATCCTGCACCCCGTTCGGCGGCAATCCCTCGGGCATCCAGGAAGACCTTGCCGCCGGAGGCGATTTTCGCCGCGATCCCCCGGGCCACCACATCGCGCGGCGCCAATTCGGCGGCCGGATCGACGTCGAGCATGAACCGCTCGCCGTGCTCATCAAGCAGCACCGCGCCTTCGCCGCGCACCGCTTCGGACACCATGAACGGGCGTTCGTGGTCGACCAACGTCGGGTGGAACTGGAAGAACTCCAAGTCCTGCACCACGGCTCCAGCACGCCAGGCGGCAGCCAGTCCGTCCGCAGTGGCGCCTGCCGGATTGGTCGTGTGCTCGAAAAGCTGGCCTCCGCCGCCGCTGGCCAGCAGCACGGCGTCGAACTCCTGTTCGATTTCAGCCCCGGACCCGGTCCAGGTACGCACTCCGCGCACCGCACCGTCCCGGACCAGTAGCTCGAGCAATTCGGTGTGCTCGCGCAATTGCAGGGTGCCGGCCTCGACACAGCGGTGCACTGCCGCAGCGAGCGCGGCCACGATCCCGGCACCGCTGGCATCGCCGCCCACATGCAGGATCCGGGCGAAGCTGTGCGCTGCCTCCAAGCCCAAGGCCCAATGCCCGGAACCCGGCGGCCAGGCTTCGTCGGCGTCGAAATCGACGCCGTGCCCGGCCAGTACCCTGATCACCGAAGCAGCTTCGCGGCAGAGCAATTCGACCGCCGCCGGGTCATTGAGCCCGGCACCGGCGGCCAGGGTGTCCGCGACATGCCAGGCGACGGTGTCCCCGGGCGTCCGCAATTCCGGATCCAGCACTGCGGCGATCCCGCCCTGGGCGTACCGGGAGTTGGACTCGCCGAGTCCGGCCTTGCAGAACACCGTAGTCTCGGCCCGGCCAGCCAAAGCCAAGCCGGCAATCAGCCCGGCGATCCCGGAGCCGACGACGGCGATCCTCAACATTGCGGCCTCATGGTTTTGCCGCCAACATGCGCTCCAGCGCGATCCGGGCCGGCACCGTGACCTGCTCCGGCACGGTGATCTGGTTCTGCACTTCGCCCTCGAGCAAAGCTTCCAAGACCCAGGCCAGATACCCGGGGTGGATCCGGTACATCGTGGAGCACGGGCAGATCACCGGGTCCAGGCAGAAGATCGTGTGCTCCGGGTACTCCGCGGCCAGCCGGTTGACCAGGTTGATTTCGGTACCGATCGCGAAGGTGCTCCCGGCGGGGGCCGCCTGAATCGCCTTGACGATGTAGTCCGTGGAGCCGGCCTCGTCGGCCGCATCGACCACCGGCATCGGGCATTCCGGGTGCACGATGACCCGCACTCCCGGGAATTCGGCCCGGGCTTTGTCGATCTGCGCCACGCTGAACCGCTTGTGCACCGAGCAGAACCCGTGCCACAGGATCACTCTGGCCTGTTCGAGCGACTCCGGGTCGTTGCCGCCCAACGGTTTCCGCGGCGACCACATCGGCATCTGCTCCAGCGGCACGCCCATCGCCTTGGCGGTATTGCGGCCCAAATGCTGATCCGGGAAGAACAGCACCCGCTGGCCGCGTTGGAAAGCCCATTCGAGCACCGTCTTGGCATTCGACGAAGTGCAGACGATTCCGCCGTGTTCCCCGCAGAACCCCTTCAGCGCGGCCGAAGAATTCATGTAGGTCACCGGGATCACCGGGACTTTGCCCTCGGCGTCGACCGCGTCCATCGGCCCATAGACCTCCTCGAGCTGCGCCCAGCAGGCTTCCACCGAAGCGATGTCCGCCATGTCCGCCATCGAGCAACCGGCGGCCAGGTTGGGCAGAATCACCTTCTGATCCGGTCCGGAGAGCATATCTGCGGTTTCCGCCATGAAGTGCACTCCGCAGAAAATGATCGCCTCGGCGTCCGGCTTGGATTTCGCGGCGTTGGCGAGCTGGAAGGAGTCTCCGACGAAATCGGCGTACTTGATCACCTCGTCACGCTGGTAGAAGTGTCCCAGGACTACCGCCCGGTCGCCCAAGGCGGCCTTCGCCGCGATGATCCGGGCATCCAGTTCCTCGGCGCTGGCGTCCTTGTATTCCTGCGGGATCTGGGCTTGCCGCGGGGTGCTGGGCGGTGCCGGATCGGCGACCGAAGCGCCGGGACCATATCCGGGAACACCATCGAGCGCGGCCGCCAGGTCGAATTCCCAGGGCCCCTTGGCCAAATCGGTGCCGCAGGTCGAGGCGGCGGAGGCTCCGCGGACGGAGAGTTGAATCGCGGTGTTGACTGAACTCACGGTGATCTCACTTACTGCTGGCGCGGATAGATGGGTCTGGATTCGGTTGGCTTTGGCTGAAAGATTCGGTGTTCCCGGTGTAGCGGTAAAGCCGGGGCGGGCGGTGTTTGCCGCCCTGCAAATACTCTTCGGTGGCCACGATGTGCGGCGTGGCCTTGAGCTGGCGCCGGAAGTTCGCCGGATCGAGCTCCCGGCCGAGCACTGCCTCGTAGACTTCGCGGACTTGGGCCAGGGTGAATTTCTCGCCCAGCAAGTGGTAAGCGATCGAGGCGTATTCGAGCTTGTTGCGCAATCGCCACAGAGCGTAGGCCACGATCTCGTTGTGGTCGAACGCCAGGTCCCGGGCCGAGGCGCTGCCCAAAGCGTCCGCTTTGAACCAGCGCACATTGTCCGATTCGAGTGCCAGGGCAGCTTCGGTCGGCTGCACCAGGGCCCAGTACACAATCGAGACGACGCGCGGAGCCAGCACCGCCGGCGAGCAATTCGCCGCCCTTTGCAGTCCGCCGAAGGCATACAGCTGCTCGAGGTACCGGGGGTTCAATCCGGTGGTTTCCGCGAGGTTCCGCGAGGCCGCGCTTTGCAGTGATTCGGAGTGGCGCAACGGGCCGCCGGGCAGTGCCCATTGGCCCTTGAACGGTTCCCGGATCCGACGGACCAAAGGCAACCAGAGGCTTGGCCGGCTTTCGCCTTCTGCGGTGCGGAGCGCGAAGATCACGGTGGAAATCGCCAACGACGGCGGTGCCGACTGGCGTTCGGAGACGTTCGCCGTGATTGGATAGCCCACACTCACTCGGAACCTCCGCCCGGGCTAAGATTAGTTATAGTCAATATGACTATAACTAATCTTAGACCCACACCAGCCGAGCAGCAAATCCACCCCGCCGTCACACGCACCCTCCCCGCGCACCCTCCCCGCGCGAGTGCACAGTTGTGGCGGGTATTTTCGGAAAACATCCGCCACAACTGTGCACTCGCGTGGGGAAAAGGCAGTGGAGAGACGCTTGCCTTTTAACTACTTAGCGGTACTATGTACTGGTAGCTAGTAATACTGGGTACTAGTACATAGCAGTAATGAGTAGTGAAAGGAGCCATCCGATGGGCAAACAGATCACCGAGATGCTCAAAGGCACCTTGGAGGGCATTGTCCTGGCCCTCCTGGTCGGAAATCCGGCCTACGGCTACGAGATCACCACCATGCTCCGAGCCAAGGGATTCACCGAAATCGCCGAAGGGACGGTATACGCGCTGCTCGTCAGAATCGAACAAAAGGGTCTTGTCGATGTGGCGAAGCGGCCCTCCGAGAAAGGGCCGCCGCGCAAGGTTTACTCGCTCAACGAGCAGGGCAAAAAGGAACTGGACGAATTCTGGAACACCTGGAGCTTCCTGTCCGACCGACTGGAACAGCTCCGCCAAGGAGGGAATTGAAATGGCAGCAGGATGGATCGAGCAACTCACGGGGTCGCTCGAACAAAAGAAGCAGTACCGGCAGCACAAGGCCCGGATGGCGCAACTCCCCGGAGGCTACCGCGAATCGGTGAGCGCACTGGAACGCTACTTGATGTATTTCGGCTCGATTTCGAAGGGCGAGGTGCTGGTCACCATGATCGGAGACTTGGTCGACCTCTTCGAGCAGAGCGCCGCCGACGGCACGCCGATCCGAGACATCGTCGGCGAGGACCCGGTGGAGTTCGCCGAGACCTTCATGCGCAACTACGCAGGCGGGCAATGGATCAGCAAGGAGCGGGACCGTCTCGTCAAAGCAATTGAGGTCGCAGCCGACGGCGCAGGAACAGGACCGGGCCAATGAACTCCCCCACTGGCCACGACGCACCCGCGATCCGGGTGCAGGGCATAACCAAGTCCTACCGCGATCTCCGCGTGCTGCGCGGCGTGGACTTCGAGGTGGCCCGCGGCAGCATCTTCGCCCTGCTCGGCTCGAATGGCGCCGGGAAGACCACCATGGTGAAGATTCTGGCCACGCTGCTCAAACCGGATGCCGGATCGGCTTCGGTCCAGGGATTCGACGTCGCCGGGCAAGCCGCCGAGATCCGCGCATCGATCAGCCTGACCGGCCAGTTCGCGGCAGTCGACGACATCCTCTCCGGCCGGGAGAACCTGGTCATGGTGGCCAAGTTGCGGCATCTGGACCATCCCGGCCAGATCGCCGATGAGCTGCTCGCCCGGTTCAGCCTCACCGAAGCCGCCACCCGGAAAGTCGCCGCCTATTCCGGCGGCATGCGCCGCCGTCTGGACATTGCCATGAGTCTGATCGGCCGGCCTCCGGTGATCTTCCTCGACGAACCCACCACCGGATTGGACCCGGAAGCCCGGCTCGAAGTCTGGCAGGCAGTGAAGGAACTGGCCGCCGCCGGAACCACGGTACTGCTCACCACGCAGTACTTGGACGAGGCCGAACAGCTTGCTGACCGGATTGCGATCCTGCACCAAGGCAAGATCATTGCGAACGGGACCCTCGCCGAGCTGAAGCGATTGCTGCCGCCCGCCGAGGTCGAATATGTGGAAAAACAACCCAGCCTGGAGGACATCTTCTTGGTCCTGGTGGGCTCCGACGGCACGGGGGAACCTCCTGCCGCTTCCCGGAAGGAACCATCATGAGCACGCACCTTTTCGCGGATACCGGCGTCCTGCTCGGCCGTTCCATGCGGCACATCACCCGCAGTGTGGACACCATCATCACCACGGCGATCACGCCGATCGCCCTGATGCTGCTTTTCGTCTTCGTCTTCGGCGGCGCGATCAAAGGCACCATCGGCAACGAGAATTACGTCAACTACCTGCTTCCGGGCATCATGCTGATTGCGATCGCCTCAGGTATCGCCTACACCGCGATGCGCTTGTTCACCGATCTGCAAAGCGGCATTTTCGAACGCTTCCAATCCATGCCGATCAACCGCTCTTCGGTGCTCTGGGCGCACGTGCTGACTTCGCTGGCCGCCAACGCGATCACCCTGGTGATCATCGTCCTGGTGGGTCTGTTGATGGGGTTCCGCAGTTCGGCGGGCCCGCTGGCCTGGCTCGGCGTCGTCGGCATCTTGATGCTGTTCACCCTGGCCCTGACCTGGCTGGCGATCATCGCCGGCCTCTCGGCCAAGTCCGTGGACGGCGCCACCGCTTTTTCCTACCCGCTGATCTTCCTGCCGTTCATCTCGTCGGCCTTCGTGCCGACCGCGACCATGCCGGGCCCGGTCCGCTGGTTCGCCGAAAATCAACCGGTGACCTCGATCGTGAACACGATCCAGAACCTGCTCGCCGATCGCCCGGTCGGCGGCGAGATCTGGATCGCGCTGGCTTGGTGCCTCGGCATCCTGCTCATCGCCTATGGCTTCGCGATGGTCGTCTATCGCCGCCGCATCGCCTGAACCGGTAGCCTCGGGGAACGCAATTATTCGGCAGACGCCTCGAAAAGCGGCAGCGTCCGCGCTTCGAAATGCGTGTCCAAGGCGAGCATCGTGGAGGACCGCACCACCACCTTGGTCGCCGAAATCGCATCCAGCACCCGCTGCAGGTCCGAATTCGACCGGGCCGCGACCTTGACCAGCATGTCGCTCTCCCCGGAGACCGTATGCACGTCGATGATCTCCGGAATATCCACCAGAGCATCCACCACGGCTCCGTGCCCCTTGTCCTGCTCGATGGTCAGGAAACAGAACGCCAGCACCGGGTAGCCGAAATTCATCGGCTGCAGACTCGGCGCCCAAGAGCGGATCGCCCCGGTAGCCTGGAGCTTGTCCAGACGGGAGACCAAGGTCGCCCGGGCAACCCCCAACTGGCGCGAAGCTTCAAGTATCGAGGTGCGAGGTTCAAGAGTGTAAAGCTTGACAATCCTTGCATCGAGTGCGTCCACCACTGGGCAATCCTTAAGGTTGAAATACCGTTCCCCCGACAATATGGTAAGTGTCGTGGGTCACACAATTGTGACTTCGACCCCTTCAGAGACCCTTCCGAAGCAGAAAGCTTTCAATGGCGACCGCAGATACCGCGAGCAGTACCGGCAGCACCCAGAAATCCCTGAACCGGGGGCTCAAACCACGTCAGCTGATCATGATGGCCCTGGGCTCTTCGATCGGTACCGGGCTGTTCATCGGCTCGGGCACCGCGATCGGCGTTGCCGGACCGGCGGTGCTGATCTCCTTCCTGGTCGCCGGAGCCATCATCATCTTCGTAATGCGGATGCTCGGCGAAATGGCGGCCGCGCACCCGAACAGCGGGGCCTTCTCCTACTATGCCGAGCGGGCGATGGGCCGGGTCGCCGGCGCCACCGTGGGCTGGCTCTGGTGGGCGCAGATCGTCGTGGTGATCGCCGCCGAGGCCACCGGCGCGGCCCAGATCCTGAGCAGTTTGTGGCCGGTGCTGCCGCAATGGCTGCTCGCTTTGGTGTTCATGGTGGTCTTCACCGCGATCAATTTGCTGGGCGTCGGCAAGTTCGGCGAAATGGAATTCTGGTTCGCGATCCTGAAGGTCGCGGTGATCGTGCTCTTCCTGGTGCTCGGTGCACTGCTGATCACCGGCGTCATCCCGAGCAGCTCCGGCCCCGGCTTCGGAAACCTGTTCGCCCACGGCGGCTTCCTCCCCCAGGGCTGGGCCGGCGTGGCCGCCGGGCTGTTGATCGTGATGTTCGCCTTCGGCGGCACCGAGCTGGTCACCATCGCCGCCGCCGAAACGGAAAACGCCGAGCACAACGTGGGCCGCGCAATCCGTTCGGTGCTGTGGCGGATCCTGGTCTTCTACATCGGCTCGGTGTTGGTCATGGTCACGGTATTGCCCTGGAATTCGGAGGAGACCAAGAATCCATTCGCCTCGGTGCTCGCCGAAGCCAACATCCCGTTCGCCAAGGAACTCACCACCCTGGTGATTGCGATCGCGGTGCTTTCCGCACTCAACGCCAATCTCTACGGTTCCTCGCGGATGATCTTCTCACTCAGCCAGCGCGGCCTGGCCCCGAAGTTCCTCAGCCGGGTCAATGCCGACCGGGTTCCGCGATTCGCGGTGATCGCTTCAGTGCTCTTCGGCTTCGTGGCCGTACTGCTGAACTACCTCGACCCGGAGAACACGCTCCGGATCTTGCTGCAGCTCGTCGGCTCCACGGTCTTGATGATGTGGGTTTCCACCTGCGTTTCGCAGATCATCCTGCGCCGCCGCGCGGATGCCGCCGGCGAGAAGATGGCACTGCCGATGTGGGGATTCCCCTACCTGTCCTGGTTGGCCCTGGCGCTATTGGCCGCGGTATTCGTCCTGGGGTTCACCGACCCCAGCGTCGGCATCCAGCTGCTGAGCACCATAGGACTCACAGCCGGAATCGCGATTCTGAGTTGGATTGGCATCAAATTGTCAGCCAAAAAAGGTTCTGACTAGACATTTTGTGTCAAATTGACCAGTTTGATGTGGCAACATTGCAAGGTCCCCCGTAGGTGACTAGGCTCACAGCAAGAAGGCTTCGATCCACCGAGCAGAAAGGCTCCTGTGAGCATCGCACCACGCCATGAACGCACGACCACGGCACCGACCCTCGAGGTGCCGGCAGCCGAGCTGACCGTCGAACAACAACGTGAGTTGTACCGGCTGCTCGCCGCAGTGCGGCACCTCGATGTTTCCGCCATCGCCTGGCAACGCCAGGGCATCATCCCGGGTTACGCTCCGGGGCGCGGGCAGGAAGCCGCCCAGGTGGGCAGCGCGTTCGCCTTGGAGCGGGGGTCGGACTTCGTTTTCCCCACCTATCGGGAAGTCGGCGTGGCCCGGGCTTGGGGTGTGGACATGGTGGCCTACATGTCCACGCACAAAGCCACCTGGCATGGCGGCCTCTACGATCCTGCGGCCAGCCGTTTCGCCCCGATCCAAGCCGTGGTCGGCGGATCCGTGCTGCACGCCGTCGGCTGGGCGCACGGCCAGACCCTGGACGGCCGGAAGGCCGACGGCACCCTGAACGCGGCGATCAGCTACTTCGGCGATGGCGCTTCCTCCCAGGGCGATGTGCACGAAGCGATGAACTTCGCGGCGATCTTCAAAGCGCCGGTGATCTTCTTCGTGCAGAACAACGGCTGGGCGATCTCGGTGCCCACCGAACGGCAGGTGGCCGGCGGCTCGGTCTCGGCCCGGGCTCTCGGCTATGGCATGGCCACTGTCCAGGTGGACGGCAACGACGTCGAAGCGGTGTACGCAGCGACCAAAGCCGCCCGCGCGTACGCGGCGGCCGGCCATGGCCCGGTACTGATCGAGGCGATGACCTACCGTCGTGGCCCGCATTCGACCAGTGACGACCCGGGCCGCTACCGGAGCTTGGAAGACGAACGGACCGACGGCGGCCAAGACCCGGTGGACCGCTACGCCGAGGCATTGCGCACCGCCGGCGTAGCCGACGACGAGTTCTTCGCACAGGCCCTGGCCGAGGCGCAGGCCGAAGAGAACGCCATCCGCGAAGGCGTCGCCGCGATGGACCCGCGGCCGGGCACCGAGATGTTCGACTTCGTCTTCCAGGAACCGACCGGGGCGTTGCGCGCCCAAGCCAACCACTGGCGCGAGGAGAGCGAACATGTCTGAGTCAGTGATCGAGAAGCAGGCCGGGGCCGCGTACCCGGCACCAGCGGTCGAAGAGCTTTCGATGCAGAAAACGATCAACCGCGCACTGGCTGATGCCCTGCGCGCAGACCCCAAGGTCCTGGTGCTGGGTGAGGACGTCGGCCAGCTGGGCGGCGTCTTCCGGGTCACCGCGGATCTGCAGGCCGAATTCGGCGCCGACCGGGTTTTCGACACCCCCTTGGCCGAATCCGGCATCCTGGGCATGAGCGTCGGCTTGGCGATGGCCGGCTACCACCCGATCCCGGAAGTCCAATTCGACGGCTTCGCCTACCCTGCGGTCAACCAGATCATCGCGCAGATCGGCCGGCTGAACTACCGCAGCCGCGGTAAATTGCCGATGCCGATCACGCTGCGGGTACCGAGCTTCGGCGGGCTGCGCGCCCCGGAGATGCACACCGAAAGCCTCGAAGCGCTGTTCGCGCACGTGCCCGGGCTCAAGGTGGTTTCCCCGGCCAACCCGCACCAGGCGTACCACCTGATGCGTTTGGCCGCGACCATGCCTGATCCGGTGATGTTCTTGGAACCGAAGCCGCGGTACTGGCAGAAGGAAGCGGTCGATCTGGCCGAACCCGGGATGCTCGACGGCGCCCGGATCGCCCGGGAGGGCAAGCACGTCACCCTGGTCGCTTACGGCGCCATGGTGGCCCGCTGCTTGCAGGTCGCCGAACTGGCAGCCGAGGACGGCATCCAGGTCGAGGTAGTCGATCTGCGCTGGATCAAGCCCTTGGACATCGCCACGCTGGCGGGTTCAGTCGCCAAAACCAAGCGCGCCATCGTCGTGCATGAAGCGCCGCTGACCGCCGGGATGGGCGGCGAAATTGCGGCGCAACTGACCCAGGCCTGCTTCGACCTGCTCAAAGCACCGGTTGAACGGGTGACCGGCTTCGACGTACCGTATCCCTCAGGAGATTTGGAAGACGAATACGTGCCGAATGTGGACCGGATCCTGTTCGGCATCCAACGGGTATTGGAGTACCGACGTGGCTGAACTTTCCTTCCCGTTGCCGGACCTCGGCGAGGGGTTGCTCGATGCGACCGTGCTGGAGTGGCTGGTTGCCGAGGGCGACCAGATCGAGCGCAATACTCCGATGGTCGAGGTGGAAACCACCAAATCCTCCGTGGAGCTGCCTTCGCCGCAGGCCGGAAAAGTCCTGCGGATTTTCGGCGAGCCAGGCGAGGTGATCCAGGTCGGCGATCCGCTGATCATCTTCGAAGTCCCGGATGACACCGCCGGCATCGTGGGCACCGTACCGGTGGAAGAAGCCCCGAAGCGCCGGGTGAAACTTTCCCTGAACCTGGACGAGGACTGATGCCGCAGGCGGCGGAAGGCCACGCTGTGGAGGGCCGTGCATCCACGCTGCGGGTGCATCGTTTCGGTGCCGGCTCCGGCCGCCCGCTGCTGATGCTGCACGGCTTCGGCTCCTCGACCGAATTCAATTGGGTGCAGTCGGGCTGGATCCAACCGCTCACCGAAGCCGGCCGCCGGGTGATCGCAGTAGACCTGCCGGGGCACGGTGGCAACCCTGCGCCGGTGGAGTCGGACGAATATGCACCGAGCCGGATCCGGGCGGAAATCCTGCAGATCCTGCTCGACGAAGGCGCCAAGCCGCTGGCCGACGGCGATCCGGAGTCCGGCGTGGATATCATCGGTTACTCGCTCGGCGCCCGGTTCGCCTGGGAATTCGGTGCCACGCAGCCCGAGTTGGTGCACCGGATGGTGCTCGGCGGGCCGTCTGCCGGCGATCCGCTGGCGATGTTCGATCTGGCCGAGGCCGAAGAATTCCTGGCCTCCGGCGCGCCGATCGCGGACCCGATGACCGCGGATCTGATCGGCTGGGCCCGGCAGATACCGGGCAACGACATGTTCGCGCTGCTCTCGATGGCCCGCGCGGTCAAGACCGAACCCTACGATGCCGCGGAATCGGTGCCCAAAATGCCGATTCTGTTCGTGGCCGGAGAAAAGGACCAGGTGGCGGCGGAGATGCCGCGGCTGGCAGAACTCAGCGGCCACGCGGAAATTCTGATCCTGCCGGCCCGGAACCACTTCAACGCGATCACCTCACGGGCCTTCAAACAGGCCGCGATCCAATTTCTCGCTTCATAAGGCTGCTTCAAGCTGCGGAGTCTTGCGTGCAGCTTGCCGCCGATAACTCGTAGGGCTGGCGC